>JANLOP010000061.1:0-4204 GCA_031366635.1 Betaproteobacteria bacterium | reverse complement strand
CCGCCGGGGCTGGGCAAGACCACACTGGCGCAGATTGTCGCGCGCGAACTGGGGGTGGGGTTCCGCGCTACTTCTGGCCCGGTGATCGCCAAGACTGGTGATCTGGCGGCGCTGCTGACCAATCTTGAACCGGGCGATGTGCTGTTCATCGACGAGATTCACCGGCTGAGCCCGGTGGTGGAAGAAATCCTCTACCCGGCGCTGGAGGATTACCAGATCGACATCATGATCGGCGACGGCCCTTCCGCGCGCTCGATCAAGCTCGATTTGCAGCCTTTCACGCTGGTGGGCGCCACCACCCGGGCCGGCATGCTGACGAACCCGTTGCGTGATCGGTTCGGCATCGTCACCCGGCTGGAGTTTTACAGCGCCGCCGAGCTGGGCACCATCGTGCACCGCTCGGCCGGCTTGCTTAAAGTGCCGATCGACGGTGAAGGCGCTTTTGAGATCGCCCGCCGATCCCGCGGCACGCCGCGCATCGCCAACCGGCTGCTGCGCCGGGTGCGCGACTATGCCGAGGTGAAGAGCGACGGCAGCATCACCCGCCTGATCGCTGACCGGGCGCTGGTGATGCTGGATGTCGACCCGGAAGGTTTCGATTTGATGGACCGCAAATTGTTGGAGGCGGTGATCCACCGCTTTGACGGCGGCCCGGTGGGGCTGGACAACGTGGCAGCCGCGATCGGTGAAGAGGCCGGCACGATCGAAGATGTGATCGAGCCGTTTTTGATAATGCAGGGTTTTTTGCAGCGCACCCCGCGCGGGCGGATTGCCACCTTGGCGGCGTACCGGCACCTGGGGGTGGCGCCGCCGTCGGCGGCCGGGGGCTTGTTTGGCGAGTAGCCGCGCTCAAATCGGCGCTTCAAGCTGCGCCGTGATGCCGGGCGCTCAAGCAGGCGGCTGCAAACGATCCGCAAACACCGACGCCGCCGACGCCATGCCCAACAGCGTCGGGACGCTGGCGACCAAGCGGTTCAACCAGGCAGCCTGCAACTCGGGCGCATCCGGATAGTCATGCGCCAGCGCGTTGCGCAGTTCACGCAGCAGCTTCCACTCGGCCGCGCTGGGCACGGCACCCAGGCGCTCCAGCCGGTGCAGCTTCTCGATGAAGGTGGCCTCGGGTGCAACAGGCTCCTGGGCCGCCAGCAGCAAGCCCGGCAATACCTGCTCGCCCAACGAGTCTTGCAACTTGCCAAACCGGTAGGCGATCTGGTCCAGCAGGCGGCGCTGCAACGGGTTGATGGCTGCCGCAGCGGCTGCGTCAAAGGGCAGCAGCGGCTGCACCTCGTCCAGCGCCTGCGCCAATACCTGGGCGTGCAAGCCGCATTCAGCCAGCGCTGCTGCCAGCTTGGCGGATGGGCCGTCCGCAACGACACCGCCCACCCCACCGGCCATCACAGCCGGATACCCTCGGCCCGGGCCACGCGGTGCACCGGCAGCTCACTGCGGTGCAGCGGGCTGTGGATGACCAGGTCGATGCGCTCGCCCTCAAACTCGGGCGTGTCATGCAGATCGGCCAAAAACCGCAGCTTGCTGTCGATCAGGTGGTCGGCATTGCGCTCGGGCGTTTCAAGGTAGAGGTCCACATCGCCGCCGCGTTGCGCGTCATGCACCCGGGAGCCGAACAGCCACAGCACCGATTGCGCGCCAAAGCGCCGTTCCGCAGCGTTGCGCAGCAAGTTGATCTGGGCTGGGCTGAGTCGCATGGTGCGTCAAATTGTAGTGATGCCACCCGGCGCAGAGGCCGGGCGCAGCACTAGCCCGCCGGCTTGCCGCGCCGCTGCTGCAAGGCAATCAACTCACCGACAAAGCCTTTGCGGAAGGCCAGCACACAGACCACAAAGATCACGCCGATGATCACGGTGACCCAAGAGCCCACCCGGTCGGCCAGGTAGTCTTGCAGGCCGATGATGGTGAAGGCGCCGATCACCGGGCCGGCAAACGTGCCCATGCCACCCAGCAAGGTCATCAACACCACCTCGCCCGACAAGCTCCAGTGGGCGTCGCTCAAGGTGGCGAAGCCCAGCACCAGGGTTTTGAGCGACCCGGCCAGCCCGGCGATGGCCGTGGACAGCACAAACGCCAGCAATTTGTATTTGTCGACGTCGTAGCCCAGGGAGATGGCACGCGGCTCGTTCTCCCGGATGGCCTTCAGCACCTGGCCGTACGGCGAGTGCACGATGCGGATGATGGCCAGAAACACCGCGACAAACACCGCCAGCACGGCAAAGTACAGCGCCACATCGCTTTGCAGCGGGATCAGCCCGCCAAACAGCGCGCCGCGTGGCACGCCTTGCAAGCCGTCTTCACCGCCGGTGAACGGCGCTTGCAGGCAGACGAAGTAAATCATCTGCGCCATCGCCAAGGTGATCATCGCGAAGTAGATGCCCTGGCGCCGGATGGCGATCAAGCCCACGCCCAGGCCCAGCGCCGCGCCGATCACCATGCCAGCCAGCACGCCGGCCTCGGGCGGCCAGCCGGCCGAGCGGATCAACCAGCCGGTGCCGTAAGCCGCCGCGCCCAGGTAGGCGGCATGGCCGAACGACAGCAGCCCGGTGTAGCCCAGCAGCAGGTTGAAGGCGCAGGCGAAGATGGCGTAGCACATCGCCTTCATCATGAAGACGGGGTACAGGCCGATGAAGGGCGCGGCCACCAGCAACGCCAGCCCGGCGGCCCAGGCCCAGCGGGCGCGGGTGGTGATCTTTTGGCTCAGATCGGTGCCCATCACAGTTCCTTGCCGAACAGGCCGGCCGGCCGGATCACCAGCACGATGGCCATGATCACAAACACCACAATGCTCGACGCCTCGGGGTAGAACACTTTGGTCAGGCCCTCGATCAGGCCGAGCGCCAGCCCGGTGATGATCGAGCCCAGGATCGAGCCCATGCCGCCGATCACCACCACCGCAAACACCACGATGATCAGGTTGCTGCCCATCAGCGGTGTGATCTGGATCACCGGCGCGGCCAGCACACCGGCCAGCGCGGCCAGGCCGGCACCGGCGCCGTAGGTCAGCATCACCATCACCGGCACATTGATGCCGAAGGCCTGCACCAGCTTGGGGTTCTCGGTGCCGGCGCGCAGATAGGCGCCCAGCCGGGTGCGCTCAATGATGTACCAGGTGGACAGGCAGACCAGCAGCGATGCGCCAATCACAAAACCCCGGTAATTGGGCAGCGCCATAAAGCCCAGGTTGGTGGCGCCTTGCAGCGCTTCGGGCACCGGATACTGTTGGCCCGAGACACCAAACTGGTCGCGGAAGATGCCCTCGGCAATCAGCGCCAGGCCGAAGGTGAGCAGCAGGCCATAAATCGGGTCGATGTTGTAGAGCCGCTGCAGCAAGGTGCGCTCCACCACCACCCCCATCGCGCCCACCACCAGCGGCGCGATGACCAACGCGGCCCAGAAGTTGATGCCGAACTTCTCCAGGCACAGCCAGGCCACATAGGCGCCCATCATGTACAGCGCGCCGTGGGCAAAGTTGACGATGCCCAGCAGGCCGAAGATCACCGCCAGGCCCAGGCTGAGCATGGCGTAAAACGAGCCGTTGACCAGGCCCAGCATCAACTGGCCGAGGAAGGCTTGCAGGGGGATGCCGAAAATCTCCATGGCGTGCCGCGCTTCAGTAACAGGTCAGTGGTGGGTCATCGCATCATTTCCAGAGCGGGCACTTGGTCTCTGCCTTGGTCGTCCAGGCGGCTTCGCCCTTGATGACCTCGGCCACCTTGTAGTAGTCCCAGGGCTCGGCTGACTGGTCAGGCGATTTGACCTGCATCAAATACATGTCGTGCACCATCGTGCCGTCGTCACGGATGTAGCCGCCTTTGGTGAAGATGTCGTTGACCTTGGTCTTTTTCATTTGCGCCAGCACCTTGTCGGCGTCATCAGACCCGGTGGCCTTGACGGCTTGCAGGTAGTTGTAGGCGGCCGAGTAGTCCGCCGCCTGGATCGACGACGGCATGCGCTTGATCTTCTCGAAGAAGCCCCGGCTCCAGGCGCGGGTTTCGGCGTCCTTGTTCCAGTACCAACTGTCGGTCAGGTACATGCCTTGCGTGGTCTTGAGGCCCAGCGAATGGATGTCGTTGATGAAGATCAGCAGGCCGGCCAGCTTCATCGTCTTGGTGATGCCAAACTCATTGGCCGCCTTGATGGTGTTGATGGTGTCGCCTCCCGCGTTCGCCATGCCCAGAATCTGCGCCTTGCT
>JANLOP010000058.1:0-7816 GCA_031366635.1 Betaproteobacteria bacterium | reverse complement strand
CTGGCAAAAAAGCGCCGACCGTCTGGCCGAACAGGCCGATGTCGAGTTCGACCGCTACAGCCAGCTCAGCTTCGAGAACATCAGCCAGCGGGTGCAGCACCAGTTCGATTTGCTGGCCAGTTTTCAGGCCCTGTTCCGGGCCAGCAGCGATGTCTCGCGCGCCGAGTTCCACCGCTTGTTTGAGGACTCACAGGTGAAATCGCGCTTTCCGGGGTTGGCCGCGATCCATTATTCACGCCTCGTCAGCGCAGCGCAGCGTGCCGCCTACGAGGACAGCGTGCGTCAAGACCGCTCACTGCAGCCCGACGGCTACCCCGGTTTCACCGTGCACCCGCCGGGTCTGCGGCCCGACTACTTGCCGATCGAATTCAACGAGCCGATGGCCGGCAACGAAAAAGCCTTTGGCTACGACATCGCCGCCGAGCCCGACCGCCGCGAGGTGCTGGCCCGGGCCCGCGACAGCGGCCAGCCGCAGGCGTCCGCACCGCTCACGCTGCTGCAACAAGGCCCCGGCGTGCTGGTGCGGCTGCCGGTGTACCGCCGGGGCGCGCCGCAAGACAGCGTGGCGCAACGCCAGGCCGCGCTGGTGGGCGTGGTGAGCGCGGTGTTGCGGGTGGACGAGATGTTGCGCGACACCCTGCCAGTGCAGCGCCAGGCGCCCTACCAGGTGACCGTCAGCGACCAGGGCCCGGTCGGCTCGCCCGGGGCGGGTCCGGCGCCAGCCGGCCCGGTGCTGACCACGCTGGTGACCCGGCAGCGCTTTGACGCGGCGGCCCGGCCCGACGCCGGTCCGCCGCGCGCCGAAGACCGCCGCACCCACGCGCTGGCCGTGGCCGGGCGCGCCTGGACCGTCGAGGTGGCGCGCCAGCCGGTGAACCACGCCCGGGCGGCGTTTGCGCTGCTGGTGCTGGGTAGCGGGCTGGCCATCACGCTGCTGCTGGCGCTGGTGGCAGGGCGTTTGTCGCGCCAGCAGCAGCGCATCCAGCGGCTGGCGCTGGCGATGAGCGCGCAAGCCCGCAGCAACGCCGAGCGCCTGCATGCGGTCTTCAACAGCACCGCCGACGCCATCATCACCATCGACCGCCACGGCAATATGCTGAGCGTCAACCAGGCCGCGCAGCGCATCTTTGGCCACCCGGCCGAGCGCATGGAGGGGCACAGCCTGTCGCTGCTGATGCCGCTGGGCGGCGCGGCCCGGCACAGCCAGTGGCTGGCGCCGGCAGCCGAGACGGTGGCTGGCATGGACGCGGCAGCGACAGAGCCGCGCCCCGACGCCGACCCGCCCAGCAGCCCGGCCGCGCCGGCCCAGCCGCAGCGCCGGCTGCAAGCCCGGCGCGCTGACGGCACGCTGTTCCCGATCGAGCTGCGCGTCAGCCAGATGGTGGTGGACGGCCAGCGCCAGTTTGTCGGCCTGCTGCGCGACCTGACCGATGCCCAAGCCGCGTTAGACCGCATCGACGCCAGCGCCCAGGCCCTGCAAGCGGCCAATGCGCTGCGCGAGGCGGTGTTCGAGCATGCCGCGTTTGCGCTCATCGTCACCGACGCGCACGGCCTGGTACAGGCCATGAACCCGGCCGCCGAGCGCCTGCTGGATTGCCACGCCGGTGACGAAGTGGGCCGCAGCACGCTGGGCAGCTTTCTCAGTGGTGCCGACCTCGACACGCTGCGCCACATGCTGGACCAGCACCAGCAAGTGGCGGCGGCGGCGCGCCAGGGCGGGGCCGCTGGCGCGCTGCCCAGCCACCAGCGCAGCATCGAGCGTTGCCTGCACTGCCGGCGCCGTGACGGCGGCCGCGTGCCGGTGACCATCACCCTGTCGGCGCTGCACGACGGCGCGGGCGCCATCAGCGGCTACCTGGCCATCGTCTGCGACATCACCGAGCGGCAACGCCTGGCGGAGCAAATGTCGCATCTGGCCTACCACGATGGCCTCACCGGGCTGCCCAACCGCACCCGGCTGGAGGATCAACTGCAGCAAGCCATCGCCCAGGCCCGGCGCAGCGGCGCGCCGCTGGCCCTGCTGTTCATCGACCTGGACCGCTTCAAACCCATCAACGACCAGCACGGCCATGCGGTGGGCGACCAGGTGCTGTGCGAGGTGGCGCGCCGGTTGCAACTCGGGCTGCGCTCGTCCGACACCGCCGCGCGGCTGGGCGGCGACGAGTTTGTGGTGCTGCTCAGCACGCTGGCCCAGGCCGACGATTGCCTGCTGGTGGCCGACAAATTGCTGCTCAGCCTGGCCGAGCCGATGCGGGTGGGCGCGCACGATTTGCAGGTGGGCGCCAGCATCGGCGTGGCGCGCTACCCGGAGTCGGGGGCGGACGCCGCCGCGTTGCTGCGCAGTGCCGACGCCGCGATGTACCAGGCCAAGCTGGCCGGGCGCAGCACCTTGCGCCTGGCCGGGCGCAGCCACAGCACGCCGCACGGCTGAGCGCCGGGGCGCAAGCGGCGCGCAGCGGCCGCCACAATCGGGCGCCATGCTGCCCGCCCCCACCCCACCGCCGCCCGGCCCGGCACCGTTGCCAGACCCCGTCCCGGGCCCGTTTCAAGCCCGTCTGCAAGCCCGTCTGCGAGCCCATCTGCAAGCCCTGACGCACGGCCTGCTGGAGCGCGACAGCGCTGCCCGGCTGCTGCTGCTGGCCGCGCTGGCCGGTGAGCATGTGCTGCTGATCGGCCCGCCCGGCACCGCCAAAAGTGAGCTGGCACGCCGGCTGCACCGGGCTTTTGACGGCGCGCGCTACTTCGAGCGCCTGCTGACGCGCTTTTCCACGCCCGAAGAGCTGTTCGGCCCGCTCTCGCTGAAGGCGCTGGAGGACGACCGCTACGAGCGGCTGATCGACGGCTACCTGCCCACCGCCGGCATCGCCTTTCTCGACGAGGTGTTCAAGGCCAACTCGGCGATCCTGAACGCGCTGCTGACCTTGCTCAACGAGCGCGAGTTCGACAACGGCGCCGGCCGGCTGCACACGCCGCTGATCAGCGTCGTCGGCGCCAGCAACGAGCCGCCGGCCGATGAATCACTGGCGGCGTTCCATGACCGGTTCTTGCTGCGCGTGCCGGTGGCGCCGGTCAGCGAGGGCGCGTTTGCCGCGCTGCTGGCGTTGCGCGATGTGACCGGCGATGCGGCGGCTGCTGGCCCGGACGCAGCGCCCGCACCGATCACCGCCGCCGAGCGCGCCGCGTTGACCGCCGCCAGCCGCGCCGTGGCGCTGGGTGCCGACGCGCTGGCCGGGCTGACCGCCGTGCGCGGCGTGGCCGGCACGCTGGGCCTGACGGTGTCCGACCGGCGCTGGCGGCAGTGGCTGGCGCTGATGCGCTGCGCCGCCGCCAGCGAGGGCCGGGCCACGCTGGACGCGCTCGACCTGTGGCTGGCGCCCTACGTGCTGAGCGCTGACGCCCAGACCGTGCCCGCGCTCAGTGCCTGGGTCACCGAGTCGCTGCTACAGGCGGTGGCCCAGCCGCTGCCCTGGCTGCACGCGGCCGTCAATGCCTTCGAGAAGCAGCTCGATCTGGAGCAGCGCCTGCCGGCCGACGGCGACCAGCCCGGCGGCGCGCTGCTGGACAGCAGCGCCGGCAAGCTGGCGCTGGCCCTGGCGCTGGGGGGTGGATCGGGCGGTGGATCGGCAGGCGCATCGGGCGGGCCCGGCGCTGCCGCCGACGGCGCGCCGCAGCGCCTGCGCTCGGCCGCGCTGGAGGCCCGGCAGCGCCACGCCTTCAGCCCCGTGCACGTGGCCGCCCGCCTGGCCCAGGTGGCCGCGCTCGCCGGCCAGGCCGACGCCGCCCGCGCCAGCGTGCAAGCCGCGCACGATGCGCTGGCCTGCCGGCTGGCGCAGCGGCTGTGGCTGCCGCCCGCGCTGGGCCAGGGCTGGCTGGCCGCCCACGCCCAGACCCTGGCCACACTGGCCGGCCTGCAAGCCCGGCTGGCGCTGCTGGCCAGCGCCGAATCAGGTTTTGCCGCGCTGCGGGTGGACGAGGCGTTGCCGGGGATCGGCCCGACGCCGGTGCCGGTCGATCTGCCTGCCGGCTGAGCCTTGCCACGCCGAATGAACCGCGCCGCCGCACCCGCCCGCCCACCCGGCGGTGCCTCCGCCAACGCATCCGTCAGCGCATCCGCCAACGTACTGGAGCAGCCCTACCACCGCCTGGCGGCATTGCCGCGCACGCTGTGGGGCGCGGCGCTGGTCAGCCACACCGGGCCGGTGGCGCCGGCTGGGCTGGCCGAGCGCATCAAAAACCCCGCCACGCCCTGGCGCCATCCGGCCGAGCCCGCCGCGCCCGACAGCACCGGCCAGCGCCTGCACGATCTGCAGCGCTGGCGCGAGGCCCTGGCCCGGGGCGAACTGCCCCCGCCCGACGCTGATTTTGGCGATGCCGAAGCCAGCGCCGCGCTGCGCGCTGCGGCCGGCGCGCTGGGCCTGGCCGGCCTGTGCGCCGGCACCGGCCCGGGCGCCGACGCCATCAGCGAGCAACTGCTGCAAACGCTGCTGTGGCACCTCGACCAGTTGATCGATCTGCAACCCCGGCTGGGCCGGGCCCAGGCCATCGCCGAGGTGGCACAAGGCTTCAGCGCCGTCTGGACGGTGACCAAAGGCGACTGGCAGGCGGTGCAGGTGCTGTTGCACGGCCTGGGCGATCTCGCCCATTTGCGGTGGGGCGATCTGCGCGGCCAACTGCGTCGCCGCGAATGGCAAGAGGCGCAGCGCCTTGGCCAACTGCTGCTGGCCCTGCCCGAGCTGGCCGCGCTGATCCGCCAACTGGGCCGCAGCCAGCGTTGCCCGACGCCGCAAGTGCCGCCGCCGGCGCCGGCGCCGCTGCGCGCCAACCTGGCCACAGCGCACCGGGCGGCCGTCAAACCGGTTGAAACCCTGCTGCCCGACATGCCCGGTGAGCTGCGCGGCATCCGCCACTCCGGCCGCATCGAGGCCATGCTGGGCAGTGAGGCGGCGATGCTGCTGCACCCGGTGCTGCACAAGCTGTGGCGGGCGCGCCGCGCCGAGGGCCGGCTGCTGACCTACGACAGCCAGGCCGTGCTGATCGACCTGCGGCCCGACCCCACCGCCACGCCGCGCCGGGCCGTGCTGCCACCCGCGCCCGAGGCGCTGGTGCGCGGGCCGATCATCGTCTGCATCGACACCTCGGGCTCGATGCGCGGCGCGCCCGAGGCCATCGCCAAAGCCGTCGTGCTGCAAGCCGTGCGCACCGCTTTTGCCGAGCAGCGCGGCTGCCTGCTGATCGCCTTTGGCGGGCCGGGTGAGGTCGTCGAGCGCGAGCTGGTGCACAGCGCCGACGGCCTGGCCGCGCTGCTGGATTTGATCGGCCAGGGCTTTGACGGCGGCACCGACCTGCAAAGCCCGATCGAGCGCGCCATCGAGCGGGTGCAGACCGAGCGCTGGGCCAGCGCCGACCTGCTGATCGTCAGCGATGGTGAGTTTGGCTGCACTGCCGCCACGCTGGCCCAACTGGACGCGGTGCGAGAGCGCCAAGGCCTGCGCGTGCAGGGCGTGCTGGTCGGCGACCGCGAGACGATGGGCTTGATGGAGGTGGCCGACAGCATTTTCTGGGTGCGCGACTGGCGCCGCCACGGCCCCGGCGCGCAGCGCGCGGGCGGCTTCTCGCCGGTGCACAGCAAAAGCCTGACGGCGCTGTATTTTCCGAACGCGCTGTCGGGCCGTGCCGCCCGGCACCGGCCGCCGTGAGGCAAACGTCAGGCCAACGAGACGGTGCACCCTCCGTGCCACCTGCGCGGCCACCCCGCGCCGCCCAGGCCCGCAGCCGCCGCAGCCCCGCTGTCGCTGCTGGCGGTACTGCCGAAGCGCACAAAAGCGGCTTGTGCGTCGCCTTGCTTGCTGACGTTGACAGGGGCGTCGTCGGCTTGACGCCAGCACGGCACGGCACACAGAATAGAAATCCGTCGGGTGCGGTTTGCCACCCAACCAGATGGCTTCCTGACCAGGAAGACCAAAGGAGATCTTCGATGCATGCACGTGTCGCCTTTTTCCGGCTCAGGTCCGGATCGTTCGAGCAGGTCGTCAACGTCGTCAAGTCCCCCGGTGGTCTGCTCGATATCTTCAGCGCCCAACCTGGGTTCCAGTCCTACGAGCTCATTGAAACCCCGTCCGGGCTGGTCTCGATGTCGCGCTGGGTTTCGTCCAAACACGCGAGCGCTGCGTCGCAGGTGGCCGCGTCGTGGGCCGCTGATCACATCGACGCCCTGGTCAAGCTGCAGCAAAGCGATGTGGGCGAGGTCGTGCTGTCGTCATTTGCTGCAGATCAGGCAGGCTGACCCGGCCACGCCGGGCTGCCGGCTCAAGCACGTAGTGACGGCTGGCCGGTCGCATCGGCCAGCACTTCAGGTCGCGCATGAACTCGATGGCGCTGCGAGCGGCTGACCAATTTGCGCTCCTGCACGGCTGCCGTGGCGGAATAGCGCGAATGCCGCTTGCCCGGCGATCTTGGCGCGTGGCTCAAAATGAGGTCAGGCGCAGGATGAGATCAGCACCGGCGGGCCGGGGTTTGATGGCGACGGCGTGCGCTTCAGCCAAATCGGCGCACTCGTCACCTTCGAGGTGCGGATGGTCGGCTTTGCGCTGACCAAGCATGCCCGGCTGCGCCGCATCGCGGGCCCAACTGGACGCGGTGCGAGAGCGCCAAGGCCTGCGCGTGCAGGGCATGCTGGTGGGCGACCGCGAGACGATGGGCTTGATGGAGGTGGCCGACAGCGTTTTCTGGGTGCGCGACTGGCGCCGCCACGGCCCCGGCGCGCAGCGTGCGCGCGGCTTCTCGCCGGTGCACAGCAAAAGCCTGAACGCGCTGTATTTTCCGAACGCGCTGTCGTGCCGCGCCGCCCGGCACCGGCCGCCGTGAGGCATGGCGCCGGCCCCGGCGCTGACCGCCGCGCCGTGCGAGCATTCGCCGGCCGCCGCCGCCGCAGCGGCCTGCATCCCCCCCTTTTTTGTGGAGTCAGCCCATGCCCAGCCCCAGCCCCTCGCCAGCCGCCCCCGCTCTGCCGCTGCGCCCGCTCGGCCGGTCGGGCCTGCTCATCGCCCCGCTCGTCTTCGGCGGCAATGTGTTTGGCTGGACGGCTGACAAAGCCACCTCGTTTTCGCTGCTCGACGCCTTTGTCGATGGCGGCTTCAACCTGATCGACACCGCCGATGTCTACTCGCGCTGGGTGCCGGGCCATGCCGGCGGTGAATCAGAGACGCTGATCGGTGAGTGGCTGGCGGCCGGCGGCCGGCGCAGCCAGGTGCTGATCGCCACCAAGGTGGGCAAGCCGATGTCGGACGATGCGGCCGACGGCAAGGGGGGCCTGTCGCGGCGCTGGATACGCCAGGCGGTGCACGACTCACTGCGCCGGCTGCAAACCGACCACATCGACCTGTACCAGTCGCATGACGACGACCCCGCCACAGCGTTGGAAGAAACGCTGGCGGCGTTTGCCGAGCTGATCGACGAAGGCAAGGTGCGGGTCATCGGCGCCAGCAACTTCAGCGCGCCGCGCCTGGCCGAGACCCTGGCCACCAGCGCCCGGCTCGGCCTGCCGCGCTACGAGAGCCTGCAACCGCTGTACAACCTGATGGACCGCGCGGCTTACGAGGCCGCGCTGGAGCCGCTGTGCCGGGCCGAGAACATCGGCGTGATCAATTTCTTTGGCCTGGCGCGGGGCTTTCTCACCGGCAAATACCGCCGCCAGGCCGACCTGGGCAAAAGCCCGCGCGGCGCCGGTGTCGAGGGCTACCTCAGCCCGCGCGGCTACCGCGTGCTGGCCGCGCTGGACGCCGCCGCGCAAGTGCACAACGCCACACCGGCCCAGGTG
>JANLOP010000056.1:0-32670 GCA_031366635.1 Betaproteobacteria bacterium | reverse complement strand
AAGGCGCCGGCGGCCTTGCCCGTGCTGCACGCGCTGCTGCGGCGCGCCGATGTGGTGGTGAACAACTTCCGCCCCGGCGTGATGGGCCGGCTGGGGCTGGACGACAGCGCGCTGGCCGCACTCAATCCTCGGTTGATCCGGCTGTCGATCAACGGCTACGGTGACACCGGCCCGGCCGCCGGTGACCGGGTGTATGACGCCGTCATCCAGGCCGTGGCCGGGGTGGCCGCGTCGCACCGCGACCCCCATACCGGCCACCCGGGCCTGGTGGCCACCCTGGTGTGCGACAAGCTCACCGCCATCACCGCCGCGCAGGCCGTCACGGCCGCGCTATACGCCCGTGAACAGGACGGCCTGGGCCGGCGGGTGGACGTGTCGATGCTGGACGCGGTGCTGGCCTTCCAGTGGCCGGACGCGATGTACAACCATGTCTTTGTCGATGCCCCGCCGCCGCATTTCCCCGAGTTGGGTGCGACGCAAAAACCGTGGCAGACGGCCGACGGCTTTGTCGCCACGATGGCGCCGCAGCAAGCCGAGTTTGCCGGCCAGTGCCGGGCACTGGGCGCGCCTGAGATCGCCAGCGACCCGCGCTTTGCCACCCAGCGCAGCCGCAACCGCCACGCGCTGGCACTGCGCGCGCTACTCGAGCCACTGATGGCGCGGCGCAGCAGCGCTGATTTGCAGGCCGCCTTCCGCGCCAACGGCGCGCCGCTGGGCCGCGTCAATGAGCGCGGCGCGGTGCTGGACGATCCGCAGGTGCGGCACAACCAGGCGCTGGCCGAAATGGACCACGGCGCGCTGGGCCGGGTGCGGCTGGCGCGGGCCGCCGCCAAGTTTGACGGTCAGGCGCTGCCACTGCCCGGCCCGGCCGCCCACCTGGGTGAGCACGGCCCGGCGCTGCTGGCCGAGCTGGGTTTTGATGCCGCCCAAGTGGCCCAACTGGTGGCCGACGGGGTGTTGCACCTGCGCTGATCCCGGCCGCGCGACGCCGCGTTGGGCGGTGCTAGACTGCGCCGCATGTCAGGAGAGAGTGCAGCGGGCCTGGCCCGCCGTGCCGCCGAAGGCGCAGGGGCCAGCCCCCCGAACGCTCAGGCAAAAGGACTGACAAGGCGTCTGCAACGGCAGGCGTTCCTCACTGGAGAGAGGCCGGTGGCATCGTCAGATGCGGGCCGGCCCACCGAAGGGGCAAACGGGCGCCGGCCCACACCGGCATCCGCCAATCTCTCAGGTAAAGCGGACAGCGAGGGCAGCGCACCCACCTTGGTGGGTTTTATTCCTGCCCTTGAAGGTTGCCGCCCATGCCTGCTGACCTGCTCCAGACCCCGCTGCACGCCCTGCACATTGAGCTGGGCGCCCGCATGGTGCCGTTCGCCGGCTACGACATGCCAGTGCAATACCCCGCCGGCATCCTGGCCGAGCACCGCTGGTGCCGCAGCAGTGCGGCGCTGTTTGATGTTTCGCACATGGGCCAGATGCAGTTGCGCGGGCCGGATGCCGCCGCCGCCCTGGAAACCCTGCTGCCGCAGGATGTGGTCGATCTGGCGCTGCACCGGCAGCGCTACGCATTTTTCACCAACCCGCAAGGCGGTCTGCTCGATGATTTGATGGTCACGCGACGCGCCGACCACCTGTTCCTGATCGTCAACGCCGGCTGCAAGGCTGACGATGTGCGGCACCTCATCACCCACATCGGCCACCGCTGCACCGCCGTGACGATGCCCGATCACGCGCTGCTGGCGCTGCAAGGCCCGCTGGCGGTGGCCGCATTGGCCCGGCTGAACCCGGGCGTGGCCGGGCTGGCCTTCATGACGGGCGGTGATTTCAAGCTGGCCGGCGCCGACTGTTTTGTCACGCGCTCGGGCTACACCGGCGAAGACGGCTTCGAAATCTCGGTGCCGGGCGCGCAAGCCGAGTTGTTGGCGCGGGTGCTGCTGGCCGAGCCCGAGGTGCACGCCGCCGGCCTGGGCGCCCGCGACACGCTGCGGCTGGAGGCCGGCCTGTGCCTGTACGGCCACGACATCGACGCCCGCACCACCCCGGTCGAGGCCGGCCTTTCCTGGGCGATGCAAAAAGTGCGGCGCCCCGGCGGTGCCCGCGCCGGCCATTACCCCGGCGCCCGGGTGATCGAAAGCCAACTCGTCTCGGGCCCGTCGGTCAAACGTGTCGGCCTGATCGGGCTGGAGAAAGTGCCGGTGCGCGAGGGCACGCCCATCATCGACGGCCACGGCCACCCGTTGGGCCGGGTGACCAGCGGCACGCTGGGCCCGACCGTGCAGCAGCCGGTGGCAATGGCCTATCTGGCCGTCAACCATGCCGGCCTGCAGCATGAGGTGTACGCCCAGGTGCGCGGCAAAAGCTTGCCGATGCGCGTCACGCCGATGCCGTTCACGCCGCACCGCTACCGCCGGTAGTCGACAAAACCTGCCGCTGGCCGCTTTGCCGGGCCGGCCTGCTTGTTGCTTCCGCGTTGCCCATCGCCCAATCACCCACCCAGTTGACTGAAGATCGAAGGAAAAGCCATGACCACCAAATTCACCACCGACCATGAATGGATCAACCTCGAAGACCACGAGGCGGCCGTCGTGGGCATCACCCTGCATGCGCAAGACGCGCTGGGCGATGTGGTGTTTGTCGATCTGCCCGAGGTCGGCCGCCGCTACGCCCAGGGCGATGTGGCCGGCGTGGTGGAGTCGGTCAAGGCAGCGGCCGATATCTTCATGCCCGTCAGCGGTGAAGTGATCGAGGTCAACGAGGCGCTGCGTGCCGACCCGGCGCTGGCCAATACCGACCCGATGGGCAACGGCTGGTTCTTCAAGGTGCGGATGAGCGACATGGCCCAGTTCGACCTGTTGATGGACCCGCCTGGCTACGACGCGCTGCTGCAAACGCTGTAACCGGCCGGTCCCTGCCGCGCCGCCCGACCCGCCCGACCTGCCCGACCTGCCCGACCTACCGCCACACGCCCGCCAACCATCCGCCAACCACGCGACGCCCCACCATGCTCAAGCCCGCCAACCCGCCCCTGGTCGATCTCGAAAACCCGGCCGAGTTTGTCGCCCGCCACATCGGCCCCGATGGCGCTGACGAGGCCCGCATGCTGGCGCTGATCGCCGCGCACGGCCAGCCGCTCAGCCGCCGGGCGCTGATCGAGACCATCGTGCCGCGCAGCATCGCCCGCGCCCAGCCGATGGACTTGCCCGCGCCACTCACCGAGGCCCAGGCGCTGGCCGAGTTGCGCGCCATCGCCAGCCAGAACCAGGTGCTGAAAAGCTTTATCGGCCAGGGCTACCACGGCTGCCACACGCCCGGTGTGATCCAGCGCAACATCCTGGAGAACCCGGCCTGGTACACCGCTTACACCCCGTACCAGGCCGAGATTTCGCAGGGCCGGATGGAGGCGCTGGTCAACTTCCAGACGATGGTCTGTGACCTGACCGCGATGGCCATCGCCAATGCCTCGATGCTGGACGAGGCCACCGCCGCCGCCGAGGCCATGACGCTGGCCAAGCGCAGCGTGCGGTCGAAATCCGACACCGTGCTGGTGGCGGCGGGCTGCCATCCGCAAACCATCGAGGTGATCCAGACCCGCGCCGCGCCGCTGGGGCTGACGGTGCGGGTGGGTGATCTGACGCAACTGCTGGCCGAGGTCGCCGGCAGCGGCCACACCGGCTGCTTTGCGGTGATCGCCCAATACCCGGCCACCGGCGGCGCCATCGATGACCTGCAAGCGCTGGCCGACGCCGCCCACGCCCAACAAGCCGCACTGATCGTGGCCGCCGACCTGCTGGCGCTCACCCTGCTCAAAGCCCCGGGCGAAATGGGCGCCGACATCGTCGTTGGCACCAGCCAGCGCTTTGGCGTGCCGATGGGCAACGGCGGCCCACACGCCGCCTACCTGGCCTGCCGCGATGAGTACAAACGCTCGATGCCCGGCCGGCTGGTGGGCGTCAGCGTGGACGCCCACGGCCACCCGGCCTACCGGCTGGCGCTGCAAACCCGCGAGCAGCACATCCGGCGTGAAAAAGCCACCTCCAACATCTGCACCGCCCAGGTGCTGCTGGCGGTGATGGCCAGCATGTACGCGGTCTACCACGGCCCGGCCGGCCTGAAGCGCATCGCCCAACGGGTGGCCAGCTTCACCGCCGTGCTGGCGCGCGGCCTGGGCGATCTGGGCTTCACGCTGGCCGCAGCCACGGCGTTTGATGCGATCACGGTGCAGACCGGTGCCGCCACCAACACCATCCTGGCCCGCGCCCGCGCCGGCGGCGCCAACCTGCGGCGCATCAGCGCCAGCCAGATTGGCCTGGCGCTGGACGAAACCACCACCCGGGATGACCTCGCCGCGCTCTGGTCCTGGTTTGCCGCCCCCGGCCAGGCGCTGCCCAGGGTGGCGGCGTTTGAGGCTGGCATCGACTTGCTGATCCCGCCCGCGCTGCGCCGCAGCAGCGGGTTTTTGGCGCATCCGGTGTTCAACACCCACCACAGTGAGACCGAAATGCTGCGCTACATCCGCAGCCTGTCGGACAAAGATCTGGCGCTCGACCGCAGCATGATCCCGCTGGGCTCGTGCACGATGAAGTTGAATGCCACCAGCGAAATGGTGCCGATCACCTGGCCCGAATTTGCCCATATCCACCCGTTTTGCCCGGCCGACCAGCGCGCCGGTTATGCCGAGCTGAACCGCCAGCTTTGCGCCTGGCTCAGCCAGGCCACCGGCTATGCCGGCATCAGCCTGCAACCCAATGCCGGCTCTCAGGGTGAATACGCCGGCCTGCTGGCCATTCGCGGCTGGCATGCGTCGCGCGGTGAGGCGCAACGCACGATCTGCCTGATCCCCGAGTCGGCGCACGGCACCAACCCGGCGTCGGCCCAAATGGCCGGCATGCAGGTGGTGGTGGTCAAGTGCGACGCCCAGGGCAATGTCGATCTGGCCGACCTGGAGGCCCGCTGCGTGCAGCACAGCGCCCGGCTGGCCGCCGTGATGATCACCTACCCCAGCACCTACGGCGTTTTCGACAGCCAGGTCAAGGCACTGTGTGCGCTGGTGCACCAGCATGGCGGCCGGGTTTATGTGGACGGCGCCAACATGAACGCGCTGGTCGGCGTGGCCGCGCCCGGTGAGTTTGGCGGCGATGTCAGCCACCTCAATTTGCACAAGACGTTTTGCATCCCGCACGGCGGCGGCGGGCCGGGCGTCGGGCCGGTGTGCGTGGTGGCCGACTTGCTGCCGTTTTTGCCGGCGCATGTGACGGGCGGCGTTGCGGGTGGGGTGGGCGCGGTCAGCGCAGCCCCGTTGGGCAACGCCGCCGTGCTGCCGATCAGTTGGATGTACATGCGCATGATGGGCGCCGACGGCCTGACCAACGCCACCGAGGTGGCCATTCTGTCGGCCAACTACGTGGCGGCCCGGCTGGCGGCGCACTACGACATCCACTACAGCGGCGGCCATGCCGCGCTGAACGGCGGCGGCGTGGCGCATGAGTGCATCCTCGACCTGCGGCCACTCAAAGACAGCTCGGGCGTCAGCGCCGAGGACGTGGCCAAGCGGCTGATCGACTACGGCTTTCATGCGCCCACCTTGAGTTTTCCGGTGGCCGGCACGCTGATGGTCGAGCCCACCGAGAGTGAACCGCTGGTCGAGCTGGACCGGTTTTGCGACGCGATGATCGCCATCCGGTACGAGATCACCCGCATTGAGCGCGGTGACTGGCCGCGCGACGACCATCCGCTCAAGCATGCGCCGCACACCGCCGAGGCGGTGGCGGCCGACGACTGGCCGCATGCCTACCGGCGCAGCGACGCGGCCTACCCGGTGCCGGCGCTGCGGCGCGGCAAATACTGGGCGCCAGTGGGCCGGGTGGACAACGTCTGGGGCGACCGCAACCTGTTTTGCAGTTGCGTGCCGATGAGCGAGTTTGCTGACGACGCCGACTGATTTGCCTTGCGCCCTCTGCCGCACGCGGGAGAAGGCGCCATCCAATCCACCGCCGGGAGCCCGCAATGGCCGTCTCCGTCTTCGACCTCTTCAAGATCGGCATCGGCCCCAGCAGCTCGCACACCGTGGGGCCGATGCGGGCGGCGCGGTTGTTCATGCAGCGCCTGTCGCACGATGCCCAGCTCGGCGCCGTGGCCCGGCTGCAATGCGATTTGTACGGCTCACTGGGCGCCACCGGCCGAGGCCACGGCAGCGACAAAGCGGTGCTGCTGGGCCTGCTGGGCCATGCGCCCGACACGGTGGATGTCGAAGCCATCCCGGCGCTGCTGGACCAGGTGCGCCAGGCCGGCACGGTGCGGCTGCCGGGCCAGCGCGAAATCCCGTTCTGCGAGAAAACCGATCTGCTGTTTCATCGCCGTGAAAGCCTGCCCTTCCATGCCAACGGCATGCGCTTTACCGCCTTCGATGCCGCAGGCGCGACGATCAACCAGCGCTGCTATTACTCGGTGGGCGGCGGTTTTGTCGTCAGCGACGAGGTGGCCGCCGACGGCAGCCGCCAAAAACAGCTCGCGCCCGACACCACCACCCTGCCCTTGCCCTTTCACAGCGCCGACGAGCTGATGGCGCAGTGCCAGGCGCACGGCCTGAGCATCGCCGCGCTGATGCGCCGCAATGAGCAGCACTGGCGCAGCGATGCCGAGATCGACAGCGGCCTGCTGCACATCTGGCAGGTGATGCAAGACTGCGTGCGGCGCGGCTGCGCCACCGACGGCATGCTGCCCGGCGGCTTCAAGGTGCGGCGCCGCGCCAAGGCGCTGCACCTGGCGCTGACCGCCAACCCCGAGGCCGCGCTGACCGACCCGCTGCAGGTGCTGGACTGGGTAAACCTGTACGCGCTGGCCGTCAACGAGGAGAACGCCGCCGGCGGCCGGGTGGTCACCGCGCCCACCAACGGTGCGGCCGGCATCGTGCCGGCGGTGCTGCATTACTACCGGCGGCACGTCCCGCATGCCAGCGACGCCGGGGTGATCGATTTTTTGCTCAGCGCCGCGGCCATCGGCCTGCTGTACAAAGAAAACGCCAGCATCAGCGGCGCCGAGGTGGGCTGCCAGGGTGAGGTGGGCGTGGCCTGCTCAATGGCCGCCGGCGCGCTGTGCGCGGTGCTGGGCGGCAGCATCATGCAGGTGGAGAACGCCGCCGAAATCGGCATGGAGCACCACCTCGGCCTGACCTGCGACCCGGTGGGCGGGCTGGTGCAAATCCCCTGCATCGAGCGCAATGCCATCGCGTCGGTCAAAGCCATCAACGCCGCCCGCATGGCGCTGCGCGGCGACGGCAGCCACCACGTCAGTCTCGACCAGGTGATCAAAACCATGCGCGAGACCGGCGCGGACATGCTGACCAAGTACAAAGAGACGGCGCGCGGCGGCCTGGCTGTGAACATCGTCGAGTGTTGAAACCGGCCGGCGTGCAGTGTGCTGACGCGTCTCGGGGGGCGTTCTCAACGGCCGGCGCCGGCGCCGACGCGTGGGCCGACATCCAGCGCCCGCCAATTGACCGGTTTTTGCCCGGCACATCCGGCCACCACGCCGCTGCCGGTGGCCGCAGCATCTTGGGGTGCGCGCCCACCCACCTGCCCCGACATGACCCAGCCGCCCACTGCCGGCGCCCAAGCCGGCACCGTTGCACGGTCGCTGCCGGCGCGCGGCGTGCGTGCCGTGCTGCGCCCGGGCACCCGGTTGATGCTGGCGCTGACCATGCCGGCCAAGCTGGCGCTGATGGGCGTCACCCTGCTGGTGCCCATCGGCCTGGTGCTGACGATGGTGCTGGGCCGCATCGCCCATGACGCGCAGGTGGCCCAGACCGCGCTGCAAGGCGTGGCCATCACCGCCCGCCTGAGCCCCCTGGTGCTGGCGCTGCAAAAACACCGGGGCTTGACCCAGCGTGTGCTGGCCGGCGACAGCGCGGCCACCGCCCCGCGCGACGACGCCCGCAGCGCCCTGCGCGCCGAGGTGGCAGCGCTGGACGGCCAACTGGCCGGGTTCGAGCCCGACCCGGCCGGCCCTGCCGACGCGCTGGGCGACGCCTGGCGGCCGCTGCGCAGCACGCTGCTGGCGCTGGCCGACGGCCAGCACGCACCGGGCCCCAGCCAGGCCTTTGCCCAGCACACCGGGGCCGTGCAGGCGCTGCACCAGTTGCTGCTGCAAAACGCCGACCGCGCCGGCCTGGTGCTAGACCCCGCGCCCCGCGCCTACTACCTGGTGGATCTGCTCGTCAACACCATGCCGCCGGCGATCGAGGCCGCCGCCGTGGCGCGTGGCCTGGGCGCGGGCCTGCTGGCGCAAGGACAGGCCACGCTGGAGCAGCGCGCCAGCGTGCTGGCCCAGGTCGGGCTGATGCAGCGCAGCCAGATCGACCTGGGCCAGAAAATTGCGTTCTACCAGCGTGCCGGCGGCGCACCGTTACCCGCCTGGCCCGGCGCCCGCGACAGCCTGCAGGCGCTGGCCCGCAACGTCAATACGCGGTTCTCCGCCGATGCCCTGATCGGTGGCAGTGAGGCCTACTTCAACCAGGCCAGCCGCACCATCGACCAGTTGCAGGCCGTGCAACAGCAGGCCCTGGCCGGCCTGCAGCAAGAGATCACGGTGCGCCAGCAGCGGCTGGCCCGTGATGCCAGGCTGATCGGCGCGGTCTCGGGCGTCTGCGCGCTGCTGCTGGTGTATTGGCAGGTGGCGTTTTTTGTCACCTTCCAGGCGTCGCTGCGGGCCTTGCGGCGCGGCACCGACGCGATGGCCCGGGGTGACCTGGCGCACCGCACCGACGTGCGCGGCCGCGACGAACTGGCCACCATCGGCCGCACGGTGGACGCCACCAGCGCCTACCTGTCGGGCCTGGTGGCCGAGATTCGCAGCAGCGCGGCGCTGGTCAACCTGGCCGGCACCCAGGTGGCCGACGGCAGCCAGCGGCTGTCAGCGCGCACCGACGCGCAGGCCGGCAGCGTGCGCCACTCGGTGCTGGCCATCGGCCAGCTCAGCCAGGCGGTGGCGCAAAACGCCCGCGCCGCGTGCGAGCTGGACGCGCTGACGGCCGGTTTGTTCCAGCAGGCCGAGCAAGGCCACGGCGCGATGGCCGACACGGTGTGCGCGATGCAGCAGATGCAGCAGGCCTCACGCCGGGTGGCCGAGGTGGTGGCGGTGATCGACGACGTGGCCTTCCGCACCAACCTGCTGTCGCTCAACGCGGCGGTGGAGGCGGCGCGCGCGGGTGAGGCCGGCCGGGGCTTTGCGGTGGTCGCCACCGAGGTGCGGCATTTGGCCCGGCGCTGCGCCGAGTCGGCCGACGAAATCCGCCAACTGATCGGCAATGCCGCTGCCCAGGTCGAGACCTCGGCGGCCAAGCTGGGCCATGTCAGCCAGTCGCTGGACACCATCGTCGGCGGCGTGCGCGAGGTGTCCGGCCGGCTGCGCGCGATCTCCAGCGCCAGCACCCAGCAAAGCGCCGGCCTGGGCGAGGTGTCCGACAGCGTGGGCATCCTGGACCAGATCACGCGCGAGAACGCGGCCTTGGTGGCGCTGTCGGCCAGCGCGTCCACCACCTTGCTGGCGCGCGCCAAGCTGCTGCGCGACGCGGTGGTGTCGATGCGCCTGCGCCAGGCCTCGGCCGACGAGGCGCATGACTTGGTGCAGCGCGCCGTGGGCCATCTGCGCCAGGCCGGGCGCGCGCAGGCGCTGGCCGACTTCCACGCCGCCGATGGCCGCTTCGTCGACCGCGATCTGTACATCTTCATCTTTGACCGCAGCGGCAATATCAGCGCATTCGGCGCCAAACCCGGGCTGGTGGGCCAGCCCGCCGGCGCCATCCCCGGGCTCGAGCCGCGCAATTTTCTGGCCCGCGCCTGGGCCGCAGCCGACAGCGGCGGCGGCTGGATCCAGTACGAGGTGGTCAGCCCCGGCACCCAGCAGGTGACGCCGAAAGAATCGTTTATCTTGCCGCTGGGCAAGACCGAGTTCATCGGCTGCGGCGCTTATCGGCGCGACGGCGCGGCGCGGCCGGCCAGCCCGCCCGCTGCCGCGCCTGGCCAACGCGCCGCAGCGGCTTGACCGGCCGGCCCGGCCGCTGCGCGCGCCACTTGCCGCCACCGTTGCCGACACCCCGCGATACACCCGCGATGCCCCGCGATGCACCCGCGACACACCCGCGACACACCCGCGACACACCCGTGATGGGCATTCTGCGCGCCTCTCCCGTGAACACACCGCATGCGCCACCAAGACACCGACCCTGAGCTGGCCGACGCGGCGGGTGAACCCGGCCTGGCCACCGACCGCTCACTGCACCAGCGCCTGCGCTCGACCTTGCATGCCGCCCTGCTGGCCATCGCGCTGTTGCTGGCTGCGGCCGGCTGGAGCGCCTGGCAGGGTGAGCGCCAGCGCGCTGACCGGCGCCGTGGCCGGCTTTATCGATGTGACCGAGCAGCGTGCCCAGCGCACCTTGTTGCAACTGGCGCGACCGCATCCACCCCGATGACCGGGCGTCGATGGAGGCGCGTTTGCGCCGCCACCTGGACGACCCCCGCACGCCGTACCGGGGCGACATGCGCATCGCCCAGCGCAACGGTGGCTGGGTCTGGGTGCAGGCCTTTGGCTCGGTGGTCGAGCGTGATGGCACCGGCCGGGCGCAGCGCATGCTGGGCCTGCACATCAACATCAGCGCGCGCAAACGCCATGCGCAGCAACTGCAGATCAGCGCTTTCTCCGACGCCCTGACGGGGCTGCCGAACCGGGCCGCGCTGCTGCTGCAACTGGCGGCGGTGGTGGCGCGCCAGCGCGACGCCGTGGCGTCAAACGCCAGCACAGCGGGCCATTTCGGCTTGCTGTTGCTGGATTTTGACCGCTTCAAGCAGGTCAACGACTCGCTCGGCCACGCCGCCGGCGATGCGCTGCGGTGCCAGATCGCGCAACGGCTGCAGGGCGCGCTGCGCAGCGGCGATGCCGTCAGCCGGGCCGCTGGCGGCGTGGCCAGCACGGCAGCGCGCTTGGGCGGTGACGAGTTTGTGGTGCTGGCAGGAGCTTGTCGGGCTTGGGGCGTCGAAGCGAAATTTGGCCCCAGCGAGGACAGTTTTTGCCGGGTTTGCAGGCCCATAGCCGTCGCTATGGGACAAAAAGCCGGTGTTCACGAAGTGCGGCGAAGCCAAAAATGGACCGCTGCGGCCAAATTGCAGCCGACGATCCCCAAGTCCGACAGGCGCCTAGATCGAACGCCTTTTGCCGCGCTGCTCGGTCACGCTCGAAATCCTCTCAGCCTCTGAGGCCCCAGCCGCCTGCACGCGCACGCTCAATCCCGGTCGGCCGCGGCCAGCGGCGGCAAGCTGCCGCCACCGCCGACACCGGCAGGCTCGACAGTGTTTTCAGCCCGTGCCGCGTGCTGCGCCGGGTGCTGCGCCGCTTTGGCCCGCACCGCCCGCCGGTCCCGCACCAGGTAGCTGTAGATCACCGGCACCACCACCAGCGTGAGCATCGTGCTGGTGATCACGCCGCCGATGATGGCCCGGCCCATCGATGCTTGCAGCTCACCGCCTTCGTCCAGCGCCAGGGCCAGCGGCAGCATGCCAAACACCATCGCGGCGGTGGTCATCATGATCGGCCGCATGCGCGTCAGCCCGGCCTGCAGCAGCGCCTCGGCCACCGTGGCGCCGGCCTTGCGGGCGTGGTTGGCAAAGTCCACCAGCAGGATGGCGTTTTTGGTCACCAGCCCCATCAACATCACCAGGCCGATCATCGAAAACACATTCAACGTGCTGCGCGTCACCAGCAACGCCAGCATCACCCCGATCAGCGCCAGCGGCAGCGACGCCATGATGGCGATGGGCTGCAAAAAACTGCCAAACTGGCTGGCCAGCACGATGTAGATGAAGACCACCGCCAGCCCCATCGCACCCAGCATCGCGCCAAAGGCCTCGGCCTGCTCTTTGGTCTGGCCGCCCACATCAAAGCTGTAGCCGGGCGGCAGCACAGTGGCTTTGACGAGTTTTTGCACGTCGTCGCCCACCTCACCGGCGGTGCGGCCGTTGACGCCGGCAAACACCGCCTCGCGGCGTTGCAGGTTCTGCCGCCGGATGATTTCGGGGTTGAATACCGGCTCGATGGTGGCCACGGCATCCAGGGTGATCGGCAGGCCGTCTTTCGAGAACGCCACCGGCAGGTTGCGCATCTGGTCGATGCGTTCACGCTGGGTCTGGTTCAGCCGCAGCACCACCTCGACCTGGTCGCCGTCGGGGGTGGTCCAGTACGTGGCCGTCTCACCGTTGACGTAGGCGCGCAGGCTGCTGGCCAGTTGCGGCGCGGTCAGCCCCAGCTCACGCACCGCGCCGGGCTTGAGCCGCACCGCATACGCCGGTATGCCGGGCCGCACGCTCAACTCCACATCCACCGTGCCGGGAATCTTCTTCACCTTCTCGGCAAACGCGGTGGCCACGCGGGCCAGGCCGTCGGCCTCCGGGCCGAGGATGGCGACGTAGATCGGCCGGTTGAAGCCGAGGATGGCCTCGACGCCCGGGATCACCGCCACCTGGGCGCGGATCGCTTCTTCAACCTGCTTCTGGCTGCGCTGGCGGTCTTTGCGCTCTTTGAGCGCGATGTTCAGCGACGCCTGGTTGCGCTGGCCGGCACCGCCGACAAGGGTGGACACACTGGCCACCTCGGGCATGGCCAGCACGATTTTCTCCACCTGCGCCACCTTGGCATCGCTGCGCGACAGGCTGCTGCCCTCGGGCAGGCGCAGCGACAGTTGGGTGAAGCCTTGGTCCACCTCGGGGATGAACTCACTGCCCACCAGCGGCGCCAGCGCCAGCGCGCCGGCAAAGCTCAGCAGCCCGACGCCCAGCACCGCGCCACGCGGCGACAGCGTGGCGCGCCGCCAGTGGCGCGGGCTGGTTTTGTCGCGCCGGCCATCGGCAGCAAAACCGTGGCCCCAGGCCGGCAGCGGCAGGCGCCAGCGGCGCGCCGAGAAGGCCCAGCGGATCAACTTTTCATAAACGCTGTGCAGGCTGTCCAGCCCACGATCCGTGGCGCGGATCATGCTGCCGAGCACCGGCCACTGCTTCATCCGCTGCGCCGGTGGGTCGTGCCAGACCGACGACAGCATCGGGTCGAGCGTGAAGCTGACAAACAGGCTGACCAGCACCGCCACCGCCACGGTGATGCCGAAGGGGTAGAAAAATTTGCCGATGATGCCGCCCATGAAGGCCACCGGCACAAACACCGCGCACAGCGCGAAGGTGGTGGCCATCACCGCCAGCCCGATCTCCTGTGTGCCGTCGAGTGCCGCCCGGTGGTGGCTTTTGCCCAGGCCGATGTGGCGCACGATGTTCTCGCGCACCACGATGGCGTCGTCGATGAGCAGGCCGATGCACAGGCTGAGCGCCATCATCGTCATGAAGTTCAGCGTGAAGCCGAAAGCGTAGACGGCGATGAAGCTCGATATCACCGAGATCGGCAGCGTCAGCCCGGTGATGATGGTCGAGCGCCAGGAGTGCAAGAACAAAAACACGATCGCCACGGTCAACAGCGCGCCCTCCACCAAGGTGCGTTTCAGGCCGTTCAGTGACTGCTTCACCCAATCACTGTTGGCGTAGATCAGCCGCAGTTCCACATCCGGCGGCAGGGTTTTGCGCAGGTCGGCCATCGCCTCTTTCACCGCATTGCCGGTGGCCACGATGTTGGCGTCCTGCTGTTTGAAGACATTGAAGCTGACCGCGCGCTGGCCGTTGATGCGGGCACTGCTGTCCAGCTCTTTCTCGCGCTCGACCAGCGTGCCCAGATCGCCCAGCGTGAGTGCCAGGTTGCCGCGCCGGGCCACCACCGTGTTGGCAAAGTCGCGCGGGTCGCGCACCCGGCCCTCCACCCGCAGGATGGCGTCCTGGGTGCGGTCGCTCAGCAGGCCCACCGGCTGGTCGGCATTGGCCTCGCGCAGCGCGCTGGCCACCTCGGACGGGGTGATGCCGTAGCTGCGCAGCCGGGCCGGGTCCAGGTCGATGCGCACCTCGCGGGTGGCCAGGCCCGAGGTATCGACCCGGGCCACGCCCTCCACCCGCGCCAGGCGCTTGTCCACCTGCTGGTCGGCAATCAGTGACAGCTCACGCGCACTGCGGTTCGGGCTGAGCAACGCCAACACCACGATGGGCTGGCTGTTGTCGTTGTTGTAGCGCGCCACGGTGGGCGTCTTGGCATCGCGGGGCAGGCCCGATTGCACGGCCGACAGGCGGTCTCGCACCTCTTGCATGGCCCGGCTCATGTCGGCATTGAGCGAGAACTCCACACTCGTCTGGCTTTTGCCCTCCAGGCTGCGCGAGCTGATGCGCTTGACCCCCGCCACGCTGTTGACCGAGGTTTCGATCAGCTTGGACACCTCGCGCTCCACCGCCTCGGGTGACGCGCCGGGGTAGGCCACCTCGATGTAGGCGCCCGGCGGTGAGACATCGGGCATCTGCTCAACGCCCAGCCGCACGTAGGCAAACAGCCCCAGCACACAAAGCGCCACCATCACCATCACCGCAAAAACCGGGTTGGCGATGGATACACGGGTGATCCACATGGTGTGTCCCTATTTGGTTTTGACGAAGACAAGCGGGGAATTGCTTGTTAACGATGGACTGGCTGAACTCAAATGACCTCATCCCGTGAGCGCCGGGGCGGGCTGCCGTGTTTTGCTACGTGCCCGGGCCAGAGGCCCGGGCACGTAGGCATCCGGTCACCCGGTGGCCTCGGCCTCGCTCCGGTGCTGATACTTTCAATTCTTGGCATTGGCGTTGGCATTGCCAGGCAAACCCGCCACCACCAGTGCCCGCGCACCCTCGCGCAGGTTGTCAAACCGGGCCGCCAGCACCTGGGCCTCGGGGCCCAGCCCGCTCAGCACCTCGACCCGGCCGCCAGCGTCGTCGCGCCGGCCCAGCGTGATGGCGCGGCGCACCAGCAGGCCGTTGTCGATCAGCCACACAAAGGATTGGCCACTGGTGGCGCCCACTGCCGCCAGCGGCACCACCAGGCGCTGCTGGTCGTCGGCCAGCACCACCCGGGCCAGCGCGTACTGGCCGGCGCGCAGCCGCTCATCGCGATTGGCCAGCGCCACCGTGACGCCGATTGACCGGGTGCCCGCCTCGGCCGCCGGCGCGATGCGCGCCACCTGGCCGGTGATCGGTGCATCCAGCCCCTCCACCTTGATTTGTACCGCCATGCCGGGCGCCAGCCGCGCCACCTCGTGCGTGCCCACGCTGCCGGCCAGCTCCAACTGGGC
Organism: Betaproteobacteria bacterium; assembly: GCA_031366635.1. Lineage (GTDB taxonomy): Bacteria > Pseudomonadota > Gammaproteobacteria > Burkholderiales > Burkholderiaceae_C > Pseudaquabacterium. The sequence goes on along the minus strand of JANLOP010000056.1, from coordinate 17,444 downwards.
CAGATCGACCAGCGTCAGCACCTGTTGCTCAGCCGACACCTTTTCACCCGGCAGCACATGGCGCTTGGCGACGATGCCGCCAATTGGCGCCATCAGCGTGGCGTCGCGCTGGGCCACCTGGGTGGTGGTCAGTGCGGCCTGGGCGGCGGCCAGCGCAGCGCGGGCGGTGTCCAGCGTGGCTCGGGAGTTGTCCAGCGCGGTGCCCGAGATGAAGTTTTGCGCCGCCAGCCGCTCATTGCTGGCATGGCTGCGCTCGGCTTGCAGCACGGTGGCCCGCGCCGATTCGATGTTGGCGCCACGCTCGGCGATGCGGCTGCCCAGCTCGGCCATGTCGATGCGGCCCAGCACCTGGCCGGCCCGAACGCGCGACCCCTCCACCACGTCCAGGTTGAGCAGCGTGCCGGCGGTCTTGGCGCGCAGGATGGCGGTGTTGGGCGCCACCAGCGGGCCGGAGAACTCGATGGTCTGCGTCAGGCGGGCCCGCAGCGGGTGCAGCACCTCGTTGGCGCGGAACTCCAGCGGCGCGGACGCCGCTGAGTCCGGCGTTTTGGCGGCCTGGGCCGAGCCGGCGGCCAGCGGGCCGCGCTGGGTCAGCCAGGCGCCGCCACCGGCTGCTGCTGCCCCCGCCAAAACTGCCGCCACCAGCCAGCGCTTGCCCATGACCACTCCTCTGTTGCAGTGCCCGCTGTCACGGTACACACCAAAGTGTAGAAGTGGCCGCTGTCGGGCTCAACACCCGCAATGATGAAGTGCCAGGGGCGCTTGATGAGTCGCAGCAGCAGGCGATGGCCTGCGCCCTGCCAGCAAGGCATCAACCCGCGGCCGCACCCGCGATCGCCGCCAGCGGCAGCCGCACATCGCCACATTGCGCCCGCTGGCGCAGCGCGTGGTCCATCAGCACCAGCGCCAGCATGGCCTCGGCAATCGGCGTGGCGCGGATGCCCACGCACGGGTCGTGGCGGCCAAAGGTCTCAACCACCGTGGGCGCGCCTTGCCGGTCGATGGACGGCCGGGGCAGCCGGATCGAGCTGGTGGGCTTGATGGCGATGCGCACCACCAGATCTTGCCCGGTGCTGATGCCGCCCAGCACGCCGCCGCCGTGGTTGCTGGCAAAGCCGCCGGGCGTCAGCGCGTCGCCGTGCTGGCTGCCGCGCTGCTGTACCACCTCAAAACCATCCCCGATCTCCACGCCTTTGACGGCGTTGATGCCCATCATGGCCCAGGCGATGTCGGCGTCCAGCTTGTCAAACAGCGGCTCACCCAGGCCCACCGGCACAGCGCTGGCGCGCACCTCGATGCGGGCGCCGCAAGAGTCGCCATCGCGGCGCAGTGCGTCCATGTAAGCCTCCAACTGCGGCACGACGGCCGCGTTGGGCGCATAAAACGGGTTCAGCGGGATTTGCGCCGCATCGTCAAACGGGATCGTGATCTCACCCAACTGGCTCATCCAGCCGGTAAAGGTGGTGCCGTGCTGCAGGTGCAACCACTTTTTGGCCACCGCGCCGGCCGCCACCATCGGCGCTGTCAGCCGGGCCGACGCCCGGCCACCGCCACGCGGGTCACGCAGGCCGTATTTGCGCCAATACGTGTAATCGGCATGGCCGGGGCGGAAGGTGTCGAGGATGTTGCCGTAGTCTTTGCTGCGCTGGTCGGTGTTGTGGATCAGCAGGCAGACCGGCGTGCCGGTGGTCAGGCCCTCGTACACGCCCGAGAGGATTTGCACCGCATCGGGCTCGTTGCGCTGGGTGACATGGCGGCTGGTGCCGGGGCGGCGGCGGTCGAGTTCGGGCTGGATGTCTTGCACCGCCAGCGCCAGCCCGGGCGGGCAGCCGTCGATCACGCAGCCGATGGCCGGGCCGTGGCTCTCGCCGAAGTTGGTGACGCGGAACAACTCGCCAAACGTACTGCCAGACATGGAAGGCCCATCAAAAAGCCGGTCGCTGGAGTGCGACCGGCGCTTGAATTGTCGCCGCCGGGCCCACCGACGGCCGCCGGGCGGGCACCCAGCCGGTGCACGTCAAAACTTGCCCTCGCCGGCATCCGCCTCTTCGACCGGCCAATCGCGGATATAGGCCTTGAGCATGCGGTTCTCAAAATCCTGGCCGTCCACCACCGCCTTGGCCACGTCGTAGAACGACACCACGCCCATCAGCGTCTTGCCGTCGAGTGCCGGCATGTAGCGGGCGTGGCGGCCCAACATCATGCGGCGCACCTCGTCGAGCTCGGTCGCCGGTGTGCAGGTGAGCGGCGCGTCGTCCATCACCGAGCGCACGCTCAAGCCGTGCACGCTGCCGCTGTTTTTGACAATGCCGGCAATCACCTCGCGGAAGGTGAGCATGCCCACCAGGTCGCCGTACTCCATCACCACCAGCGAGCCGATGTCGCGCTCGGCCATCGTCTGCACCGCCGTGGTCAGCGGCATGTCGGGGGACGCGGTGTACAGGGTGCTGCCCTTGACGCGCAGGATGTCGCTGACTTTCATCGCAGGTTCTCCACAGGGGATGGGCCTGATTGCACCTCAGGCAGATCGAAAAACATAGCACACAATCTGCCCCCACAACGGCCTGAATTGCCCCACTCCAATGCCTGGCTACAGCGACCCCGGATTCGACACCCTTGCCCTGCACGCCGGCGCCGTGCCCGACCCGGCCACCGGCGCCCGTGCCACGCCCATCCACCTGAGCACGTCGTTCGTGTTCCAGAGCAGCGAGCATGCGGCCTCACTGTTCAATATGGAGCGCTCAGGCCATGTCTACAGCCGCATCAGCAACCCCACCACCGCCGTGCTCGAAGAGCGCATCGCGGCGCTGGAGGGCGGTGTCGGCGCCATCGCCACCGCCAGCGGCCAGGCGGCGTTGTTCCTGGCCATCAGCACGCTGGCCGGCGCCGGCCACCACATCGTGGCCAGCAGCGCGCTGTACGGCGGGTCGCACAACCTGCTGGATTACACCTTGCGGCGCTTTGGCATCAGCACCACCTTTGTGCAGCCGGGGGATATTGACGGCTGGCGGGCGGCGATCCGGCCCGAAACCCGGCTGCTGTTTGGTGAAACACTCGGCAACCCGGGGCTGGATGTGCTGGACATCCCAGCCATCAGCGCCATTGCGCACGACGCCGGCCTGCCGCTGCTGGTGGACGCCACCTTCACGCCGCCGTGGCTGTTCAAGCCGATGGACCACGGCGCCGATCTGGTGTTTCACTCGGCCACCAAGTTCTTGTCGGGCCACGGCACGGTGGTGGGCGGGCTGCTGGTGGACAGCGGCGGCTTTGACTGGGATAAATCGGGCAAATTCCCCGAGCTGACCGAGCCCTATGCCGGCTTCCACGGCATGGTGTTCAGCGAAGAAAGCCCGGTGGGCGCGTTCTTGCTGCGCGCCCGGCGCGAGGGCCTGCGCGATTTTGGCGCCTGCATGAGCCCGCACACCGCCTGGCTGATCCTGCAAGGCATTGAAACCCTGCCGCTGCGCATGGCCCGCCATGTCGACAACACCCGAAAGGTGGTGGCGTTTCTGGCCGGGCAGGCGATGGTCTCGCGGGTGGGCTACCCCGAGTTGGAAGGTCACTCCAGCCATGCGCTGGCCAAAAAGCTGCTGCCGCGTGGCTGCGGCGCTGTGTTCAGCTTTGATCTCAAAGGCGCGCGGGCGCAGGGCGTGGCCTTTATCGAGGCGCTCAAAATCTTTTCCCACCTGGCCAATGTGGGCGATTGCCGGTCATTGGTGATCCACCCGGCGTCCACCACGCATTTCAGGATGGACGACGCGGCGCTGGCCCGTGCCGGCATTGGCCCGGGCACGATCCGCCTGTCCATCGGGCTGGAGGACGCAGATGACCTGATTGACGACCTGAAGCGGGCCTTGAAGGTGGCGGAGAAAGCAACGTGATGCTGACTGTGCACGGCGGCACGGCCTATGCCTACACCGGCGGCAAGCCACTCGACGCCGCCCTGCCCTGCGTGGTGTTCATCCACGGCGCCCTGCATGAGCACAGCGTCTGGACCTTGCTGGCGCGCTGGTGTGCGCATCACGGTCACAGCGCGCTGGCCGTCGACCTGCCGGGCCACGGCCGCAGCGCCGGGCCACCGCTGGCGTCGGTCGAGGCACTGGCCGATTGGCTGCTGGCTTGTCTGGCCGCTGCCGGCGTGCGGCAGACCGGCCAGGCCACGCTGGTGGGCCACAGCCTGGGCTCGCTGATCGCGCTGGAATGTGCGGCCCGGGTACCGGGCTTGGTCGGCCGGCTGGTGATGGTGGGCACGGCCTACCCGATGTCGGTGTCGCCCGCGCTGCTGAACACCGCGCGCGACAACCCGCTCAAAGCCATCGACCTGGTGAATGCGTTTTCCATCGGCACGCTGGCCGCCAAACCGTCATTCCCCGGCCCGGGCATGTGGCTGCACGGCAGCAACCGCGCGCTGATGCGGCGGGTGCTGGCGGGCGGGCAAGCCGCGTTTGCCGTGGGCGGTGGGCATGGCAGCGGCGCAGCCAATCTGTTCCAGCATGATTTCAGCGTCTGCGACCGCTATGCCAACGGCCTGCAAGCCGCCGCCCTGGTGCACTGCCCGGTGACGATGGTGCTGGGCGCACGCGACCAGATGACGCCGCCGCGCAGCGCCGCTGCGTTGGCCGCCGCGCTCAAAGCCCGGATCGTCACGCTGCCGGCCGGGCATTCGATCCCGGCCGAAGACCCGGAAGGCCTGCTGGCCGCGCTGCGCGAAGCACTCGCCTGACGCTCCCTCCCTCTGTCAGGGGGACGGGGCAGGGCATCACAGCGCCAGCAACGGCCGCAGGTGGGCCAGCATGTCGTCCACCATCGCCGGCAAATCAAACTGCGGCGCCCAGCCCCAGTCGCGGCGCGCCAGGCCGTCGTCAATCGCCTGCGGCCAACTGGCGGCGATGGCTTGCCGAAAATCGGGGTCACAAGCCAGCGTGAAGCCGGGCACGCGGCGCCCGATCTCGGCCGCAATCTCGGCCGGCGTGAAGCTGATGGCGGCCAGGTTGTAGCTGCCGCGCTCGGTGATCGCCGCCGCCGGGGCGTGCATCAGCGCCAGTGTGGCGCGGATCGCGTCCGGCATGTACATCATCGGAAGGCGGGTGTGAGCGGCCAGAAAGCTGGTGTAGCGGCCGGTCTTGAGCGCCTGGTGAAAGATATCGACGGCGTAATCAGTGGTGCCGCCGCCGGGCGGGGTTTTCCAACTGATCAGGCCGGGGTAGCGCAGGCTGCGCACATCCACCCCGTGTTTGGCGTGGTACCAGGCGCACCAGCGCTCACCCGCCAGCTTGCTGATGCCGTACACCGTGCCCGGGTCCATCACGCCGTGCTGCGGCGCGGTGGCCGGTGTGCCGGGGCCAAAGGCGGCGATGGAACTGGGCCAGAACACCTGGCGCAGTTTTGCGGTTCGCGCCAGTTCCAGCACATTCAGCAGGCCGTCCATGTTCAAGCGCCAGGCCCACTGCGGATGTTGTTCGCCGTTGGCCGAAAGGGCTGCGGCCAGCAGATAAACCTGGGTGATGGCGTGGCGCTTGACCACGGCCGCCAGCGCTGCGGCGTCGGTGACATCCAGCGCCTCGTGGGTGATGCCCGCCACCCGGCCTTGCGGCGCCAGATCACTGGTGACCACCGCCGCCGGGCCGTGGCGCTGGGCCAGGGCCTCGGCCAGCTCGGTGCCGATCTGGCCGTTGGCGCCGATGATGAGAATCATCGGGGCCATCAAACGCCCTCGCCGACGATGAGAATTTTCGGCGCCATCAAACGCCCTCGCCGACGATGAGAATTTTCGGCGCCATCAAACGCCCTCGCCGACGATGAGAAACATCAGCACCATCAAACGCCCCCGCCGAAGATCAGAACGTTGGGCTGTGTCACTTCAACAACCTCAACTCCCGCCCGGCCTGGGTGAACGCGGCCACCGCCGCCTCAAGCTGCGCCCGGCTGTGCGCCGCGCTCACCTGCACCCGGATGCGGGCCTGGCCGCGCGGCACCACCGGAAAGAAAAACCCCACCACATAAATCCCCAGTTCCAGCAGCCGGGCCGACAGGCGCTGCGCCAGCACCGCGTCATAAACCATGATCGGCACGATCGGATGGTCGCCCGGCTTGATCTCAAAGCCGGCTGCCGAGATCGCCTGGCGAAAATACGCCGTGTTCTGATGCACCCGGTCGCGCAGCGCGGTGGACGACTCCAGCAAATCCAGCACCGCAATCGACGCGCCCACGATGGCCGGCGCCACGCTGTTGGAGAACAGATATGGCCGCGACCGCTGGCGCAGCAGCTCAATCACCGCCGCCGGCCCGGCGGTGAAGCCGCCACTCGCCCCGCCCAGCGCCTTGCCCAGCGTGCCGGTGATGATGTCAACGCCGGATTTGCCGTCCACCAGCAAGCCCCGGTGTTCATGCGTGCCACGCCCGGTAGCGCCCATGAAGCCGGTGGCATGGCATTCATCCACCGCCAGCAGCGCGCCGTGCGCGTCGCACAGCCGGCGCATCACATCGAGTTGCGCGACCGTGCCGTCCATCGAGAACACGCCGTCGGTGAACACCAGCACAAAGCGCGCGCCCTCTCTGCGCGCCAGCGCCAGTTGCGCCGCCAGGTCGGCCATGTCGTTGTGTTGGTAGCGCAGCCGGCGCGCCTTGCACAGCCGGATACCGTCGATCACCGACGCATGGTTCAGCGCGTCGCTGATCACCACATCGGGCTCAGCCAGCAGCGGCTCAAACAGCCCGCCGTTGGCATCAAACGCCGCCGCGTACAGGATGGCGTCCTCGGTGCCGAGAAAGCGCGCCAGCCGCCGCTCCAGCGTCTTGTGAATGTCTTGCGTGCCGCAGATGAAGCGCACCGAGCTCAGGCCGTAACCGTGGCTGTCCAGCGCGGCTTGGGCCGCCGCCACTACCGCCGGGTGGGCCGACAGGCCCAGGTAGTTGTTGGCGCACAGGTTGATCACCTCATTGCCGGCCGCCAGCCGCACCAGCGCGCCTTGCCGGCCGGTGATCACGCGCTCGGCTTTGAACAAACTGGCGTCGCGCAAAGTTTGCAGCTCGGCCTGGGTGTGGGCCAGAAAATCATCAACAGCGGTCATGGTGGGGGCGCCTGAAAATTGCGATGCCGGCATCGGGCTGGCCGCATTTTGGCGCGCCGGGGCCAATCAGCAAAATCAACGCGACAAGCGCGCTGCGGCACAATCCCCGCCATCATGAGCATGGTCTTTCCGCACACCTTCATTCCGTGGTTTCGGGCCGTCGCGCCGTACATCCACGCATACCGGGGCAAGACCTTTGTGGTGGGTGTGGCCGGTGAGTTGATAGCCGCCGGCAAACTCAATGCCTTTGTGCAAGATCTGGCCATCCTGCATGCCATGGGTATCAAGCTGGTGCTGGTGCACGGCTTCAGGCCGCAGGTCGATGAGCAACTCGCCGCCAAAGGCCACCGCTCGCGTTACAGCCACGGTATCCGCATCACCGACGCCATCACCCTCGATTGCGCACAAGAAGCCGCCGGCCAGTTGCGTTTCGAGATCGAGGCCGCTTTCTCTCAGGGTTTGCCCAATACCCCGATGGCCAATGCCACGGTGCGCGTGGTGTCGGGCAATTTCTTGACGGCGCGCCCGGTGGGCATTGTTGATGGCGTGGATTTCATGCACTCGGGCGTGGTGCGGCGGGTTGACTCGTCGGCCATCCGGCGCGCCATCGATATTGGTGCGCTGGTGCTGCTCAGCCCGTTTGGCTTTTCGCCCACCGGCGAGGCCTTCAATTTGCGGATGGAAGAGGTGGCGACCGCCACCGCCATCGCCCTGGCCGCCGACAAACTGCTGTTCATGACCGAGATTGCCGGCATTTCAGAGGATGCCCTCAACCTGCTGGCCAACCCCGACAGCGCCATCGACACCGAGCTGGCACTGGCCGATGCGAAACGCCTGCTCACGGCCTTGCCGGCACCGGCCCAACCCACTGACGCGGCGTTTTACCTGCAGCACTGTGTGAAAGCCTGCGAGGGTGGGGTGGAGCGCTCACATATCCTGCCGTTTGCGGTGGACGGCGCAATATTGCAAGAAATTTTCACGCACGACGGCATCGGCACGATGGTCGTCGATGAAAAACTCGAAAGCCTGCACGAGGCCACCGCCGATGATGTTGGCGGCATCCTGCAACTGATCGAACCGTTTGAGCGCGACGGTACGCTGGTGCGGCGCGCGCGCACCGAGATCGAGCGCGACATCGCCAATTACACCGTGATTGCGCACGACGGCGTGATATTCGGCTGCGCCGCGCTCTACCCCTACCCCGAGGCCCGCACCGCTGAGTTGGCCGCCCTCACCGTGTCACCCGAGGTGCAGGGCCAGGGCGACGGCGAGCGCATCCTCAAACGCGTTGAACAGCGCGCCCGGGCGCAGGGGCTGGACAGCATTTTTGTGCTGACCACGCGGACGATGCACTGGTTCATCAAACGCGGCTTTGCGGCGGTCGATCCCGACTGGTTGCCCGAGGCCCGCAAACGCAAATACAACTGGGACCGGCGCTCACAGGTGCTGGTCAAAAAACTCGGCTGACGCCGCCACCGGGCCTGCGCAATGGCGGGCCAAACCCAAACCCGAACCGGAGAATCCAACATGGCCCGTACCGTGCAATGCGTGTATCTGAAGAAGGAGGCCGACGGCCTTGAGTTTGTGCCCTACCCGGGTGAGTTGGGCAAGCGCATCTACGGCAACGTCAGCAAAGAGGCCTGGGCGGGCTGGCTCAAGCACCAGACGATGCTGGTCAATGAAAACCGGCTGAACCTGGCCGACCAGCGCGCCCGCCAGTATCTGGCGCGCCAGATGGAGCGCTACTTCTTCGGCGAGGGGGTGGACCAGCCGATGGGTTACGTGCCACCGGCGGCTTGATTTTGTGCAGCGCTGCGGGTTTGCCCTGAAAATATATTCAGCCGGCCTGTTGAAATTATGCAGTACACTCGCGCTGCCCTCAATTTCAACGGAGTCACAATATGTCCTCACTGCAAGACCTGATCGCGCAACGCGCCGAAATCGAAAAGAAGATCGCCGATGTGCAGCGTGAAGAACGCTCCGACGCAGTGGCCAAGGTCAAAGCCATGATGGCCGAGTTTGGCCTGACCTCGGCTGATATTGCCGGCCGGGTGCCGACGGTGCGCGCTGCCGGCGCTGGTAAACCCACCGGCAAAGTGGCCGCCAAATACCGCAATGCCGCCACCCAAGAAACCTGGAGCGGCCGCGGCCTGCAACCCAAATGGTTGAAGGCGGCACTCGCCGGCGGCGCCAAGCTCGACGAATTCACGATCTGATCCGCCCCCGCCGGCAAGCCGGCAGGTTTGCCACGGCCCGGTTCGTCCGGGCCGTCGTCATTTTGAATTGCCTTGCTTGCGGGATACCGGCCAGCGGCCTGGCACGCTAGTATCAAGTCTGGTTGTCACCGCCCCGACCCGAGCCGCGTTTGCCTGTCCAAGCCAAAACCCCTGCAAACCGGTTGGCGCCGCTGTGGCCGTGGCTGCTGCGCTCATTGGTGGTGCTGCTGGGCTATGTCGGCGCCGGGCTGATCGGCTTGTCGGTGCCCGGGCTGTCGCCGCTGATCAGCCCGTTCTGGCCCGCCGCCGGCCTGGCGCTGGCGGTTTTGCTGCGCTGGGGGTCGGTGTATGCGCCGGCCGTGGCCATTGGTTCTTTTGTGGTGTCGTGGCTGTCGGGTGCCTCGCCGGCGCTGGCGTTGGCGGTGGCGCTGGGCAATACCGGCGGCCCGTGGCTGGCCGCGCTGTGGATGGCGCGGGCCAATTTCAACCCCCGACTGGAGCAGCGGCGCGACCTTTGGCTGCTGGCCGGCGCCGGTGCTTTGGGCGGCACCGTCGTCAGCGCCGCCAACGGCGCGGCCTGGCTGGCCATCGCCGGGCGCATCAGCCCGCTTGATCTGCCCGCCGCCGCCTTGTACTGGTGGGCTGGCGACACGCTGGGCGTGCTGGTGGCCGGTGTGCCGCTGCTGGCCCTGCGCTGGCGCAGCCTGGGCCAGGCGCTGGCGCCCACCCACCGCTGGCGCACCGCCGGCCTGCTGCTGGGCAGCGCGGCGGCAGCGGCGCTTGCGCTGGCCGCCCCGGCCCGATGGGCGCTGGCCGCGCTGGCATTGCTGCTGCTGCCCTATTTGCTGCTGTGCTGGCTGGCGATGCGCTCGGGCCTGGCCACCGCCTCGGCGGCGGTGCTCGGCCTTGCCGTGGCCACGCTGGCCAGCACCAGCGCCGGTTGGGGCCCGTTTGCCACCGTACCGGCCAGCGGCGGCCTGCTGCTGCTTTGGGCCTACCTGGCCACGCTATCGGCGCTGCTGCTGCTGGCCCATGTGCAGGTGGGTGAGCTGGCCCGGCTGGACGAGCGCTGGCGCCTGGCGCTGGACGGCTCGGACATCGGCGTGGCCGACTGGAACCTGCGCACCGGCGCGGGTTTTGTGTCGCCGCGCTGGCGGGCGCTGATGGCCGACGTGGGCACTGAGCAGCCCGACAGCCTGGCGCGCTGGCTGCACCAGGTGCACCCGGCTGACCGCGCGGCCATCGACAGCGCGCTGGCCGCTGTGCACACCCCCGCCGGCACCGGCTTGCGGCGTGAGCTGCGGCTGCGGGTGCACGACGGCTGGTGCTGGTTTGATGTGCATGTGATCGTGGCCGAGCGCGACAGTGCCGGCGCCCCGCTGCGGGTGGTGGCCGCGCTGGCCGACATCGGCGCCCGGCGCAGCGCCGAGGACCGCCAGCAACTGTCCACCAGCGTCTTCATGCACCTGCACGAGGGCCTGGTGGTCACCGATGCCGACATGCGGGTGCTGGACGCCAACCCCGGCTACTGCCGCATCGTCGGCATCCCGCATGAAGAGCTGGTCGGCAGCGTGCCCGGCCTGCTGCGCCCGGGCACGCCAGACGCTGCGGGCCGGCCGCAGCAGGCCAGCCTGTGGGCTGCGCTGCGCAGCAGTGGCAGTTGGGTGGGTGAGGTAGAGGAGCGGCGGCGCAACGGCGACGTCTGCGCGCTGCATGTCACCGTGTCCACCGTCAGCGGGCCCGACGGCGCGCTGCGCTACCACGTGCTGGTGGTCACCGACATCACCGAGCAACGGCTGCAGCGAGAGCGGCTGGAGCGCCAGGCCCATTTTGACGAGCTCACCGGCCTGCCCAACCGGGCCCGGCTCGGCCAGTTGCTGGCCGAGGCCATGGCCGCCACCGACCGCGACGGCTATTTTCTGGCGGTTTGCTACCTCGACATCGACCATTTCAAGGCCATCAATGAGCGCCACGGCTTTGCCGCCGGCGACCGCTTGCTGGCCGAGATGGCGCAGCGCCTGCGCGGCGCGCTGCGGGCGCGCGGCCCGATGTGGTCAGACAGTGCGGCGCGGCTGGGCGGCGATGAGTTTGTGCTGCTGCTGCGCGCCGGCACCGTGGACGAGGCACGCGCCGCCGTTGAGCGGGTGCTGCGCCTGGTGTCACAGCCGCTGGTGGTGCGTGCCGGCAGTGCGCCCGAGGTCGTCACTGCCAGCGTGGGCGCCACCGTCTACCCACTCGACGCCAGCGACGCTGACACCCTGCTGCGCCATGCTGACCACGCGATGTACGGCGTCAAGCAATCCGGCCGCAACGGCTTTTCGTTTTTTGACCTCGAACACAGCCGCCGCACCGAGGAGCGGGTGCTGGCCATCGGCCGGGTGCAAGACGCACTTGACCACGGTGAGCTGATGCTGCACTACCAGCCCAAAGTGGATTTGCGGCACGGCGTGGTGCTGGGCGTCGAGGCCCTGCTGCGCTGGAACCACCCGGAGCACGGCGTGGTGCCGCCGCTGCAGTTTTTGCCGCTGATCGAGAACACCGGGCTGTCGGCCCGGGTGGGCGACCATGTGCTGGCGCAGGCCCTCGACCAGTTGGAGGTCTGGCACAGCCAGGGCCTGGACCTGTCGGTCAGCGTCAACATCAGCGCGCGCCACCTGCAAGAGCCTGATTTTGCTCAACGTTTGGCCGAGTTGTTGGCCCGCCACGCCACGCCACTCGGCCCCCGGCTGGAGCTGGAGGTGCTGGAGACCGCCGCGCTCACCGACATCACCTTCACCTCGGCGGTGCTGGCGCGCTGCGCCCGGCTGGGCGTGCGCTGGGCGCTGGATGACTTCGGCACCGGCTATTCCACCCTCACCTACCTCAAGCGCCTGCCGGTGCAGGTGCTCAAGATCGACCGGTCGTTTGTGCAGAACATGCTGGTCGATGCGCAAGACCGGGCGATTGTGGAGGGCGTGATCAGCCTGGCGCGCACCTTTGGCTGCGTCGCCGTGGCCGAGGGGGTTGAGTCCGCAGCCCAGGCCCGCATGCTGCTGGACCTGGGCTGCGAGGTAGGCCAGGGCACCGGCATCTCGGCACCGATGCCGGCCGCCGAGGTGGGGCCCTGGGTGCGGGAGTGGAAAGGGCTGTTCGGGCTCACCGGCGCGCCGCAATGGGTGGCGCTGCCCGGCGCGGCGGCGGTAAAACAGCCGCCGGTGATGTCACCAGCGCCGCCGCCAGCGCCGCCGCGCAGCCTGGGCGGTGATTGAGCGCTGATTGCGCGCTGATTGGGCGTTGATTGGGCGTTGATTGGGCGATGGCCGGCCGGCGGCGGCCGTGCCGGGCGGCCCATGGCCGGCAGCGCTTCGGTAGACTCAAAGCCGTGCTGCCGACCGGTTTTATCCAGGATTTGCTGTCCCGCGTCGATCTGGTCGAGGTGGTGGGCCGCCATGTCGAGCTGAAAAAAGCCGGCATCAACCACAAGGGCCTGTGCCCGTTTCACGGCGAGAAATCGCCCAGCTTCATCGTCAGCCCGTCGCGCCAGACCTACCACTGCTTTGGCTGCGGGGTGCACGGCGACGCCATCCGATTTTTGACCGAGCACAGCGGCCTGGGCTTTATGGACGCGGTGCGTGACCTGGCCCAGCAAGTGGGCTTGGCAGTGCCCGAGCGCCAGGACAGCCCCGACGACCGGGCCCGTGCCGAGGCCGAAAAAGCCCAGCGCGCGACGCTGAGCGATGTGCTGGCCAAAGCCGGTGAGCACTACCGCAGCGCGCTCAAGACCGATGCCCGGGCGATTGCCTACCTCCAACAGCGTGGCCTGACCGGGGCCATCGCCGCCCGCTTCGGCCTGGGCTACGCGCCCGACGGCTGGCGCACGCTGGCCAGCGTGTTTGCGCGCTACGACGACCCGCTGCTGGCCGAATCGGGCCTGGTCATCAGCAGCGGCGGCGGCGACGGCGACGGCAAAACCAGCGCCGCGGACGAAAAACGCTATGACCGCTTTCGCGACCGCATCATGTTCCCGATCCGGTCGGTGCGCGGTGCTGTCATCGGCTTTGGCGGCCGGGTGCTGGACAAGGGCGAGCCCAAATACCTCAACTCACCCGAAACCCCGGTCTTCCACAAAGGCCAGGAGTTGTACGGCCTGTTTGAGGCCCGCCAAGGCCTGCGCGCCAAGGGCTATGCGCTGGTGGTTGAGGGTTATATGGACGTGGTGGCGCTGGCCCAGTGGGGCTACCCGAATGCGGTGGCCACGCTGGGCACGGCTTGCACCGCAGAGCACATGGCCAAGCTGTTTCGCTTCACCGAATCGGTGGTGTTCAGCTTTGACGGCGACGCGCCCGGCCGGCGCGCCGCCGGCCGGGCGCTGGAGGCGTCGCTGCCGCAGGCCAGTGATTTGCGCAGCATCCGCTTTCTGTTCCTGCCGGCCGAGCACGACCCCGACTCGTACATCCGCGACCTCGGGCCCGAGGCCTTTGAGCGGGCCGTGGGCCAGGCCGTGCCGCTGTCGGCCCAGCTCATCGCGCAGGCCGGTGCCGACTGCGACCTGGCCACCGCCGAGGGCCGGTCGCGCATGCTGACGCAGGCCGGCCCGCTGGTCGATTTGCTGCCGGACGGGCTGCTGCGCGAGCAACTGGTGCAAGAACTGGCCAAGCTGGGTGGCATTGCTGCCGATCTGCTGCAAACCCACTGGGCCCGGCGCCGCGCCAGCCGGCCGCGTGGCGCGGCCGAGGGCGCGGCCGACGCTGCTGCCGCCCTCGATCCGGGCGCTGGCGACGCTGGCAGCGCGCGGCCACGCTGGCGGCGCGGCGACGGTGGGCGTGACAGTTGGCGCGACAGCGCTCGCCTGCGCATCCACCCGATGGCCGGCCGGCGCGCGCTGCCGCAGGCCGCCACCTTGCTGGACCGCACCGCCTGGTTGTTGGCCCGCCACACGGCGGTGTGGCTGGAGTTGCCTGAAGAATCCCAGCGCTTTTTGCTGGCCCAGCCGGCGCCGTACAGCCCGTTTTTTTCGGCACTCGAGCGGGTGCTGCATGAGCACGGCGGCGTCACGATGCAAGCCCTGCTTGACGAGCTGCGCCGCGAGCTGGGCCAGGCGCCCGACGACGACGCCGGGCCCGCCGGCCTGCCGCTGCTGCTGGACCGCCTGGCCGGCTTTCATGAGGTCGAGGACGATGCGTTTCCGGTCGCCGCGCTTGAATCCGTGATGCAGCAGTTGCGCCTGGAGGCCATGAACGAAGAGCTGAAATGGCTGACCGAGTCGGGTGATCTGTCAGACGCCGCCAGCGCCCGCCTGAAGGGCCTGCTGCCGTTGCGCGCTGAAATGAAGCGGGCCGCGTCGGCAGTGCCGGCCACCGGGCGTTGAGTGGGGCCAGGCGTGCGTCGGCCCGACAAATTGCGCCGCCACCGCAGCAAGCTTTGAGCCGATGAATGTTGACGGCTAAACTGCGGCCATGACGCGAATTGCCGAGCGCACCGTTCTTTTCGCCGACCTGCGGGGCAGCACCGCGCTCTATGAGACGCTGGGCAATGCCGAGGCCACATCGGTGGTCACCCACACCGTCACCGCGTTGTCGCGGGCCGTGCCCAGTTGCGGCGGCGATCTGATCAAAACCCTGGGTGACGGCCTGATGGCGGTGTTCAACACCCCGGCTGAAGGGCTGCAATCGGCGCAAAAAATGCATGAAGAGCTGGAGCACCTGGTCAGCCGCGGCCGCGAGCGCGGCGCATCGGCCGGCTTGCGCGGCTTGCGCCTGCAAGTGGCGCTGGCACGCGGTGAGGTGGTGGAGATGGCTGGCGATTGTTTTGGTGACGCCGTCAACGTCGCCGCCCGCCTGATCGACCATGCCAGCGACAACGAAACCCTGATCACCGCCGAGGTGCTGTCGGGCCTGGCCGATGACCTGAAACCGCGCTTCCGGTCGCTCGACTGGATGCATTTGCGCGGCCGGGCCGAGCCGGTGCAGGTGCACGTGATGGGCGGCCGGCGCGGCACCGAGCAGCCGCCCACCCAGTTTGGCGCCGTGCCCAGCACGCTGGAGCCCGAGGCCGTGCGGCTGGTGTGGCTGGGCACGACCGAGGTGTTTGATGGCGGCCAGATGCCGGTGGTGCTGGGCCGCAGCCCGCAGGCGCAGTTCCGGGTGGACGACAGCCGGGTGTCGCGCTCGCATGCGCGGGTGGATTGGCATGGCGGCTCGTTCCAGCTCACCGACCTGAGCTACAACGGCACATATGTGCGGTTTGGTGAGGCGGCCGAGGTCGTCAGCCTGCGGCGCGGCAACTGCACCCTGCACGGCTCGGGCTGGATCGGCCTGGGCGGCTCACCCAGCGACCCCACGGCGCCCAGCGTGCGCTTTGAGTTGCTGTCGTTCAACGACACCGTGCCGCAACGGGGCTGAGCGGCGGGCTGGCCCGGTCCGCCATGCCCCCCGGCCCGGGCGGCCGATCCGTCGGGCATGCAGCCCCCCCGCCCCGGTGCACAGCGTGCATCGCTGACAATCCGACGCGATGCGCTTTGCCCCCGAACCCCCTTTTGCCCACGGCAGCACCGAGCGATGCGCCGTGCTGCTGGTCAACCTGGGCACCCCCGCCGCACCCACCGCTACTGCGCTGCGCCGCTACCTGGCGCAGTTCTTGTGGGATCCGCGGGTGGTGGAAATCCCCCGGCCGCTGTGGTGGTTGATTCTGAACGGCGTCATCCTGCGGCTGCGGCCGGCCAAATCAGCGACCAAATACGCGGCGATCTGGACGGCGGCCGGCTCACCACTGCTGACCTGGACCGCGCGCCAGGCCAGCGCGCTTCAGGCCCTGTTGCAAGCGCGCGGCCACCAGGTGCTGGTGCGCCACGCGATGCGCTACGGTGATCCGGCGGTGGCCAGCGTGCTCGATGCGCTCAAAGCCGACGGCATGACCCGGCTGCTGGTGCTGCCGATGTACCCGCACTACGCCGCAGCCACCACCGCCAGCAGCATCGACGCGGTGGCCACCTGGGCGCAGCGCACCCGCCGCGTGCCCGAGTTGCGCTTTGTCAACAATTACCACGACGACGCCGGCTACATCGCCGCGCTGGCGCACAGCGTGCAACAACATTGGGCAACGCACGGCCGGGGCCAGAAGCTGGTGATGAGTTTTCACGGCCTGCCGGCACGCAGCCTGGCGCTGGGCGACCCGTACCACTGCGAATGCCACAAGACCGCCCGGCTGCTGGCCAGCGCGCTGGGCCTGGCCCGGGATGATTTTGTGGTGACGTTTCAAAGCCGGCTGGGCAGCGCCAAATGGCTGGAGCCGTATACCGAGCCCACCGTAAAACGGCTGGCCGCCGACGGCCTGCGCCACATCGACGCCATCTGCCCCGGCTTTGCGGTGGACAACCTCGAAACGCTGGAAGAGATTGCGATGGAGGCGCGTGATGCCTTCATCGGGGCCGGCGGTGAGTGCTTCAACTTCATCGCCTGCCTGAATGACGCGCCCGACTGGATGGACGCGCTGGCCAACCTGGCCGAGCGCCACCTGCAAGGCTGGCCCACCCGGGCCGCCACCGCCCCGGCGGCGCTGCAAAACCAGCGCGAGCGGGCCTTGGCGATGGGCGCGGTGGACTGACCCGACGCCCAGGCGCACAGGCGCCAGGTCGCCCGGCCGCTGAGCCGTTGCGTCGCCCGGCCGCCCGGCCGCTCAGCCGCTCAGCCGCTCAGCCGCAGTCTCGCGCCGACCGGGCGCGCTGCGCCAACCCGCCCAGCAGCGCCAAACCGGCCAACAGCATCGCCAGGCTGGCTGGCTCGGGCACCGGCGTGGCGGTGAAAATGGCACCGCCAGCGGCGGTGAAGCTGAAGTTGCTGACGGTGTAGGCATCGGCCTGGGCGCTGAAGGTGGCGCCGGTAAACGCCGCCGCCGCCAGATTGGCCATGCCGCCGCCGGCGGTGCGCAGTTGGAAAAAGCTGTTGATGTCAAACAGGTGCGCGGCCTGGAAATCATTCGGGTTGGTGGCGCCGAGGAAGCGGAACTCGACATTCAAATGCGCCAGGTCCAGCGCCTGGCCGCTGCCAAATATCACCTGGTCGGTGTTGAAGCCGCCGTGGCCGTCGCCCTGCACCTCCAGGATCAGCCGGCTGCCGGCCTCGGCCGAGAACGCCCCGGTGATCTCCATCGTGCCGGGTGAGTTGCCGGGCGCAAAGATGCC
>JANLOP010000033.1:0-19646 GCA_031366635.1 Betaproteobacteria bacterium | reverse complement strand
GACTTCTTCGTCGGCAAGGTCAGCGCCAAGGCCACCGGCTATGCGACGGGCTTCGACGCCACCAAGGCGCTGTCGGCCAGCAACGGCTACACCGAGGCGGTGACGGTCAGCGGCACGGTCACCGCGCCGAGCCGGCCGGTGCTGTTGCTGAGCCTGGGCGGCAGCGCCTGGACCAATAGCAGCGACACGATGAACGAGACCGCCACGGTGCAGTACAAATCGGTGGCCGCAAGCAAGACGCGCAGCGTGGTCAACATCGACGCCAGCGCCAGCGGCACGGCGCCGAACAAGAAGTGGGCCCTCAAGCTCACCGAGTCGGTGGCCAACCTGGGCATGTCCTGGACCCATGGTGACGCCAGCGTCAAGCTGACCGTCGGCGGTGCGACCGAGATCGGCAGCGTCAACATGGACAGCGGGTTGATCACCTACACCGACGGCAGCATGACCTCGCTGGGCATCGGCCTGTGACCCAGCGCAGCGCCACCCGTGCCCGGCCCCGTGCCGGCCGCGTGGCGACAGCGGCGATGGCCCTGGGGGCCGCAGCTGCGGGAATTTCTCCCGCTGCCAAGGCCGCCAGTTCGTCCGCGGTCTGGCGCCTGGAACTGTCGTCCGACCGCCACTGCGACGCCGCGCCGCTGTCGGCGCTGGACGGCCCGGGCTGGTCGGCGGTGGCGCCGCGCGCCGGGCGCAACCTGGCCTATCTGGACGACAGTGTGGCCTTGGTTCGCGATGACGCCGACAGCGGCTGGGGCTGGTCGCTGCTGGCGCGCAGCCACCTGGACGTGGTGGCCAGCGACGGCGCGTTGGCACTGGCGCGGCAAGCGACCAGCGACCATGCCGCAGCGGCCGACACACGCTGGGCGGTGCAGGTTCATTACGCCGGCTTCGTCGGTGCGGGGCTGGAGGTGCGCCGCCGCTGGGCACCTTCGGCCGGCTGGACCGTGACACCGTCGCTGCAGGTGCTGCGCCTGTCGCGGTGGCGCGAGCGCAGCGCCGCAGGCCTGGTGACCTTCCAGGCCGCCGCCCAGCGCTACACCGCGCAGGTCGACACCCTGCAGGTCTACGATGGTCTGGCGCTGCCCTACCAGCAAGCCCCTGCCGCCTATGGCCTGGGCCTGCTGCCGGGCCTGGCGCTGGCGCATCAGCGCGACGACGGCTGGTTCGGCTCGCTCGTGCTGCGCGATGGCGGCTGGCTGCGCTGGCCGGGCATTCCGCGCCAGACCTTGTCGCTGCAAACCGACCGGCAGACCACCGATGCCGACGGCTTCCTGGTCTATGGCCCCTTGATTGAAGGCCAGAACAGCCAGCAGCCGGCCAGTGGTCGCCGCGCCTGGCGCACCACGCTGGTAGCCGGCCGTGCGCTGGCAGGTGGTCAGTCCTGGTCGGCGGTGTTGGATCATCGGCCCGGCTTCGGCCTGCTGCCGGCCGTGCAGTGGCAGCGCCAGGCAGGCGCGGTCGAATGGGGCGCAGAGTGGCGCCTGCACGAGCGCCGCCTGACCGGCACGCTGGCCTGGCACGGGCTCAAGCTGCGTCTGGGGGCCGACCGGCTGGGCGGCAGCAGCCACTCACGCGAGGTGGCCCTGGCCTGGTCCACCGGCTTCTAAGCGCCCCAGCACTGGGGACTCAGCCGCGCACCTCGCCCTGCCCCAGCACGATCCATTTCAGTGAGGTCAGCCCCTCCAGCCCCACCGGCCCGCGGGCGTGGAACTTGTCGGTGGAGATGCCGATCTCGGCGCCCAGGCCATATTCGAAGCCGTCGGCAAAGCGGGTGCTGGCATTGACCATCACGCTGGCCGAATCCACCTCACGCAAAAAACGCATTGCGTTGGGGTGATTCGTCGTCAGGATCGCATCGGTGTGGTGCGAGCTGTAGCGGTTGATGTGGGCGATGGCCTCGTCGAGGTCGGCCACCACCTTGATGCTGATGATCGGGGCCAGGTACTCCTCTGACCAGTCGGCCTCGGTGGCGTCCAGCAGCAGCGCGCCGGGCACCCCCGCCAGCAGCGCCCGGCTGGCCGGGCAGCAGCGCATCTCCACGCCCTTGGCGGCAAAGACGGCGCCGATGCGCGGCAAAAAGGCTGCCGCCTGGGTTTGATGCACCAGCAGCGATTCGGCCGCATTGCAAGGGCTGTACTTCTGGGTCTTGGCGTTGTCGGTGACGCGCAACGCCTGCTCGATATCGACGTCGGCATCCACGTAGACATGGCAGTTGCCGTCCAGGTGCTTGATCACCGGCACCCGGGCCTCGGCGCTGATGCGTTCGATCAGGCCCTTGCCACCGCGCGGGATGATCAGGTCCACATACTGCGGCATGGTGATCAGCTGGCCGACGGCGGCGCGGTCGGTGGTGCGCACCAACTGCACCGCGTTGGCCGGCAGGCCGGCCTCGACCAGCGCGGCCTGCACCAGGGCCCACAGCGCCAGATTGCTGTGCAGGGCCTCGCTGCCACCGCGCAGGATGGCGGCATTGCCGCTCTTGATCGCGAGTGAGGCGGCCTCGATCGTCACGTTGGGCCGGCTCTCGTAGATCATGCCGAAGACACCCAGCGGCACCCGCATCTGGCCCACGCTCAGCCCTGACGGCCGGCGCTTGACGCCGCTGATCTCGCCGACCGGGTCGGGCATGGCGGCCAGTTGCTCGCAGCCCTCGGCCACGGTCTCGAGGTCGGCCGGCCCGAGCTTCAGGCGGTCCAGCAGCGGGCCGGCCAGGCCGGCACTGCGGCCGGCGGCCAGGTCGATCTGATTGGCCTCGGCCAGGGCCACCACGCCGTCGCGCAGGCGGCGCGCCAGCGCCCGCAGGGCCAGGTTCCTGGCTGCTGTGGACGCTGCGGCCATGCTGCCTGCGGCGGCGCGCGCGGCAACGCCCACCTGGGCCATGTAGGCGGGGATGTCGGAGGGGCTCATTGCCGGATTTTCCCAGATCGGGCGGCAGCTGTCGCCATGCGGCGTCGCCCGCCCCAAGTCGGGCGTGGCACGGGCCGGGCCGGGGGCAGAATCCCGCCGGCCCCTTGCCCGGCCGGAGCCTGCCCATGCGCACCCTGAGCTTGATCCTGCTGTCAGCCGCCCTGCTGGTGGCCTGAGATGCCAAGCGCATCGAGAAGCTGGAGGAAGGCGTGGCCACCGAGGCCGATGTGCGCCAGCAGTTTGGCGACCCGGTGACCATCACCGAGAAGGCCTACGGCAGCAAGATCATGGCGTACCCGCGCTAGCCCGAGGGGGGCACCAACGACCTGATCACCATCGGCGCCGACGGCAAGATGAGCGCGCTGCGCCAGTTGCTGACCCTGGCCAACTTTGCCAAGGTGCAGCCCGGCCTGGCCAAGGACGAGGTGCGCAGGATGCTGGGCAAGCCGGCCAGGACGCAGCGTTTTGCGCTCAAGCCCGACGAGGAGAGCTGGGACTGGCGCTTCATCGACAGCGGCGTGCCCAAGGTGTTCTCCGTCACCTTTGGTGGCGATGCCAGGGTGATGAGCACCGCAGTGGGCAATGACCCGCGCGAGACACATACCGGCGGCTGAACCACTTCAACCGACAGCCGCCAATACCGCCAGCCACAGCGGCGCCGTCAGCACAAAGCCCAGCGTCGACAGCACGATGGCGGTGGTGGCCTCGGCCTCGAAGCTGCGATAGCGCTGGGCAAAGATCAGCGCATTGCTGCCGGTGGGCAGCGCGGCCATCATCACCGCCACCTGCAGCGGCAGGCCACGCAGGCCCAGGCCCCAGTGCGCCACCAACAGCACCGTGGCCGGCAGCAGCAGCAACTTGACTACCGAGATCAGCAAGGCGCTGCGCACCGCACCAAACACCGTGCGGCCGGCGGTGTAGGCCAGCGTGATGCCGATCAGCACCAGGCACAGCGGCGCCACCGCCGTGCCCAGCAGTTGCAAGGTCTCGTCCAGCGGGCCGGGCAGCGCCCAGCCGGTGGCGTTCCACAGCAGGCCGGCCAGCACCGGCAGCACCACCGGGTGGATCAGCGTGTTGCGCACGGTGTTGCGCAGGGTGCGCAGCAAGCCGGCGCTGGCATTGTGGGCGGCGCGGGCGCGCGCCAGGTCCAGCTCCACCAGGATCGTCAGCGTGGACAGCAGGATCAGCGCATGCACGCTGGTCAGCGCGATGTGGAGCCCTAAGCCGGCCTCACCGTAAAGTGCGCCCGCAAAGGGGATGCCCACCTGCACCGAGTTGCCGAACACCGACGTGATAGCGCGCACCGTGGGCGCGGCGGCGGCGCGCTCGCCAGCATCCAGGTCAGTCGCGCGCTGGCCGCGCTGCCGCCAGCGGCCGGCGCCATACACCGCCAGCAGGATCAGCAGCACCGGCCCGAAATAGGCCAGCACCGTGGCCCAGGGCATGGCCGAGACCTGCAGCCGCGCAGTGGTGCGGAACAGCAGCGCCGGCACAAAGATGTAGAAGGCGGCATTGCCCAGCAGCCGTGCCGGGTCAGCCCCGCCCACCGGTTCGCCCAGCCAGCGCAGCCGCCCGGCCACCCAGCCCAGGCCGACGGTGCAGAAGATCGCCAGCAGCTTGTTGAAGACGACCCAGGACATCAGCCGGCCAGCGCCGACGGGCCGGGCCCGCCGGGCGGCCCTTCGCGCGGAGTTGGCGAAGCCGCCAAGCTCACTTCTTGGCCACCTTGCGCGCCGCCTTCTTGGCGGGCGCCTTCTTGGCCGCTGGCTTGTAGGCAGTCTTGTAGGCCGCCGCCGGTGTGGCCGCCGCGCCGGCCGCAGCCGCCCCGGCCTTGGCCGGGAACTTTGCCGCACGAGGCTCGAACTCGAAGGTCACCTTGCCCTCTTTTTCGTCCCACACCAGCCGCGCCTTGAACTTGCGCTTGGTGCGGTTGGAAACGAACCCCTCCAGCAGATCGGTCTTGCCGGTGGCCAGCAGCTTGGTCACCTGCTCGAAGGACACCGGCTGCGTCAGGATGATCTTGCCGGTCTTGAAATCGCAGGTGATGGGTGCGCTCACCGCATGCTGGCAGGCGTAGTTGCTGCCATGCTCGTAGACATGGCCCTTGCACTTGGGGCAGGCGCCGAATGAAGGCTGGCCGCTGAAGTCAATCGTCTCGGCCTCGCCGTCGGCGCCCTTGGCATCGTCGCCAAAGTCGAATTCCAGCTTCCAGTTCTTGATCTCGTCGTCATGCACCAGCTTGAGTTCGGCGCTGAAAGGCCAGCCGGCCTTGGATCGGAAGCCCTCCAGCGGCCCCACCTTCTTGTCGCGCAGAAAGGCCTCGACCTCGGGCAGCTCGAAGCTGCGGCCGGCGGGGATCTTGGTCATGCTGAAGCCGCAGCCCTCTCCATCGGAGGGCGGGCTGCCCGCCGGGCCGCTCCCAAGGGCGGCCCGATCCCCTTGGGGGATCGCACGCGTACCCGCGGGCGAGGGGCCGACACCAACACAGGTAAAGCGCCGGTAGTTCTCCTTGACCACGCCGCCGCAGTTGGGGCAGGGCGTGGCCAGCGTGGCGTAGTCGCCGGGGATGGTGTCGCGGTCGTACTCCTTGGCCTTGCGCACGATGCGCTCGGCCATCGCCGCGATGTCCTTCATGAAGGCCGCGCGGGAGAGCCGCCCATGCTCCATCTCGACCAGCTGGTACTCCCAGTTGCCGGTGAGTTCGGGCTTGGTCAGGTCCTCGATGGCCAGGCCGCGCAGCAGCGTCATCAGCTGGAAGGCCTTGGCCGTGGGGCACAGCTCACGGCCTTCGCGCAGGATGTATTTCTCGGCGATCAGGCCCTCGATCACCTGGGCCCGGGTGGCCGGCGTGCCCAGGCCTTTTTCGGCCATCGCCTCGCGCAACTCATCGTCGTCGATCAGCTTGCCGGCGCCCTCCATCGCGCTGAGCAAGGTGGCCTCGGTGTAACGGGCTGGCGGCTTGGTCTGCAGGGCATTGACCGCCACGCTCTCGGTGGCCACGGCCTCGTTGGCCTGCACCGGCACCAGGTTGGCGTCTTCGTCCTGCGCCTCTTTGCCGTACACCGCCAGCCAGCCCGGGTTCACCAGCACTTTGCCGTTGGTCTGGAAGTGGTGGCCGGCCACCTGCGTGATGCGGGTGGTGACCATGAATTCGGCTGACGGGTAGAACACCGCGATAAAGCGCTTGACCACCAGGTCATACAACTTGGCCTCGATCTCGGTCAAGCTCTTCGGCGCCTGCAAGGTGGGGATGATGGCAAAGTGGTCAGACACCTTGCTGTTGTCAAACACCCGCTTGATGGGCTTGATGTAGCCGGCGTTCAAGCCTTTGCGGGCATGTTGGGCCAGCGCTTTGAGCGGGCCGGGCAGGTCTTCACCGGCAATCATCTCGAAGGTCTGCTTGACGGTGGCCAGGTAGTCTTCGGGCAGGGCGCGCGAGTCGGTGCGCGGGTAGGTCAGCACCTTGTGTTTTTCGTA
This sequence comes from Betaproteobacteria bacterium, assembly GCA_031366635.1. Taxonomy (GTDB): domain Bacteria; phylum Pseudomonadota; class Gammaproteobacteria; order Burkholderiales; family Burkholderiaceae_C; genus Pseudaquabacterium. The sequence goes on along the minus strand of JANLOP010000033.1, from coordinate 13,265 downwards.
CAGCGCTTGCGCCAGGCTCAGTGTGGTCTTGGCGCTGAAGCCGAAACGGCTGTTGGCCTCGCGCTGCAAGGTGGTCAGGTCATACAGCAGCGGGCTGGCCGAGTTGCTGGGTTTGGCTTCTTCGCTCACCGTGCCGGCCTGGCCCAGCACCGCGTCGCGGATGGCGTTGGCATCGCGCTCGGTCCACAGCCGGTCGGCGCGGCGATCTGGGTCGGGCAGGGCGTCTTTGTCGTCGCCAGGTGCCGGGCCCTTCTTGAACTTCGGGTCGAACCACTTGCCCTCGTAACCACCGGCCGCCGCCTCAAAGCCGGCCTTGATCTCCCAGTAATCGCGGGAAACATGTTTGCGGATCTTCTCCTCGCGCTCGACCATGATCGACAGGGTGGGCGTCTGCACCCGGCCCACCGTCGTCAAAAAGAACCCGCCGTCACGCGAGTTGAAGGCCGTCATCGCCCGCGTGCCGTTGATGCCCACCAGCCAGTCGGCCTCACTGCGGCTGCGCGCGGCGTCGGCCAGGCCGCGCATTTGTTGGTCGGTGCGCAGGTGGTCAAAGCCGTCGCGGATGGCTTGCGGCGTCATGCTTTGCAGCCACAGCCGGCGGATCGGCTTGGCCAGCGGGGCATTCAACACGGGCGCGCCAGCAACCCCTTTGCCGGTCGCGGCGTATTGCACGATCAGCCGGAAGATCAGCTCGCCCTCGCGCCCGGCGTCGCAGGCGTTGATCAGGTCGCCCACGTCCTTGCGCTTGACCAGCCGCACCAGCGCCGTCAACCGGCTCTTGGCCTTGTCGATCGGCGCCAGGTCAAAGTGCGGCGGCACCACCGGCAGGTTGGCAAAGCTCCACTTGCCGCGTTTGACGTCGTATTCCTCCGGCGCGGTGATCTCAACCAGATGGCCCACCGCCGAGCTGACAACGTAGCGCTCGTTCTCGAAGTGGTCATCGTGTTTGTCGAACTTGCCGGCCACGGTGGTCAGCGCGCGCACGATGTCCTGTGCCACGCTGGGCTTCTCGGCAATGATGAGGGTCTTGCTCATGGGTCGTATCGAATCCTGTCGGGTGGCGATCATCGGCTATCAAGCCCGGGGCGGCGCCCCGAGGCCGTGCCTACAATCCGCCGCTGTTCTCGCGCGCGCTTGCACACCTGTGTACACGCGCACGCCCATGAAACCACTTTACCCAATGAAAGCCGCCGTGCGTCTGTTCACCAAGGCGTCCACCAAGGCGTCCACCCAGGCGTCCACCAAAGCGTCCGCCAAGACGACCATGCAAGCCTCGGCAGCCAAGGCCCGCGCCGCTGACCCATCAGCGCCCACGCGGGGCCGGCGTTTGCAGGTGCGCCCAAGCGGCGTGCACGGCAAGGGCGTGTTTGTGGTGCAGCCGATCAACAAGGGTGAGCTGTTCATCGAGTACATCGGCGAGGTGATCGACTGGCCCGAGGCGCTGCGCCGCCATCCGCACGATCCCAGCCAGCCCGACCACACCTTCTACTTTCACCTCGATGATGCGCGGGTGATCGACGGCCTGGTGGGCGGCAATGCGTCGCGCTGGATCAACCACTCGTGCGCGCCCAACGTCGAGGCCGAAGACGACACCGGCCGCGTCTGGTTGAAGGCCTTGCGCCACCTGAAGGTGGGTGAAGAGCTGTTTTTCGACTACGGCCTGGTGATCGACGAGCGCCAAACCCCGGCGCTGAAAAAACGCTTTGAATGCCGCTGCGGCGCCAAGACCTGCCGGGGCACGATGCTGGCGCCCAAACGCGCAGCGCGTGCGGCCAACCCGTCTGCCGCCCCCGGCGGCGCTGTCGGGGCCTGATACGGCCGCCCAGCCCACCGGCGCGATGCCCGCCACCCCCGCGCTGACCTGGCATGCCGACGCGCTGCAACAGCGGCTGGCGGCGTTGCTGCCGGGCTTGACGGTGCAGGTGGTGGCCCGCATCGGATCGACCAACACCGAGTTGCTGGCGCGGGCGCGCGGCGTAGGCACGCTTGCCGACGCAGGCGGCGGCCCACACCCGGTCGGCATCGCCCCCTGCCTGCTGGTGGCCGAGCACCAGACGCAGGGCCGGGGCCGCCAGGGCAAGGTCTGGCAATCCAACCTGGGCGACTCACTGACCTTCTCAGTGCTGCTGCCGCTGGCGCCGGCCGACTGGTCGGGCCTGTCGCTGGCAGTGGGTCTGGCGCTGGCCGATGCACTCGACCCGCCGCAGCCCGGCCAGCCGCTGCGGCTGGGCCTGAAGTGGCCGAATGATCTGCTGCTGCTGGCGCCGCCGGTGCCGGTGGCGCCGGGCGCCGGCCCGGCCTGGCCGGTGATCGCCGGCAAGCTGGGCGGCATCCTGATCGAAACCGTGCAAGCCGGGGCGCAGCGCCTGGCCGTGGTGGGCGTGGGGCTGAACCTGCGGCCACCGCCGGCAACGCCGGATGACACCAGCGCGACTGCAGCGCCGGGTTGGGGCTATGCCGGCCTGCAAGCCTTGCACCCTGGCCTGGACGCGCCGGCCGCGCTGGCCCGCGTGGCCGCACCGCTGCTGCAAGCCGTGCTGGCATTTGAGCAGGCCGGTTTTGCCCCGTTGCGCCAGCGTTTTGCGGTCCGCGACATGTTGCTGGGCCGGGCCGTGACGACCACCCTGCCCGAGCTGCCCGCCGGCACCGCCGACGGCGTGGACGACAGCGGCACGCTGTGGTTGCGGGTGTCGGCGGGCGGGGCGGTGGGGGGGGCGGCGGGTGGTTCGACCGGTGGTTCGGTGGACGGGGCCGATCTCGGCGGCAGCCAACGCTGGCCGGTGCGCAGCGGTGAGGTCAGTCTGCGTCTGGCCGGCGGCCCGCCCGATCCGCCGGCAAGCCCGGCGGCGGCCCGATGCTGAGGCTGTTGGCGCTGGTTTTGCTACTGGCCAACGCGCTGCTGCTGGCCGCGCAGGGCGGTGTGTTTGACCGCTTGACCGCTGGCGCCGGGGCGCAGCCGCGTGAGCCCGACCGGCTGGCGCGCCAGGTGCGCCCGGACGCGCTGCAAATCCTGTCGCCCCAGGCGGCCAGCGCGGCCCTCAGTGCGGCCGCAGCATCGGCCGCCCAGTCCGCAATGGCGGCGCGCAGCGCGTCGGCCCTGGCCTGCCTGGAGGCCGGGCCGCTGGGCCCGGCGGATGCCGACGCGGCCGAGCGCAGCCTGCGTGATGCCGGCCTGGCCGCTGCCAACTGGACAGCGCAAAAGACCGAGGACCGGGGCGCTTTCATGGTCTACATGGGGCGCTACGCCGACCGCGACACGCTGCAAGGCAAGCAAGACCAACTCAAGCGCCTGCGGGTCGAGTCGGAGGACGTGCGCAGCCTGCCCGAGTGGCAGCCCGGCCTGAACCTGGGCCGTTTTGACAACAAGCCAGCCGCCGATGCAGCGCTGGCGCGCCTGCTGCAACGCGGCGTGCGCACCGCCCGGGTGATCACCCTGCGCCCGGCGCAGACCCTGACGCTGCTGCGGCTGCCGGCCGCCGACGCGGCGCTGCGGGCCCGGCTGGCGGGCTTGCGGCTGGCCGACGGGCTGGCGTTTGTTGCCTGCGCGGCGCCGGCGTCTGCGTCTGCGTCTGCGGCTGCGGCTGCGTCTGCGTCTGCGGCTGCGGCTGCGGCTGCGGCTGCCGGCCGGGCGTCGGTGACCGCGTCGGCCGGCCCGGCGGCGGCCCTCAAGCCGGCCAGTGCGCCGCCGTCGGTGCCGCTGGCTGCGTCACGCTGACTTGGCGCATGCCGGTCCGGTGCCGGTCAGCCCCGACGCCAGCCGCCGCTTGAAAGCCGCCAGTCCCGTGCGCGGGTGCGCCAGCACCGGGTCGGCGGCGCGCCACTCGGCCGGAGACAGCGCACTGCGGGCGCGCCGTGGCGGCCTCAGGATGACCGAGCCCGGTGCCGACTTGAGCGCGCGCAACTGCGAATCGCGGATCCGCCGACGCGCTGGTGAAGGTGGATTGCGCGGCCGTGATCAGCCCGGTGGGGATGGCCGCCAGGCGGCGAGCCCACCGGCCCTTGTCCTCAAACCGGGCGCGCAACGGCACACGGTCGAACGAGACTGGGTCAAACCACGGCAGCGCCTGGCGCAGCGCCACGGTCTCGCGCTCGTCACGCGGTGAGAGGCTGGTGTGGCCGCCGTCCGAGCCGAGCCAGACCCCACAGTCGCTGGCCGGGATCAGGCCCGACGAGCCCGGGCCGGTGCCCGCGCCCGGCAGGCCGATCACGCTGCGCCGCCGCGCCTGGCCTGCGCCCACCTGGCGCACTGAACACCCCGGGCGCGGCTTCGCGCGCGAAGCGGGCCAAGGTGCTGGCGCCGTCGGCCATCAGGCGGGGGCTGTCGAAGGGCACCATGGCCGATGAAAATCCGCTATTGCACAATGTGTGGCTTGACGACACGGTGCCTGCCAGGCCCGGCGGTCACCACCTGCGGCGGGGCACCGGCCGACGGGTAGGCGGGGTTGATTGGCCCGCCGGCAATGTGTAGTTTGGCTACCTTTGCCGGCGCCAGGTGCGGCGGCGCCGGCCGTGCTGCCCGGTTGATTTCAAAACCATCACACCGTGGTCCCTCTGCCCGCCAGTGCCGTCCCGCCCCAACCCGCAGCCCAGGCCGACGCCGCCGGCTACCCGCGTCTGCTGGCCGATATCGGCGGCACCAACGCCCGGTTCGGCTGGATCGATGGCCCCGGCGCCAGCGTGGCGCATGTGCAGCGCCTGTCGGTGCCGGCCTTTGCCGGGCCGGCGCAGGCCGCCCAGGCCTACCTGGCGTCACTGGCCTTGCAACTGGGCGCTGACTACCGGCCACCGCGCCATGCGGCGTTTGCGGTGGCCACTGCCGTGGCCGGTGACCGGATCGCCTTTACCAACAGCCACTGGGCGTTTCTGCGCACCGACGTGCAGGCCGCGCTGGGCCTGCGCAGCCTGCTGATGCTCAATGATTTTGAGTCGCTGGCGATGTCGCTGCCCTGTCTGGGCCCGGCGCAACTGCGCCTGCATGGCGCGGCGCAGGGCGCTGTGCCGGGCCTGATCGGCGCGCCCGGCACGGTGGCTGGCACGCTGGCGGTGGTCGGCCCTGGCACCGGGCTGGGCGTGGGCGCGGTGCTGGCCACACGCAGTGGCTGGGTGGCCCTGCCGGGCGAGGGCGGCCATGCCACGCTGGCGCCAGCCGACGCGCTGGAGAGCGCGCTGCTGGCCTGCGTGCGGCGCCAGTACGCCCACGTCTCTGCCGAGCGGCTGCTGTCGGGCATCGGCCTGCCGCTGCTGCACCAATCGCTGGCCGAGGTGAAGGGCAGGCCGGTGGATGCGCTGTCGGCAGCGCAGATCGTCGATCAGGGCGGCGCCGGCAGCGACGCGCTGTGCAGCCAGACGCTGGACGTGTTTTGCGCCCTGCTCGGCGGCTTTGCGGGCAATGTGGCGCTGACGCTGGGCGCACGTGGCGGCCTGTACATCGGCGGCGGCATCGTGCCGCGCTTTGCCGACCGGTTTTTTGCCTCGGCTTTCCGCCAGCGCTTCGAGGCCAAGGGCCGGTTCAGCAATTATCTTGCCGCCATCCCCACCGCGCTGATCACCGACACTTTGGCCGCGTTGACCGGTGCGGCGCTGGCCATCGACCAGCAACTGCTGGCAGCAGAATGAGCGCGTCGCGCATCGACCGCTTCAAGCGGCCCTTCACATTTCACATGATCAGCGACTTTTCTGCTGTCAAGTCCGCTCTGGCCGTAACCCCGTTTGACGAACAATTCGGGCTTCTTGCCTGGCCAGATCTTGAGCGTTTGAATCGCGCTTCGGTGATGCAAGGGGCGCTGAGGGACGCTGTGCTTGTAGGTCGCGCGGTAGCGCTTCAGGTTGGTTTGCAACTCTGCGACTGAGGAGAATCTTGTCAGCGCGATCAGGTCGCTGATTCGTCCGTTGAAATGCTCGACCATGCCGCCGGTCTGCCGCTGGTCTGCGGCTGATCCGCTGATCCGCTGCGCCGCCAGTTGCTGCACTTGCGCCAGCGGTTTGCGGTGCTGAATGCGGCGCTGCACGACGCCGCTCCGCTATCGATAAGGTTCAATATCGGTCTGGCGCCCGGTCAGCACATCAAACATCGCTACGCAGCGGCTCAGATTGGACAGCCGGTGCTGCTCGGCCCGGCCCAGGTGCAATTGGCGCATGCCCAGCAAGCTGCGGTAGCCCCAGCGGCCCGGGCCCAGCCGCTCGATGGCCACCGACCATTGCAGCTCATGGCTGGCCACCACCGTCAGGCCCATGAAACGCATGTCGGTCAGGTTCTCGACCTGCACCTGAAATGAATCGGGCGTGAGCTTGTGCAGCCGCAGGCTGAACAGCACCAGACTGGACGACCGGTTGTCGCTGTGCGCGAAGTACAACTCGGCGCCGCTGCGCAGCTCGGCGGGGCTGAAATCGGCGCGTTGGCGCAGCGACGACGGCGGGTCCACCGCATAGGCTTCGCGGAACAAGACCAGCCGCTTGCGGTCTGAGAACGACCAGTAGGTGGCCCCCTTCTGCGCTGAGATCATGCCCACCCGCGCCAGTTGGCCGTCCATCTCACCGGCTGCGGCATAGCTGGCGGTGATGCGCACCAGCAGCTCAAACTCCCGGCCAGCCAGCCCGCTGCAATTGGGCGTCGGGCCGTCTTGCCGGCCGCCCTGCAGCCAGGATTGCACCAGCGCCGGCTGGTCGAGGCCCGGGTAAGCCGGCTGCGGTGCGCTGCCGCAAAGCGCGGGCGCGGCCGCGGCGCGCACCGCCGCCGCCCAGGGCGCCAGGCCGACCAGTGAACCCAGCCGGTGCAGCAGCCCGCGCCGCAACGGGCAAGCTCCGGCTGGGGGCGGGTCAGGAAGGGGAGACGGCGCGCCCATCGGCGCAGCATACCCGCCGAAATCGGTGATCTGGTGACCGCCACCTGCCGTCTGCGCCCCTCAGCGCGCGCCACCCGCCCGCGCCGGCCCCGGCGTCAAAACAGCCACAGATCGGCGGCCGGCAGCGCCAGCCAGCAGGCCCCGGCGCCCAGCGGCGCCGGGCCAAACGCCCGCAGCCGGGTGCTGCCCTGGCTGAACAGATGCTCCCAGCGGTCACCCAGAAACATCGACGTGACCCACGGCAATAACAGCCGGTTGTCACCCGGCCCGTCGGCCAGCCGCACCCGCTCGAGCCGGATCATCGCCTGGGTCTTGGCGCCGGGTTGCAGCGCTGTGTTGCGCAGCGCGCCGCACAGCCGCGTGCCGGCCACCTGGATATCGGCCACGCCGTCGCGCAGCGCCAGCACCTCGCCTTCGAGCCGGTTGTTGCTGCCCATGAAATCGGCGCTGAACAGGGTTTGCGGGTGGCCGTACATCTGCTGCGGCGTGCCTTGCTGCTCGATCACGCCGTTGTTCAGCAGCAGGATGCGGTCGGACATCGCCATCGCCTCGTGCTGGTCGTGCGTGACCACCAGCGCCGAGAGTTGCATTTTCAGGATCAGCTCGCGCAGCCAGGCCCGGGCCTCCTCGCGCAGCTTGGCGTCCAGGTTGGACAGCGGCTCGTCCATCAAAATCACCGGCGGGTTGTAGACCAGTGCCCGGGCGATGGCCACCCGCTGCTGCTGGCCGCCCGACAACTGGTGCGGCAGCCGATCGGCCAACAGGCCCAAACCCAGGTTGCTCAGCGCCGTGCTCACCCGGTCGCGGGTCTCGGCGCTGGCCACCTTGCGCAGCTTCAGCCCGTAGGCCACGTTGTCAAACACGGTTTTGTGCGGCCACAGCGCATACGACTGAAACACCAGCCCGAGGTTGCGCACCTCGGCCGGCACCTCCCGCCCGCTGGCGCCGTCAAACACCGGCCGGCCCTCGATCTGGATCGAGCCCTGGTGCGGCAGCTCCAGCCCGGCCACGGCGCGCAGCAAGGTGGTCTTGCCGCTGCCCGATGGGCCCAGCAGCGACACCACCTCGCCCTGCTGCAGGTCGAGCGAGACGCCTTTGAGGATGGGGTTGGCGCCGTAGCGCAGGTGCAAGTCGTTGACGCGCAGCTTAGTCATGCAATTTCACTCCGAAACGCAGGGCCACCGTCAGCCCGATGGCCACCAGCAGCACATTGATCAGCGACAGCGCGGCCACCGTGTCGGCCGCGCCGGTGGCCCACAGCGACACCAGCAGCGCGCCGATCACCTCGGTGCCCGGGCCCAGCAGGTAGACGCCGGTGGCGTATTCGCGCTCGAAGATCATGAAGACGAGCAGCCAACTGGCCAGCAGGCTGTGGCGCACCAGCGGCAGCGTGACATCGCGCGTCACCTGGCTGCGCCGCGCGCCCACCGACCGGGCGGCTTCTTCCAGCTCAGGCCCCACCTGAAGCAGCGCGCCCGACACCAGCCGCATGCCGTAGGCCAGCCAGACCACCGAATACGCCAGCCAGACGCTGATGACGGTTGAGCGCAGCGGCGCCAGCGGCGGGATGAACAAGAACACCCACAAGAATGCCAGGCCGGCCAGCAGCCCCGGCACCGCGCGCGGCAACAGCACCAGGTAATCGACAAAGCGCGACCAGCCGTCGTTGATGCGGTGCGTGGCCAGCGCCACGGCGGTGTAGCAAGCCACCGCCAGCGCGCCGCCGATGACGCCGATCAACACCGTGTTGACAATGCCGCGCACCAGCGTGGGCTGCTCGAACACGCTGCGAAAGTTGTCCAGCGTGGTCACCTCGGCCAGGTTGATGCCCTCGCCCCAACTCGTGACAAAAGCGCGCAGCGCGATGCCCGACAGCGGCACCACGATGGTCAGCAAAAACCAGACCGCCAGGATGGCCGCCGCCGCCCAGCGCCAGCGGCCCAGCGGCAGCGGGCGCTGGCGGCCGGCCTTGCCTTTGACGGTGACGTATTTGCCAGCCGTCTTGAGCAACACCCGTTGCAGCATCACCAGCGGAAAAGTCACCGCCATGATGCACACCGCCACCGCTGCCATCAGGTGGTAGCTGGGCGTGCCCAGCTTGTTCGTCAGCTTGTACAGGTAGGTGGCCAGCACCAGGTGGCCCTCGGGGTCGCCCAGCACCAGCGGCAGGCCGAAGATCTCGAAGCCCAGAAAAAACACCAGCACGCCCGAGAACAGCAGCGACGGCGTGACCATCGGCAGGCTGACATCGCGCGCCACCTGGAACGGCGACGCGCCGCTCATGCGGGCCGCCTCCTCGACATCCGAGCCCAGGCTTTTGAGCGCCGATGACGAGTACAGGTAGACATGCGGCACATGCGTCAGCCCGGCGATGATGGCGATGGCCGTCATCGAGTAGACATTCCACGGCACTACGGCGTAGGCGCCGCCGCTCAGACTGGCCAGCAGATTCTTGGCCCAGACCGAGTAAAAACCCACCGGCCCGGCCGCCACCACATAGCCGAAGGCCAGCACCATCGGCGAGACAAAGATCGGGATCAGCAGCACCGGCTCCAGCCAGCGCCGGCCCGGCAGGTCGGTGCGCACCATCAAGAAGGCCAGCGCGCCGCCCAGCGGCACGGCAATCAGCGCCATGCCGCTGGCAATGATCAGCGAGTTTTTGAAGGCGTCCCAAAAATCACTGTCGGCAAAGATGAAGGCAAAAGCGCCCAGGCCCAGCGCCTTGTCGGGCATGAAAAACGGCGCGTTCAGCAGGCTCTGGTAAAAAATCAGCCCGAGCGGCAAAAACACCGCCAGCCCGGTGAGCGAGATCACCGCGATGCGCGGCCAGCGCAGCGCCGGGCTGGCGTGCAGCGGGCCGGGCCCTGCGCCGGCCGGCAGGCTGGCCGCCATCTACTTTGCGCCCTTGATCGCCGTCTGCCACTGCTTCAAGAAGTCCAGCCGCCTGGTCTGGTCGAGGTAGACCAGCAACTCGGCGCTGACCGGGATCGGCTTGACGGTATTGCCCAGCGTGCGGGCCAGCCCGGCAGCCGTCATCTCGCCCTCGACGTCGGCGCGGATCGAGCCCAGCTCGGACTGGTTGGCAATCAGCGTCTGGCCGCGTTTGGACAGGATGTAATCGAGCCACAGCTTGGCGGCGTTCGGGTTCTTCGCGCTTTTGGACGCAAACATCACCCGCGACATGACCAGCGTGTAGTCCTTCGGGTAGACGATGCCGATGCTCGGATCCTTCTTGGCGCGCAGCGCCGCATACGAGCCGAAGATGTTGAAGCCCAGCAGGTTCTCGCCCGAACTGATGCGCTCCATCATCGTGCCGGCACTCGACTGAAAGCGCGGCCCGGCCACGCCCAGCGCCTTGATCAGCGCCCAGAACTGCGGGTTGTATTTGCTGTCTTGGGTGATCAGCATGAAGCCGACGCCCGATTTCTCGATGTCGTAGGTGGTGACCTTGCCCTTGATCTTGTCGGCTTTCTGGCTGAACACCCGCATCAGGTCGGCATGGCTTTGCGGTATCTCGTCGCCCGACAGCAGGCGCTTGTTGTAGACGATGGCAATCGGCTCGTAAGTGGTGCCGTAGGCCTCGTTCTTCCACACCGCCCAGGCCGGCAGGTTGGCCACCTCGGGTGAGGCATAGGCCATCGCATTGCCGTCGCTCACCAGCTTGATCTGCAAATCCATCGACGAGCTCCACAGCACATCGGCTGAGCCGGCGTTGGCCGCCCGCTCGCTGATGAAGCGGTTGTAGACCTCGGTCGAGTTCATGTCGTTGTACTCCACCAAGATACCGGGGTAGAGCAGCTGGAAATCCTTGATCAGCGGGCCGGCGGCGGCCGTGTCGGTGGTGCTGTAGACGACCACCTTGCCCTCCCTTTTGGCGGCGGCGATGGTCTCAGCGTAATGGGCGGGGTAGCCGGCGGGCACCTGGGCCCGGGCAGGGCCGGCCAGCAGGGCGCAAGCCAGCGCGGCAGCGGCCAGGCCGGCCAGGCCAGCCCGGTTTGAGTTTGGGACAAAAGTCATGGTCGGTTCTCCGGGGTCGGGTTGATGGCGCTGGGCCGGCAAGCCACGCGGGCCGCCGAGCATGCCACCATCGGCAGGCCCGGCCACGCGGCGCAGTGCAGGCCGACACCCACTTCGGTCTGGTCGAGCCGGCCGAAGGTGCTCTTCTGCCGGTAGCCGTCGGTCATCGACAGCCGATCCGCCGCCAGGTAGATCTCGGTGCTCTTGTCGAAGTGGTGGAAAGCCGACGCGTACAGCGTCTTGCGTTTGCCGGTGGCGGTGCTGGTCACCGCCGAGGTGTCGGCAAAGGCATTCAGCACGTTGGCGGCGGCACCGGTGCCGGTGATGGCGGCATGGTTGGCGCTCATCACCTGGTAGCCCAACTGGTAGTCGATCTTGCCGGCCGGTGCCAGCGTGGCCGACAGCGTGGCGGCCTTGTCGTGGCGGGTGCCGGCGGCATTGCGCGCGCCTTGCTCGGCGCTGTAGTGGAAGTAGCCGGCATTCACCCGCACGATGCCCATCGTGTAGTTGCCGCCGATCGAATAGGCATCGTGTTTGAGGGTGTTGACATCGGCCGAGGTGACAAAGCCGGCGATGTTCAGCGGCCCGGCGTTGTAGCCCAGCGCAGCGGTCTTGGTGCTGCCGCTGTTGAAGGCGCCGGCCACGCCGCCAAACTGGTAGCCCAGACCGGCCACCAGGACGTTGTCAAAGGCTTTTTTCCAGACCATGCCGCGGTCGTAGCGGGTGCCGGTGGCGCTGCCGGCGTAAAAGATCAGCTGCTTGAAGTTGTTGGTGTTGGTGCCGCCGCCCTCGTTGGTGCTGGCCTTGGCCGCGCCGTACGGGTCGAGGTAGCCTGTGGCGATGTCGCGGCCCAGTGCGTTTTGCCGGCCGAAGCTGAACTTGCCCCAGGCATCGCTCTCCAGCCCGGCCCAGGCGTCGCGGCCAAACAGGATGCCGGCGGCGTCCTCGCTGCCGTCGTTGGTGACGAACTCGCTCTCCAGCCGGAAGATCGCGCGCAGGCCGTCGCCCAGCTCACGCTTGCCGGTCAGGCCCCAGCGGCTGCCGCTGAACCACGGTGCCGGCTGGTAGCTGGTGCGGGCCTCGCCGGCGGCATTGGCATGGTCCACGTGGCTAAGGGTGACGTCGATCAGGCTGTACAGCGTGACCGAGTTGGCGCCGCTCTGGTAGGTCAGGCCGCCGGGGCTGGCTGCGGTGCCGGCTGCGCCGGCTGACGTGCTGGCGCCGGCTGCCGGAGCGGCCTGGCTGGCCTGGGCCAACGCGGCCTGGGCCTGGGCCAGCGCCTGCTGGGCTTGCACCGCCGCAGCGCGCGCTTCTTCAGCAGCCTTCATGGCCTGGGTGGCGGCGGCCATTGCGCGCTCGGCGGCCTGCATCAGGTCGGCGGCGCTGGCCGCCGACTGGCCGTGCGCGGCGCTGGCCATCAGCAGCGCGGCCATCGTCACGCCGCGCGGCCTGGGCTATCTGCTGCGCCAGGTGGCCGCCGTTGCCTGACTCGGCCTCTGGCCTGCCTGCCCGCCGGCTCGCCCGCCGGCCAGCATCCCGTCCAGCTCGGCGGCCAGCCAACCCGCCAGCCAACCCGCCAACCCACCAGCCTGCGCGCCCGGCTGCTGGCCTGGGTGCTGCTGCCGCTGGCCGGCGCGGTGGCCATCGACAGCTGGATCACCTTTGACAACGCCCGCAGCACCGCGTCGGTGGTGCAGGACCGGCTGCTGCTGGGCTCGGCGCGCATCGTCGCCGAGCCGCTGCGCTTTGAGGACGGCGGCTTCCAGCACCCGATTGCGCCGGCCGCGCTGGCGCTGTTCCAGTCCAGCCAGATCGACCGCATCTACTACCGGGTGACGACCGGCAGCGGCCGGCTGCTGGTGGGCTATGAAGACCTGGAGGCGCTGGCCGCGCCGTTGCAGCCCGAGCAGCCGCACTACTTCAACACCCTGGTGCGCGGTGAGCCGGAGCGGGCGGTGGCGTTTTTGCAGCCGGTGGTGGGCGCGCCCGACGGCCTGCCAGTGCTGGCGCAGATCGGCCAGACAATGAACGGCCATGCCCAGCTCACCCGGGCCTTGTGGGCGCACTCGATGGGGCCGCAGCTCTTCATCCTGGTGCTCACCGCCGGGCTGATCGCGCTTGGCCTGCGGCAGGGCCTGCGCAGCCGCTGATTCGGCTGCGCGACCGGGTGCTGCTGCGCCAGGCCGGCACCTTGCAACCGCTGACGCTGGACGGCGCACCGGCCGAGCTGCGCCCGCTGGTGGCCGCGATCAACGACTACATCGCCCGGCTAGCCCTGCCCTTGCCCCACAAATGTCAGTTCGAATGTCATTGTCTGAGTGAATAGCCCTGACACATTGCCTGGAGCAGGCTGTAGCCGTGCCACATCAATTGGTGGCCGGGCGGTGGATCATTGAGGCGGCCGAG
>JANLOP010000032.1:0-58358 GCA_031366635.1 Betaproteobacteria bacterium | reverse complement strand
ACAGCTTTGACCAATGGGGCGTGGAGCTGGGCAAGGCGCTGGCCAGTGATTTGCTGCCGCGCTTTACCGCGCCGGGGCCGGCGGATGTGGCCGGGCTGGACGGCTCGACGGCTGGTTTGCTGGCCCGGTTGAAGGCCTGATGGGCTGGTGGGCGGGGCGGTGAATGCGTCGCTGAGAGGGTGCGCACAACTGCCGGGTGGGTTTGGCGCCTTCCGTTCAGCGGCTTCGCACCCGCCGCGACGGGCTTTCGCGCCCGAGCGCTGGGTTGGCATAAAACTCGCTAGCCCGGTGACAATAAGCTGACCATTTGCTTAGGTTTTGTCCCCAGCGCCCCCCACCGTGTCCATGAACGCTCCTGATCGGCTGATCCCTCTGGTTGCTGCGCTGGCCAGCCCACCCAGCGCTGGGGGCCCGGCCGTGCAGGTGCACCGGGCCAGCGTCATCTACCCGGCGGCGCAGGCCAATGACCAGCCGGTGCAGGCCCTCAGTGAGATCGACCTGACCATCGCCCAGGGTGAGTTTGTCGCGCTGATCGGCCCGTCGGGCTGCGGCAAAACCACCTTGCTGCGGGTCATCGCCGATCTGCAGCCGATCACCAGCGGCGACGTGCTGGTCAACGGCCTGACACCGCACCAGGCGCGGCTGGCCCGGGCTTACGGCTATGTGTTTCAGGCACCGGCGCTGTTTGCCTGGCGCACGGTGCTGGGCAATGTGATGCTGCCGCTGCAAATCCAGGGCCGGCCCCGGGCCGAGGCTGAAGCGGTGGCGCGCGAGCAACTGGCCCGGGTCGGCCTCACCGGCTTTGAGCGCAAATACCCCTGGCAGCTCTCCGGCGGCATGCAGCAGCGGGCCTCGATTGCCCGGGCACTGGGCTTTGAGCCGAAGATTTTGATGATGGACGAGCCGTTTGGCGCGCTCGACGAGATCACCCGCGACGGCCTCAATGAGCAGTTGCAACAGCTCTGGCAGCGTGAGCGACGCACGGTGGTGTTTGTCACCCACTCGATTGCCGAGGCGGTGTATTTGTCCACCCGCATCGTGGTGATGTCGCCCCGGCCCGGGCGCATTTTGAAGGTCATCGCCTCCACCTTGCCCGACAGCCGCCACCTGGGCCTGCGCGACACGGCTGAATTCATGGCGCTGGCCCATGACGTGCGTGAGGGCCTGGCCCACGGCCATGCCGGGCCCCGCTTCGATGATGTTTGACCGGTCTGCCTTGCAGCAGCGCGTCTGGCCGGTGTTGGTGGTGCTGGCAGCGCTGGTGCTGCTTTGGTATGCCGGCGCGGTGGCGCTCAACGCGCCCGGCGCCATCGAGCGGGTGCTGGCGCCACGCTCGGCTGATGGCCACTACACAGCAGCCGAGTTGATCACCACCACGCTCAACATGCAGCGCCCGGTGCTGCCGGCGCCGCACCAGGTGGTGGCCGATCTGTGGCACAGCCTGGCCGACTGGCCGCTGACATCGCCGCGTAACTTGATTTACCACGCCGCCGTCACCGCCCAATCCACGCTGCTGGGCTTTGTGCTGGGCACCCTGCTCGGGATGATTTTGGCAGGCGCCATCGTGCATTCACGCACGCTGGACCGGGCGCTGCTGCCGTGGATCGTGGCCTCACAAACCGTGCCGGTGCTGGCGATTGCGCCCATCGTGCTGGTGATCCTGGGCAGCCTGGGTTTTAGCGGCGTGGCGCCCAAGGCGACGATTGCGATGTACCTGTGCTTTTTTCCGGTCACGGTGGCGATGGTGCAGGGCCTGCGCGCACCGCAGCGCTTCGAGACCGAGCTGATGCACACCTACGCCGCCAGCCGCTGGCAGGCGTTCTGGCTGCTGCGGATGCCTTCTGCCCTGCCGTTTTTGTTTCCCAGCCTGCGGGTGGCGATTGCCGCCGCCGTGGTGGGCGCGATGGTGGCCGAGCTGCCCACCGGCGCCCAGGCCGGGCTGGGTGCGCGCTTGCTCACCGGCTCGTACTACGGCAATACCGTGGGCATCTGGTCGGCGCTGGTGATGTCGGCGCTGCTGGGCCTGGGGCTGACCAGCGCCGTGGCGGGCCTGGAGCGGCTGGTGTTGCGGCGTGGGCGCAACACATGAGCGCCGGCCAAAAACCGGCCGTGCCGCCGTGGCTGCTGTGGCTGCTGGCGATCACCGCGCTGCAGGCCGCCGCGCTGCTGCATGCGGTGCCCTTGCCGGGCGCGGGTGTGGGTGCGGAGGGTGGCGCTGGCGCGCCGTCCACCCAACTGCTGCTGTGGTCCGCCGCGCTATTGCTGTTTGCCGGCTTTGGCGTGCAGCAGGTGGCGGCTCTGGACGGCCGGCGCTGGGTGGGCACAGCCGCCGCCGCGCTGTTTGGCGGCTGGGTGACTTATTTCTGGCAGCTCGGCGTGACCTTGTTTGACGTGCCCCGGGTGCTGCTGCCGGCGCCCGCCTTCATCGCCCAATCGCTGATCGAGCGTTGGCACACCTTGCTGGGCGATTTTGTCCAGACCGTGCTCAAAGCCGTGCTGATCGGCTGGGCGCTGGGCTCGGCCCTGGGCTTTGCGGTGGCGGTGGCGATTGACCGGGCGCCGTTTTTGCAGCGCGGCCTGCTGCCGCTGGCCGCCCTCACCAGCACCGTGCCGTTGGTGGCGGTGGCGCCGATTGCGGTGATGTGGTTTGGCTTTGACTGGCCCAGCAAGGCAGCAGTGGTGGTGCTGATGACGTTTTTCCCGATGCTGGTGTCCGCCCTGGCGGGGCTCAAGGCCGCCGGCAAATTAGAGCTGGAGCTGATGCACAGCTACGCCGCCAGCTACACCCGCACCCTGCTTGATTTGCGACTGCCGGCGGCCATGCCGTTTGTCTTCAGTGCGCTCAAGATCAATGCCACGCTGGCGCTGATCGGGGCCATCGTGGCCGAGTTTTTTGGCTCGCCCACGGTGGGGCTGGGGTTTCGCATCAGCACCGAGGCGGCGCGCATGAACATGGCGCTGGTCTGGGGCGCCATCGTGGTGGCGGCGGTCACCGGCTCGGCGGCCTATGCTTTGCTGGTGCTGCTGGAGCGGCGGGTGGCGTTTTGGCATCCGTCCGTCCGTTCTGCATAACAGGCAGCCTTGAGTTTTTTGACGGTGGTTCTTTTGACAAACCAACACAGGAGTGAGCAATGACCGGTTTCACGATCAAGACAGCGGCGCTGGCCGCTATGGCGGCGCTGGCGGGGTTCTCTGCCCAGGCCGCCGACAAAGTGGTGGTGCAGATGAAATGGGTGCCGCAAGCCCAGTTTGCCGGCTATTACGTGGCTGCCGCCAAAGGCTATTACACCGCCGAAGGTCTGGACGTCACCATCAAGCCCGGCGGCCCCGACGTGAGCCCGGTGCAGGTGCTGGCCGGCAACCAGGCCGACGCCATCGTCAACTGGATGCCCGATGCCCTGGCCGCCCGTGAGGCCGGCGTGCCGCTGGTCAATATCGCGCAGATTTTTGACAAATCGGGCCTGATGCTGACCTGCAAAAAATCCAGCGGTGTGGCTACGCCGAAAGATTTCAAAGGCAAAACCCTGGGCGTCTGGTTTGGCGGCAATGAGTACCCGTTCCTGAACTGGATGGCCAAACTGGGTTTGAAGCCCGACACCGATGTCAAGGTGCTCAAACAAGGCTTCAACGTCGATCCACTGCTGCAAAACCAGGCCGCGTGTATCTCCACAATGATTTACAACGAGTATTGGCAGGTGGTGGATGCGGGCGTCAAACCGGCCGATCTGGTGACCTTCTTTTATGAGAAAGAAGGTGTTGCCTCACTTGAAGACGGTTTGTATGTGCTGGAGGGCAAACTCAAAGACCCGGCCTTCACCGCCAAGATGGCCAAGTTTTTGAAAGCCACTTTCAAGGGCTGGAACGACGCCGTCAAAAACCCCGAAGAAGCCGCCAAGATCGTCGTCGCGGCCGATCCGTCGGGCAGCGCCACGCTGGCGGTGCAAAAGCGCCAGATGGAAAACGTCGCCACCCTCATCAGCAATGCCGGCACCAAGAAAATCGGCTACCTTGAGCCGGCCGCGTATGAGCGCACCGTCAAAGTGCTGCTGGCGGCCGGCAGCTCTCCGGTGATCAAGAAGGATCCGGGCAAGGCCGCTTACACCCACGCGGTGTTCGACGCAGCCAGCAAGTGAGGCGTGATGGCGCTGTTGCCGGACGATGACGCCCGCATCGGGCCCGTCCGCCAGGGCGCCATCCGCCAGAACAATGAAGCGCTGATCCTGGCAGCGGCCGAGCGGGTATTTGCCCGCGCCGGGTTCAACGGCGCCACGGTGGCCGCCATTGCCGATGAGGCCGGCCTGCCCAAGGCCAATCTGCACTATTACTTTGGCAGCAAGCAGGCGCTGTATCAGGCGGTGCTGGCGCGCACCTTGCACGATTGGCTGCTGCCGCTGGACGGCCTGACGCCCGACGCCGACCCGGCCGAGGCGCTGGCCGGCTACATCCGCAGCAAGATGCGGATGAGCGCGCAGCGGCCCGATGCGTCGCGGGTATTTGCCAATGAGCTGCTGCACGGCGCGGCGGTGGTGGGCACGCTGATGCGCGGCGAGTTGCGCGACACGGTGCGCCGCAAAGCCGCAGTGATCGACGGCTGGATCGCCGCCGGCCGCATGGCGCCGGTCGATTCGACCCATCTTTTTTTCACCATCTGGGCGGCCACCCAGACCTATGCCGATTTTGAAGTGCAGGTGCGGGCGGTGCTGGGCCGGGATCAGTTGGGCCCGGCCGACCATCAACGCGCCACCGAGCATGTGGTGTCGTTGCTGCTGCGGGGGTGCGGGTTGGGGTAGATCGAACCAGCAGGCTCGGCTACGGCAAAAAATCAGCCAACCGCTGGCCACACCGCAAGCCATCCACCTGCAAAAAATGCGCGTCGCGGGTCAGCAGTGCTGCGCCATGCTCCAGTGCGCTGGCGGCGATCCACAAATCGTTGCTGGGGATGGGCCGGCCTTTGCGTCGCAAGCTGGCATAGACCAGGGCGTAGTGATCGGCGGTTAGCGTGGTGACGGGCAGCACCTCCACCCGAGCCGAATCAAGAAACTGGGCCAATCCGGCCCGGTTCTTAGACTCTCGGGTGCCGGCGGCAAAGCCGGCCAGCAATTCACCCAGCACGGTGCTGCTCAAGTACAGCTTGTGGGCATGGGCCAGCACGTCCGCGACGTCAGCCGCGCCTTGCATGAATGCGCTGTAAGCGTTGGTGTCGATCAAAACAGGCCGCATGCCTTACTTCCAGAGAGCGTCGTCAATGTCGGCAAACGGGGCGGTGGCACGGTCAAATTCGGCGCCATCCTCCGGCCCCCAACTGCCGGCCAGTGCGTCCAGATCGTCATGCCGCGTCAGCGCGGGCTTGGCGCGCTTCAAGCCCAGGCCCTGTTCGATCAGCCGCAACACGACGGTGTTGACGCTGGCATTTTCGCGGGCAGCTCGAGATTTCAGTTCAGTGAGGGCGAGGGAATCCAGGCCCCGGATGCTAAGGTTTGTCATGACGTCACCACTGATGGCAAATTGAACTCACAAGATGCTATCAAATTTGCCATCCGCACAACTACCATCCCGCGCAAAATCCAAAACCAACGCAGGAGACCGCCATGACCGGCTTCACCGGCTGCCAGCACATCGTGTTCAGCCGCCAAGGCCGGGTGTTGACGATCACGCTCAACCGCCCGGCCCAGCGCAATGCGGCGAATGCCTGCTTGCATGCCGGCTGGCCACCGTGTTCACCGACGCCCAGCGCGATGCCGGCAGCGATGGGGTCCGAACCGCACCGCAGCGACGCGGCCCCACGGCCGGTTTACGGGTCGGCAGATCAGCAGGTCACTGACGTGACGCCGGCCCGCCGGCCAGCCGGCCTATGCTGCATCCCCAAATCCTGATGAGACCGCCCATGACCTACTCCACCCTCGGTTGGCAGATCGACGACCGCGTATTGACGCTCACCCTCAACCGCCCGGCCCAGCTCAATGCCTTCACCGTGACGATGGCCGAGGAGCTGATTGACGCCTACCAGCGCGCCAGCGACGACGATGCGGTGGGCGCAGTGGTGGTCACCGGCGCCGGCCGGGCGTTTTGTGCCGGCATGGATTTGTCAGCCGATGGCAATGTGTTTGGCCTGGACGAAACCCTGTCGCCCAGCCTGGCTGCGCTGGACGCCGGCTGGGACGACCCGGCCATCGTGCAAGGCGTGCGCGACACCGGCGGGCGGGTGTCGCTGGCGGTACACGACTGCAAAAAGCCAGTGATCGCCGCGATCAACGGCGCGGCGGTGGGCATTGGCGCCACGATGACCTTGCCGATGGACGTGCGGCTGGCCAGCGACAAAGCCCGCATCGGCTTTGTCTTTGGCCGCATCGGCATCGTGCCCGAGGCCTGTTCCACCTGGTTCTTGCCGCGCATCGTCGGCCCGCAGCAGGCATTCGACTGGGTTTATTCGGGCGACATCCTGACCGCCGAAGAGGCCCTGGCCGGCCGCCTGGTCAAGGCCGTGGTGCCGGCCGATCAACTGCTGGCCGAGGCGCACAAATTGGCGCACCGCTACATCGACCAGCGCAGCGCCGTGGCTATCACGCTGATGCGCCAGATGCTGCTGCGCAACCCGGCGCTGCCGCATCCGCGCGATGCCCATGCGGTTGAATCATTGGCCATGCTGCACACCAGCCAGCGAGACGGCAAAGAGGGCGTGGCGGCGTTCAAGCAAAAGCGCAGCCCGGCTTACACCGGCCGGGCGTCGGACGGGCTGCCGGCTTTTTATCCGTGGTGGTGAGTTTTTGGCCGTCGCGCATCGCGCATCGCACATCGCGCATTGCACATCCCACATCCCACATCGAGGAGATATCCATGAACAAATCGGACAACAAGGTCTGTGTGGTCACCGGCTCGTCGTCGGGCATCGGCGCGGCCACCGCCCGGCTGTTTGCCGAGCGCGGCTGGCATGTGGTGGTCAATTACTCACGCGATCCGGCACCGGCCCAAGCCGTGGCTGACGAATGCCGGGCGCTGGGCAAGCCGCACGGCGCCGAGGCGCTGGTGGTGCAAGCCAATGTGGCCGACGACGCCGATTGCCGCCGCCTGGCCGCCGCCGTGCAAGCCCGCTGGGGCCGCTGCGATGCGCTGGTCAACAACGCCGGCACCACCAAGTTTGTCGGCATGGCCAACCTGGACGGGCTGGACGCCGAGGATTTTCAGCGCATTTACGCGGTCAATGTGATCGGCGCGTTCCAGATGATCCGGGCGCTGGCGCCGCTGCTCAGGCTGCATGCACCGGGTGCGGTGGTCAATATGTCGTCGATTGCGTCGCTCACCGGCCTGGGCTCGTCGGTGGCCTATGCCGCGTCCAAAGGCGCGCTCAATGCGATGACGATGGCGCTGGCCCGGGCGCTGGGCCCGGCGATCCGCCTGAACGCCATCGCGCCGGGGCTGGTGGAAACACCGTGGCTGCAAAACGGCATGGGCGCCGAGCGCTACGCCGCCAGCGTGGCCGGCTACAAAGCCCGCGCCGCGCTGGCCGACATCATCCAGCCCGAGGACGTGGCGCGCGCCGCCTGGTATCTGGCGGTGGACGCCACCAAAACCACGGGTGAGGTGCTGTCGGTGGACGCCGGGGCCAAGCTGATTCCGATGTAGCCCGGTTCAGGCGGCGGCCGGCGCGTTGGTCATGTCCGGCACAGCGGCTGGGGCTGCCGGATCCGCCTCATCCTCCGCCTGCTCGCCCAAAAACCCACCACTCTGGTGCGCCCACAGCCGGGCGTATAGCCCGCCGCTGGCCAGCAGGCTGGCGTGGTTGCCTTCTTCGACGATGCGGCCGGCGTCCATCACCACCAGCCGGTCCATCGCCGCAATGGTGCTCAGCCGGTGCGCGATGGCCACCACCGTCTTGCCCTCCATCAACCGGTACAGGCTGGCCTGGATGGCCGCCTCCACCTCGCTGTCGAGCGCGCTGGTGGCCTCGTCCAGCAGCAGGATGGGCGCGTCTTTGAGCATCACCCGGGCGATGGCGATGCGCTGGCGCTGGCCGCCCGACAGCTTGACGCCGCGCTCACCCACATGGGCATCAAAGCCGCGCCGGCCTTTGGCGTCGCTCAGCCCGGCGATGAAGCTGCTGGCCTCGGCCCGATCCGCCGCCGCGCGCATCGCCGCCTCGCCCACGGCGGCATCCAGCCCGGGCCGGCCGTACAGGATGTTGTCGCGCACCGACCGGTGCAGCAGCGATGTGTCCTGCGTCACCATGCCCACCTGGGCGCGCAGGCTGTCTTGCGTCACTTGCGCGATGTCTTGCCCGTCGATCAGGATGCGGCCGGCCGCCAGGTCATGAAAGCGCAGCAGCAGGTTGACCACGGTGCTCTTGCCTGCACCCGACCGGCCCACCAGCCCGATCTTCTCGCCCGGCCGGATGTGCAGCGTCAGGCCGCTGATCACCGGCTTCGGGCTGCCGTAAGAAAAATCAATCGCCTCGAACCGGATCTCGCCGCGCGTCACCTGCAACGCCGTCGCGCCGGGCATGTCCACCACCTGCTGGCGCTGCGCCAGGATGCCGATGCCGTCTTGCACCGTGCCGATGTGCTCAAACAGCATCGCCATCTCCCACATGATCCAGTGCGAGATGCCGTTCAGCCGCAGCGCCATCGCGGTGGCCGCCGCCACCGCGCCGATGCCCACCGCAGCGCCCGTCCAAAGCCACAGCGCGCAGCCAGCAGTGCCCAGGATCAACAGCATCGACAGGCCGTGGATCACGATCTCGAAGCTGGTGACCAGCCGCATCTGCACTTTGACGGCCGCCAGAAACTCGTCCATCGCCAGCCGCGCATGGCCGGCCTCTTGCCGGGCATGGGCAAACAGCTTGACGGTGGCGATATTGGTGTAGGCGTCGGTGATGCGCCCGGTCATCAACGATCTCGCATCGGCCTGGCTTTTGGCCACGCCCGCCAGCCGGGGCACAAAAAAGCGCAGCGTGAGCAGGTACAAAATCAGCCAGCCCAACAGCGGCGCCAGCATCAGGATGTGAAAGCTGCCCACCACCGCCACCAGGGTGACGAAGTAGATGCCGATGAAGACCAGGATGTCGCAGACGATCATCCAGACATCACGCACCGCCAGTGCCGTCTGCATCACCTTGGCGGCCACCCGGCCGGCAAACTCATCGCCGTAAAAGCCCATGCTCTGGGCCAGCATCAGGCGGTGAAAGTTCCAGCGCAGCCGCATCGGGAAGTTGCCCGCCAGCGCCTGTTGCTTGAACATCGATTGCAGCGCCACCAGCGCCATGCTGCCGATCAGCACGGCGGCCAATATCAGCAGGCGGGTGCGCTCATCGCGCCACAGCCGAGCGGGCTGCACCTGGGCCAGCCAATCGACGATATTGCCCAGCATCGCAAACAGCAGCGCCTCAAACACCCCGATGGCGGCGGTGAAAGCCATCATCGCCGCGATGTAGCGCCGCAGCCCCAAAGTGCAGGCCCACATGAAAGGCCAAAAGCCTGCGGGCGGGGTGGCCGGCGGGCTGCTGGGGTAGGGGTCAACCAGGCGTTCGAAGCGGGTGAACAAAGCGGTGAACAAAGGCAAGTCCGTTGGTTTTGGCAGTCTGAACTCGTCACGGCACCTGCGTTTGTCGCTGCCATTCTTGACACAGTTTGCGAAATGATCGGCTGCGCGCAAATGCCAGCTCGAGATCGAACAAGGCGCTCATGGCCGGTTGATCGGTGATTTCGCTGTAGCCGCGTCCGGCCATGCGGCGCTTGATCCAGCCTTTTGCATCCCGGGGCCGATCTGGGTCGGGCTCGTCCCGGTCGTCATGGACAAAGCCTCGGTGCCCGGACAGTGAGCTGGCCGCCGCCACGAACCAGGATTCGTACTCTCGGTTGGCCAACACCACACTGACGGCTTGATGCGGGCCCACGATCTGGCCGCTTTCTTTCAGCAGGCGTGCACTGAGCACAACGGGGCAATCGTCGTCGGCATCCAGCAGCAGCAATATCCAACCGATGTCCCCGCACTTGCTTCTGGCCAATAGCAACTGGCGCCGGAATTCTTCTGGGCGATTCAAGAAGCGGTCGCGGCGCACCCGAATCGGTGGCGGCACATTCACCCAGTGGCTTGGCGCGTACTTCTCACCCAGGCGGCGCAGCAGGACGGGCAAGGCAGAGACTTCGCCGTCACCTTCCACGATACAGACGACGGTGGTCACGATGCTGTGTGCTCGAACAGATCCGCCTGGCGTTTGGCTTGGGCCTCCAGCAAAGGCCGGTCGGGCGCCAGTTGGTTCAACCTGAGCAGCTCACCCGCCGTGAACAAGCCGTCGCGCATCACCGAGCGTGACGCGGCGTCCAGCGGGGCAATTCGCGTCTCACCACCATCCGACACCACCGCCAGCAGCGTATTGGCATCCAGCGCGGGATCGTCCAGCAACTCCGGGCTGTGACTGGTCACGATCACTTGGGTGCGCTCGGCCGCCCGGGCCAGCGCCTCACGCAATGCCGCACTGGCAGCGGGGTGCAGCGCGGTTTCCGGCTCTTCAATGCCCACCAGCGAGGGTGAAAAGTCGCTGTTGCCCTGAAACAGGGCGGTTAAAACACCCAGTGCGCGCAGCGTGCCGTCGGACATGTTTTGGGCCGGAAATCGCCAGGGGTGCTTGGCGCCGGCCATGTCTTGCCGAAACTCCAGGGTTTCCAGCGGTCCGATCTGCTTGCGCTCGACACCGTGCACCATCGGCACGACGGTTTGCAGATATTCCTCGATGGTGCGCAGGGAAGTGGGTGCCACGCGCTCGAGATGGCCAATCATGCTGACGATGTTTTCGCCCACCGACTTGAGCAGACGGCCATCCTGCGGTTTTTGCGGATCGCGCATCAATTTCGGATTCAGGTTGTAGAAGCCCATGGAGGTCAAGGCGTCGTAAACCGGGCGGAACACCGTCATGCCCGAGACGCTGACCAACGCCAAACGGTCAGCGGTAGTGGTCGGGAAGGTGGTTTCACTGCTGGTTTTGAGCCTGCCGCGCGCCAACTCGAAATAGGGCCCGTTTCCCTTGCTGCCGACGGCACACTTTTCTGCTTGCACCTCGTATCCCCGGCCTGGCAGAGACCCAATGGTGAAGGCGTAGTGGCCTTGCCGGCCATCAGGCAAGTTGAACTCCAGGCGGATGCCGAAATGGTTAGGGTGTCCGCTGGACCGTCGGCGCACCTCGGCCAGACCACCGCGTTCGTTCAGCGCGTTGTCCAGAGAACCCGCCAACGCATCACGCACCAGATGCAAGGCATCGAGAAAATTGCTCTTGCCCGACCCGTTTTCTCCCACCAGATACGTCAGTGGGCCCAGCCGCACATCACATTGACCAATACTCTTGTAGTTGCGCAGCAAAACGCGCGTGAGGAAAACTGGAGAGGACATGAGCGGCCTTTGCGAACCCGGTGTTCGCGGTACGCGATTCTTGCAGTCTTGGCGCACCGGTGGCCGGTGCCGCCCCGCGCTAGCCCGAGGCCACCCCCGCCCGCTCCAGCATCGCATGCAGCAGCACATTGCAGCCGGCGCTGATGTGCTCGGGCTTGGCGCTTTCGATCTCGTTGTGGCTGATGCCGTCTTTGCAGGGGATGAAGATCATGCCGGCCGGGGCCAGCCGGGCCATGTACACCGCGTCATGGCCGGCGCCTGAGACAACAGGCATGTTGCTGTAACCCAGCGCGGCAGCGGCGCGCGCCACCGCCTGCACACAGTCGGCATGGAAGGGCTGGGCGGTGTAGGCCGATACCGGCGTGATCTCGATCGGCAGGCCCGATTCAGCGCTGAGTCGGGCCGCCACCGCCCGGATGTCGGCGTCCATCAACTCGCACAGCGCGTCGCTGGCATTGCGCAGGTCGATGCTGAACTTCACCCGGCCCGGAATCACGTTGCGGCTGTTCGGGAACACAGTCACCATGCCCACCGTGCCCCGGCCGTGCGGCGGGTGGCGGTGGGCGCAGGCCACCACCTCTTGCATCAGCGCGGCGGCCACTTGCAGCGCGTCTTTGCGCAGCGCCATCGGCGTCGGCCCGGCATGCGCCTCCATGCCAGTGACCACACAGTCATACCAGCGGATGCCGAGCACGCCAGTGACCACGCCGATGGTGATGTCGTGGTCTTCCAGCACCGGGCCTTGCTCGATGTGGGTCTCGAAATAGCAGCCGATGGGGTGGTCGCCCGGCTCTTGCTCGCCGATGTAGCCGATGCGGGCCAGTTCATCCTGAACGGTTTTGCCTTCGCTGTCGGTAGCGGCGTAGGCGTGGTCCAGCGTGAAGGCTTTGGCAAACACGCCCGAGCCCATCATCACCGGCACAAAGCGCGAGCCTTCTTCATTCGTCCACCAGGCCACCTCGATCGGTGCCTCGGTGCTGATGCCGGCGTCGTTCAAGGTGCGCACCACCTCGATGCCGGCCAGCACGCCGTAATTGCCGTCAAACTTGCCGCCGGTGGGCTGGGTGTAGTTGTGGCTGCCGGTGACAACCGGGGGCAGGTTGTTGTTGCGGCCCTGGCGGCGCATGAAGCCATTGCCGATCTTGTCGATGGTCATCGTCAAACCGGCCTCGGTGGCCCAGCGCGACACCAGATCGCGGCCCTGTTTGTCCAGATCGGTGAGGGTGAGCCGGCAGACGCCGCCTTTGGGCGTGGCGCCAATCTGCGCCAGTTCCATCAGCGAATCCCACAGCCGTGGGCCGTTGATGCGCAGGGATTTGAGCGTGTCGGGCAAGGCGGTAACTCTCGTGTCCATGATCGGCTCCTGAATTTCAAAGAACGGCGCGCTGTTCAACGCGCCACGGCCACCGGCGCTTCGAGTGCTGCCTTGCGCGCCAGCGCATCAAACTGCGGCCCAAACGGTGGGCGTTTGATGTATTTGCCGGCGCCGCGCTCGGCGCGCAAATCACCGTGGGCATACACCAGCTTGCCGCCGCTGATGGTGTGCGACGCCTGCCCGGTGACGCTGCGGCCTTCAAAGATGTTGAAGTCACCGAGCGAGTGTTGCGTCTTGACCGACAGGGTTTTGCTGGCGGCGGGGTCCCACAGCACCAGATCGGCATCGGCGCCTTCCACGATGCAGCCTTTGCGCGGGTAGATGTTGAACAGCTTGGCGGCATTGGCCGAGGTGACGGCGACAAACTCACTCGGCGTCAGCCGGCCGCCGTTCACGCCCTCATGCCAGAGCACGGCCAGCCGCTCTTCCACGCCGCCGCAGCCGTTGGGGATTTTGCTGAAGTCATCGCGCCCGGCGGCTTTTTGCGCAGCGCAAAAAGTGCAGTGGTCGGTGGCGGTGGTGTGCAGATTGCCCGCTTGCAGGCCGCGCCACAGCATTTGCGAGTGGCCCGCAGGCCGGAACGGCGGGCTCATCACATGGCCGGCGGCGTAGGCAAAGTCAGGCGAGCGGTAAACGCTGTCATCGAGTGTCAAATGGCCGGCCAGCACCTCGCCGTAGACCCGCTGGCCACGGGCCCGGGCGCGGGCGATGGCGTCCAGGCTTTCGGCGCAACTCACATGCACCACATAGATCGGCACGTTCAACACATCGGCGATGGCGATGGCGCGTTGCGCGGCCTCGGCCTCCACCGCAGGCGGTCGGCTCATCGGATGGGCCTCGGGGCCGAAGATGCCTTTGGCCTTCATCTCGTTTTGCAGCAAAAACACCAGCTCACCGTTTTCGGCATGCACCGTGGGCATCGCGCCCAGCTCCAGTGCGCGTTTGAAGCTGTTCACCAGCGTTTCGTCATCGCACATGATGGCGTTTTTGTAGGCCATGAAATGCTTGAAGCTGTTCACGCCTTCTTCTTGCACCAGCAGGCCCATGTCGCGGTGCACGCTCTCGCTCCACCAGGTGACGGCGACATGAAAGCTGTGGTCGCACGCTGATTTCTCGGCCCAGCCGCGCCATTTGCGGTAAGCATCCATCAGCGGCTCTTGAGGGTCGGGGATCACAAAATCGAGGATGGTGGTGGTGCCGCCGGCCAGCGCGGCGGCCGTGCCGCTGAAAAAATCGTCCCGCGTCACCGTGCCCATGAACGGCAACTGCATGTGGGTGTGCGGGTCAATGCCGCCGGGCATCAGGTATTGCCCGCTGCCGTCCAGCGTGTCGCAGCCGGCGGGCGCGGCCAGGCCGTGGCCCACTGCGGCGATGCGGCTGTCCATGCACAGCACATCGGCTTTGAATTCGCGGTCGGCATTGACGACTGTGGCGCCACGGATCAGCAGGGGTTTCATGGGGTCACTCCGGTGTATTGCTGGGGGTATGAGCGGCATGTTTGCGCCTGCTGCCCGGCCCGTCAAGCCGGCTCGGCGGTTTTGCGCATCGGATTGTTCGGGTGCGTTGTCCAGTTGGCGGGCGCTGCGCTCACCGTCAGGCCGGTACGGCCATCCACCTCACCCGGGGCCAGCGTGCGCAGCGTGATGCAGTCGGCCACCGGGCAGACGGTGACGCACAGGTTGCAGCCCACGCATTCATCGTCCATCACCTCAAAGTGGCGCTGGCCATCTTTGGTGGCGGTGATCGCCTGGTGCGAGGTGTCTTCACAAACGATGTGGCAGCGGCCGCAGGCAATGCATTTGGCTGGGTCGATCACCGCCTTGCTGATGGCGTTCAAGTTGAGGTATTGCCAGTCGGTGACGGTGCTCAGCGCCCGGCCGCGAAAGTCGTCGATGGTGGCAAAGCCCATGCCGTCCATGTACTCGGCCAGGCCGTCGGCCAGCTCTTGCACGATCTTGAAGCCGTAGACCATCGCGGCAGTGCAGACCTGCACATTGCCGGCGCCGAGTGCGATGTAGTCGAGCGCATCGCGCCAGGTGCCGATGCCGCCGATGCCCGAGATCGGCAAACCGGCGGTGGCCGGTGCGCGGCCGATCTCGGCCACCATCGCCAGAGAAATCGGTTTCACCGCCGGCCCGCAGTAGCCGCCGTGTGAGCCCATGCCGCCGGTGGCCGGGCTCATCGTCAGCGTGGCCGGGTCCACGCCCATGATCGAGTTGATGGTGTTGATCAGGCTCACCGCATCGGCCCCACCGCGTTGGGCGGCAGCGGCGGGCAAGCGCACATCGGTGATGTTGGGCGTGAGCTTGACGATCACCGGCAGCCGGCTGTGCTGCTTGCACCAGCGGGTGACCCTCTCGATGTACTCGGGCACCTGGCCCACGGCCGCGCCCATGCCGCGCTCGCTCATGCCGTGCGGGCAGCCGAAGTTCAGCTCGACGGCGTCGCAGCCGGTGTCTTCCACCTGCGGCAGGATGGCTTTCCAGGCGGCTTCGGTGCACGGCACCATCAGGCTGACGACCAGCGCCCGGTCCGGCCAGGCGCGTTTGACTTGGGCGATTTCTTGCAGATTGAGTTGCAGCGGCCGGTCGGTGATGAGCTCGATGTTGTTGAAGCCCAGCATTTTTCGGTCGGGCGTCAGCAGCGCGCCGTAGCGCGGGCCGTTGACGTTGACGATGGGCGGGCCCTCTTCGCCCAGCGTCTTCCAGACCACACCGCCCCAACCGGCCTCAAACGCCCGGTGCACGTTGTAAGCCTTGTCGGTGGGCGGCGCGCTGGCCAGCCAGAACGGGTTGGGGCTGTGGATGCCGGCAAAAGTGGTGCGCAGGTCGGCCATGAAAGGGTCTCCGGTGGTTGGTGGCAATTTGGCAATTTGGCAATTTGGCAACTTGGCAATTTGGCAACTTCGCAATTTGGCAATTTCGCGATTTGTCAGGCCGTTGCCGGGGGCGGCCGCCGCTCGGCGGTCAAGCGGTCGGCGGTCAATTGGCTGTGGATGGCGCACGCGGCGCGTTTGCCGTCCTGCACCGCCTGCACCGTCAGGTCACGCCCGCCCAGCCGGCCATCACCGCCGGCAAACAGGCCTGGCACGCCGGTGCGGCCGTCGTCGTCGGCCACGATGCGGCCGTTTTGCAGGCCCAGGCCGCAAGCGGCCAGCAGGCCGCTGTCCAGCTTCTGGCCGATGGCTTTGAGCACCATGTCGGCGGCCAGGGTCTGCTGCTGGCCGGTCGGCTGCCAGCGGCCATCCACGGGCTGCTGGCGGGCAAAGCGCACGCCGACCACGTGCGGCGCCTGCCCGGCGGTATCCGGCCCGCTGGCCAGGATTTCTTCCGGCGCCAGCCCGTGGTGGATCACCACGCCGTGGGTCAGCGCCCAGTCTTGCTCGGCGGGGGACGCGCCCATCTCGGCCGGGCCACGCCGGTAGGCCATGTGCACCTCATCGGCACCCAGCAATTTGCTTTGCACGGCGGCGTCCACGGCGGTCATGCCGCCGCCGATCACCACCACCCGGCGGCCGATGGGCAGCGTGCTTTTGTCAGCCGCCTGGCGCAATTCAGCGATGAAGGCCACCGCATCCTGCACACCGGCCAGGTGCTCACCGGGCAGGCCCAGGCCATGCACCTGGTCCAGCCCCAGCGCCAGGTAGACGGCGGCAAATTCGCTGCGCAGGGCGCTGAGCTGGGCCGCGCTGGCCAGCCGCCAGCCGGTGGTCAGCGTGATGCCGCCGATGCCCAGCAGCCAGTGCAGCTCGGCCTGGGCAAAGTCATCGGCGGTTTTGTAGGTGGCCAGGCCGTATTCATTCAGCCCGCCGCCTTTCGGCCGGGCATCAAAGATTTCAACCGCATGGCCCAGCCGCGCCAGGCCCACCGCGCAGGCCAGGCCGGCCGGGCCGGCGCCGACCACGGCAATGCGCTGGCCGGTGGCCGCCGCGCGCGGCAGCAGCGTGCTCAGCGGCCGGTCCATCACCGCATCGACTGCATGGCGCTGCAGGCGGCCGATCTCCACCGGTTTGCCGCTTTGCGTGGTGCGCACGCACACCTGCTCGCACAGCAGCTCGGTGGGGCAGACCCGGGCGCAGGTGCCGCCCAGCGGGTTGGCGTCCAGGATCAGCCGGGCGGCGCCGCGCAGGTTGTCGTCGGCGATGCGCCGGATGAAGCCGGGCACGTCGATGCCGGTGGGGCAGGCGGTAGTGCAGGGCGCATCAAAGCAGTACAGGCAGCGCTCGGCCTCGACCAGGGCCTGGGTGTGGCCCAGGCGCGGCGCGGCATCGGCAAAGTTCTGGGCGTACAACGCGGCGGCCAGGCGGGCCGGGCGGATGTCGGGCGGGGTTTGGGCCGGGCCGGCGCTGGCGGCGGCTGCGGCGGCTGCGGTGGAGCCGGTGGAGGCGGCGGAGGCGGTGGTGGAGGCGGTGGTTGGGGCAGATAGCACGCGCGGGCGCTCCTGAAAACTGCGGGCGTCGGGTGGCCCGGATTCACCACGAAGCTGACCAAATGGTCAGCTTTCTGCGCAACTGTACGCAACCGGCATGCCAGCCGGCCACTTCGTGTTTACCCGCTGGTGGTCGGCGTTTGCCGGTCTGGCGGTGGGGTTGTGGTGGATTTGTGGCGTATCAGCCCGGTCACCCGCACTGCGGACGGGTGCGGTGGACGCCGCCCACGCTGATCGGGCAGTGGCTCGATGCCCGACAGCATGAAAACCACCGACGAGACCACCGCCGCCAGCGGCCCGGCGTAGCGCAGCCGGAAGGCCGCTGGCTTGCCGTGCCGCAGCAGCGCCTGGTCGGCCAGCCGAAAAGCCTCGGCCGGCCCGGCCAGGTCGAGCAGCAGGGTGCCGAGCAGCACGATGAACAGCAGGTCGATCATGGGCGGATCATGCCGCCCGCGCCAGCGCCTCCTGCACCGTGCACAGCGTGGCAAAGCGGCCGGCCAGCACGGTGGCGGTGCGCTCTTTGATCTGCGCGGCGGTCAGCAGCCCGCCGCTGGGCGTGGCCATGTCGAAGGTGAGGGTGGCGTCAGTCACAAAGTCCACCGTCCAGCCCTCGTCGCTGGCATGGCGGGTGGTGGTTTCGCAGCATTGCTCGGTGCGGATGCCGGCCACGATCAACCGGGCAATGCCGTGCTGGTGCAGCCAGACGGCCAGGCCGGTGCCCACCAGCGCGCTGTGGCGGTGTTTCTCGAAGGTGGCTGTTGCCTCAAACGGCACCAAGCCGTCGAGTGGCCGCACCAGGCCGCTTTCCGGCGCAAACGGGTTATCGGCCTGGCGCGGCCCGTCAGTGTGCAAGATGCGCAGCACCGGCACGCCTTGCGTTTGACAACCCGCCAGCAGCGTGTTGGTGTGGCGCAAAAAATCCGGCAGGTCGGTTTCAGACCAGCAAGGGCGGGCGCAAAAGGATTGCTGAACATCGATCAACAGCAGGGCGGTGGTCATCGGCGGCTCCGGTAGGCAAGAGCCGGTATGGTGCGCCAGGCTGGCTGCTCGCTCAGGGCCCGCAGCGGACGATCAGCGGCCGGGTTCGGACATCGTCGGCTCGGGCGTTGCAGTGCCCGTAGATTGAGGCCCGAAGGTGGTGGTCACGCCGCAGCCGGAATGGCCAGCGCTTCGATCACGGCCGGTACAAACCAGTCCTCGTCGATCAGCGGCCAGTGCAATCCAAGCCCGTCATCGACGATTTCTACCTGCCCGCAGTCTTGTGGCGAGGCGGCCGCCAGCCGGGCCGAAAATGACCGAGGGACTTGAACACTCCAACCCGATGCCAGGTCGATCTCGACCCGGTCGGGGACGGTGAGATACCGGGCCGCCACCGCTCGCGATGCCCGCAGGCCCAAATGACCAGCGGCCCGGGCAGCGCTTATCTGTGCGTTATCGGGGGTGTCTGTCGGGTCAACCATGATGAGTTCTCGACGCTTGCAGCAATTCGACCTGTCGGTGCCGGGCGATCTGAATGACCTTTCGCACCTCGGCGTTGGTGAGTGGGCCCCGTACCGCACGCAGGGCCAACGGTTCGATCAGCAACTCCACGGCACCACCGTGCCCCAGAACGTGAATATGCGCTGGGGCATGGTCGTGCACATAGATCATGAACCGAAACCCCGCTTCGCTAAAGATCGTCGGCACGACGACGCCGTCAGCGCGCCGTGCCCAACCAACTCTCCGCCAATCGCACCCAGGCCGTAGCCCCCAGAGGAATCAGATCGTCATTGAAGTCGTAGCTCGGGTTGTGCAGCATGCAGGGGCCCAGGCCGTGGCCGCCCTCGCGGTGCTCACCGTCGCCGTTGCCGATCATGAAATAGCAGCCGGGTTTTTGCAGCAGGTAGTAGCTGAAGTCCTCCGCCCCCATCGTCGGCTCGAACTCCAACACGTTGTCCGGCCCCACCACGTCGCCCAGCACCCGTCGGGCAAATTCGGTTTCGGCCTCGTGGTTGATGGTGGGCGGGTAGTTGCGGTGGAATTCAAACTCGCACGCGCACTCAAAAGCCTCGGCGGTGGCGCTGGCCATCGCCCGCATGCGGCGCTCGATCATGTCCAGCACCCCGGTGGTGAAGGTGCGCACCGTGCCGCGCATCTCGCAAGCCTCCGGGATCACGTTGGTGGCCTCGCCGGTGTGGATCATCGTCACCGAGATCACACCGGTGTCGATGGGCTTCAAGTTGCGCGACACGATGGTCTGGAAACCCTGAACCATCGCGCAGGCCGCCGGCACCGGATCAACCCCCAGGTGCGGCATTGCGGCATGCGCGCCCTTGCCCTTCAGCGTGATTTTGAACTCATTGCTCGACGCATAACACGGCCCGCTTTTGAGCGCGAACTGGCCCACCTTCATGCCCGGCCAGTTGTGCGCACCAAACACCGCCTGCATCGGAAACAGCGTGAACAGCCCGTCCTTGATCATCTCGCGGGCGCCGCCGCCGCCCTCTTCGGCCGGTTGGAAGATCAAATACACCGTGCCGTCAAAATTGCGCTGGCGCGACAGGTGTTTGGCCGCCGCCAGCAGCATGGCGGTGTGGCCATCGTGGCCGCAGGCGTGCATCTTGCCGGGGTGCTGGCTGGCATGGGCAAAGGTGTTGCGCTCGGTCACCGGCAGCGCGTCGATGTCGGCGCGCAGGCCGACGGCGCGATCCGAGGTGCCGTTTTTCAGGATGGCCACCACGCCGGTTTTGCCCAGCCCCCGGTGCACCGGAATGCCCCAATCGGTCAGCGCTTTGGCGATCACGTCCGAGGTGCGCTGCTCTTCAAAACACAGCTCGGGGTGGGCATGGATGTCGCGGCGCAGCGTGGTGATGGCGGCAGCATCGGCCAGGATGGATTCGATCAATTGCATGGCGGGGCTCCGTCGGTGGCGGCCCGGCGGCGGGCCTGTGTGCGCGCGATATTACGCCGCCGGGTCTGCCCGCATCGTCGCAGCGGTGGCCCGTGGCTCAGCGCCGAACCCGGCCGTCCTCGGTGAGCATCGTCAGCTCAACAAACTGCGACGCCACATGGTCGCGCGGGCTGAGGTTGATCAAAAAACCGCCCAGGTCAAAGCGCTGCAGGCTTTCCAGCCCGGTGACCAGGCTGTCGCGTGTGGGGTTGTGGCCGGCGCGGCGCAAGCCTTCGGCAAACACCCGGGCGGCCACATAGCCCTCCATGCTGGTGTAGTTGGCGCGCGCGCTGCCGCCGGCCGCGCGCAGCGCCTGCAGGTAGTCGCGCGACAGGCCGTGGCTGGTGCTGAAGGGGTGAGGCATCACCTGGCTGATCACCACGCCCTGGCCGTCTTTGCCCAGCTCGTCGGCCAGCGCCTGGGCGCCGACAAAGCTGACGTTGTAAAAGCTGCCGCCGTAGTGCGCCTGGCGGGCCGCGCGGATGAAGGCGGCGCAGCTTTTGTAGGCACTGATCAGCACCACCGCATCAGGCTGCTTGGCCAGGATGGCCTGCACCGCGCCGGCCACGTCCACCGAGTTGCGCTTGACCAGGCCCACCGCCACCGGCTCCAGCCCCTGCGCCGCCAGCGCGCGCTGCACGCCGTCCAGACCGGCCTGGCCGTAGCTGTCGTCCTGGCGGAAAACGGCGATCTTCTTGCGCCCCAGCTCGGTGAGCTGGCGCACGATCAGCGCGGTCTCGTCGTAGTACGAGGCCCGCACATGAAACACGGATCGGCTGAACGGATCACGCAGCGCCTGCGCGCCGGTGACCGGCCCGAAGAACGGGATTTTTGCGGCATTCACCAGCGGCAGCGCGGCCAGTGACGTGGGCGTGCCCACATAACCGAACAGCGCAAACATGCCCTGGTTGATGAAGGTTTCGGTGTTGGCCTTGCAGCGCTCGGGCTCGTAGCCGTCGTCCAGCAGGCGCAGCTCGATCGGCCGGCCGGCCACGCCGCCCTGGGCGTTGAGCGCATCAAAGTACAGCCGCGCGCCGCTGTTCATCTGCAGGCCCAGTTGCGCCGCCGGGCCGGTGGTGGCGGCCGACTGGCCCAGCACCCACGCTTTGTCGGTCTGGCCAAAGGCGGCGGCGCTGGCCAGGGTGGCCGGCAGCGCGGACAGGCGCGCCAGCGCGGTGCGGCGGGAGACGGGGAAGGTCATGCGGGCGGTCCGGTGCACGCCTGGACTTTGGGCTGGATGCCTGACCTCGACCTGCGGCGTGACGCATTATCGCGGCGCGTCCCGGGTAGGTTTGCGCTGTGCCATAGTGGCCGGATGAGCACCACCGCCCCCCTCCAGCCGGCCGAGCCCGTGTTGTCCAACACCGGCCAGGCCAGCACCGTGCGCGGCGCCTGCCCACATGATTGCCCCGACACCTGCGCGCTGAAAATCACCGTACAGGACGGCAGGGTGACCAAGGTGGCCGGTGACCCCGACCACCCGCCCACCCACGGCGCGCTGTGCACCAAGGTGGCGCGCTACGCCGAGCGCACCTACCACCCCGAGCGGGTGCTCACGCCGCTCAAGCGCATCGGCGCCAAAGGATCGGGCCAATTTGAGCCGGTGAGCTGGCACGCCGCGCTGACGGACATCGCCGCCCGCCTGCAAGCCATCGCCGCCCGCGATGCGCAGGCCATCGTGCCGTACAGCTATGCCGGCACGATGGGCTTGTTGCAGGGGGAAAGCATGGCCGCGCGCTTCTTCAACAAACTCGGCGCGTCTGTGCTCGACCGCACCATCTGCGCATCGGCCGGCGGTGAGGCGCTGGCCGCCACCTACGGCGCCAAGATCGGCATGCACCTGGAAGATTACGCCCGGGCCAAACTGATCCTGATCTGGGGCAGTAACTCGATTGCCAGCAACCTGCACTTCTGGACCTTTGCCCAGCAAGCCAAGCGGGCCGGTGCCAAATTGATCTGCATTGACCCGCGCCGCACCGAGACCGCCGACAAATGCCATGAGCATCTGGCGCTGCTGCCCGGCACCGACAGCGCGCTGGCGCTGGGCCTGGTGCAGCAGTTGGTGCACAACGGCTGGCAGGACGAGGATTACATCCGCCGCCATGTCGATGGCTTCGACGCGCTGCGCGACAAGGCGCTGGCCTGGCCGCCCGAGCGGGTGGCGGCGGTGTGCGGGCTCACCGCCGATCAAGTGCGTGGCCTGGCGCACGATTACGCCAGCACCCGGCCCGCCGCCATCCGGCTGAACTACGGCATGCAGCGCACCCGGGGCGGCGGCAATGCGGTGCGGCTGATTGCGCTGCTGCCGTGTTTGACAGGCGCGTGGCGCCAGCGCGGCGGCGGCCTGCTGCTGTCGGCCTCGGGCTGGTTCAAAGGCGTGCGCGACGACGCCGCGCTGCAACGGCCCGATCTGCTGGCCGGCCGGCAACCGCGCACGCTGAACATGAGCACCATCGGCGACGATTTGCTGCGTGAATCCTCACCCACCTTCGGCCCGAAGATCGAGGCGCTGATCGTCTACAACAGCAACCCGGTGGCGGTGGCGCCTGAGTCGCCCAAGGTGGTGGCCGGTTTCCAGCGCACTGATTTGTTCACCGTCGTGCTGGAGCATTTTTTGACCGACACCGCCGACCAGGCCGACTACGTGCTGCCCGCCACCACCCAACTGGAGCACCTGGATGTGCACACCAGCTACGGCCACACCTATGTGCTGATCAACCACCCGGCGGTGGCGCCGCTGGGCCAGGCCAGGCCCAATACCCAGATATTCCGTGAGCTGGCCGCGCGGATGGGTTTTACCGAGCCGTGCTTCCGAGACACCGATGAGCAACTGGCCCGCCAGGCCGTGCCGACGCTGGATTTTGCAGCGCTCAGTGCCCAGGGCTGGGTCAAGCTGGCGCTGCCCGAGACGCCGTTTGCCAACGGCGGTTTTGCCACCCCCAACGGCCGGGCCCAGGTGGTGGTGCCCGGGCTGGGGCCCGACATGGCGGTGCCGGATTTTTTGCCGCCGTACGAGAGCCGGCAGTCGTCGCCCGGCCTGGCGGCGCGCTACCCGCTGGCGATGATCTCGCCACCGGCGCGCAACTTCTTGAACTCCAGCTTCGTCAATGTCAAAAGCCTGCGCTCCATCGAGGGTGAGCCGCTGGTCGAGCTGCACGCCGACGACGCTGCCGCGCGCGGCATCAGCGACGGTGCGCTGGTGCGGGTGTTCAATGATCGGGGCAGCTACCGCTGCAAGGCGGCGGTGGGGGGCCGGGCACGGCCGGGCGTCGTCAACGGCCTGGGGGTGTGGTGGCGCAAGCTGGGGCTGGACGGCAGCAATGTCAATGAGCTGACCAGCCAGCGCCTGACCGACATCGGCCGCGGCCCCACTTTTTACGATTGCCTGGTCGAGGTGGCTTGCGCTTGAGCCGCCGCGCCCGGCGGGCCGGCCTGGCCGGCTTGGCCAACGCGGCCAGCCTGGTCCGCGCGGCCCTGCTGGCAGCCGCGCTGGCGGCATTGGGCCTGGGCGGTGGTTGCGCGTCGGCCGGATCGTCGCCGAGTTCGCTGCCAGGGCCGTCGCCCAACGCCTCTTTTGGTGAGTCTTTTGGTGAGTCTTTCGGCTATTACGGCCAATCTCTGGCCGGACATGTCGACCTGATGCGGCGCGCCCGGCCGGTGGCCGACTGGCTGGCTGACCCGTCCACACCGCCCGCGCTGCGCCAGCGCCTGCGGCTGGCCCAGCAACTGCGCGATTTTGCGGTGCGTGACTTGGCGCTGCCTGATAACGCCAGCTACCGCCGCTATGCCGATCTGGGCCGCAGCGCGGTGGTGTGGAATGTGGTGGCCGCGCCCGAGCTGTCGCTGACGCTCAAGACCTGGTGCTATCCGGTGATGGGCTGTGTTGGCTACCGAGGCTATTTTGCCCGGGCCGACGCCGAGGCCGAGGCCCGGACGCAGCGTGCGGCCGGGCTGGAGGTCAGCGTTTACGGCGTGCCGGCTTACAGCACGCTGGGCTGGACCAACTGGCTGGGCGGTGACCCGTTGCTCAGCACCTTTGTCGCCGGCTCAGAAGCTGCGCTGGCCCGGTTGCTCTTCCATGAACTGGCGCACCAGGTGGCCTATGCCGCTGACGACACCCCCTTCAACGAGTCTTACGCCACGGCGGTGGAGCGGCTGGGCCTGGCGCGCTGGTGGGCCGAGACGGGACGGGCGCCCGATGACGGTGCCGCCGCCCAGCGCCAGGCCGATTTCCGGGCCATCACCGCGCGCACCCGCAACGCCCTTAAAACCCTGTACGACGGCGACGCCCCGGACGCGCAGAAGCGCCAGCGCAAAGCCGAATTGATGGCCGGCATGCAGGCTGAATTTGCCGCGCTCAAGGCCGCGCCCAGCGGCCCGTGGGCGGGCTTTGCCGGCTACGACCCGTGGCTGGCGCGCGCCAACAATGCCGCGCTGGCGCTGCAAGCGGCCTACGACGGCTGGGTGCCGGCGTTTGAACGAATGTTCGAGCGCCAGGGCCGCGACTTTGCCCGTTTCCATGCCGAGGTGCGCCGCCTGGCCGCCTTGCCCGCCGACCAGCGCCGCGCCACACTGCAAGCCCTGCCTTGACCCCAAAAACAGAAAGCACCGCCGATGGCCGACATCCACATTCACCGCCCGCACCGCCTGGGCCTGGCAAAAGCCCGCAAAGTGGCCCGGGACTGGGCCGAGCAGGTGGCGCAGAAGTTCGGCACGGACTGCAGCGTGCTGACCGGCGAGACCAGCGACACGGTTCAGTTCACGCGCAGCGGCGTCAAAGGCGAGCTGATCGTCGCCGCCGACCACTTTGACCTGCAAGCCAAGCTCGGGTTTTTGCTGGGCGCGTTTGCCAAAACCATCGAGGCCGAGATCGAAAAAAACCTCGACACCTTGCTGGGCGCGGCAGCGGCCACGGCCAAAAAGCTGGCGGCCAAAAAAACCGCCGCCAAAAAGGCGCAGCGCCCTTGAGGCCGGCCGCAGGGCTATTTCAGCGACTCGATCAGTTCGATGTAGTCGGTCATCGCCTGCGTGCCGGGCGTGCCTTTTAAGCCGTTCCAGGCATCCCATTTGGCGCGGCCCACCATGTCGGAGAAGCCCGGGCGCTTGCCTTCGGCGTCACCGCCGCTGGCCTGCTTGTACAGCGCATAAATCTTCAACAAGGTCATGTTGTCGGGCTTGTCAGGCAGGGCCTTGCTGTCGGCCACGGCCTGCTCGAACTGCGAATGGAGTTCACTCATCTGGGGGTCTCCTGTGCGTGAAAATCGGTCTTGACGCAGGCCATGTTACCCAGCATCGTGGCCCGGGCAGGGCGAGGGTTCACGCCTGCGCGCCGCCAAAACACCCGAGGAGACCGCCCGATGACCCGACCCGCCGAGCGCCGTATGTCGCGCGTCGATACCGCGTGGCTGCGCATGGACAACGACGTCAACCTGATGATGATTGTCGGCGTCTGGCTGCTCACCCCGGCCATCACGCTGGCCGCGCTGCGCGAGCGCATCGACAGCTGCTTGCTCAAATACGCGCGCTTCCGCCACAAGGCGGTGGCCGACGCGATGGGCGCGCGCTGGGTGGACGACGATGATTTTGACCTTGAGCGCCACGTGCTGGCCGAGCCGCTGCACCGGGATCGCGGCCAAAGCGAGCGGGCCGCGCTGCAAATGCTGTGCGGCGTGCTGGCCGCCACCCCGCTCGACCCTGAGCACCCGCTGTGGCAATTCCACCTGATCGAGCACTACGAGGGCGGCTGTGCGCTGGTCGCCCGCATCCACCACTGCATCGGCGACGGCATCGCGCTGATCTCGGTGATGAACTCGATCACCGATGGCGGCGTTGGTCCGCCGCAGCGCAAATCTTCCGACGCCCTGCATGACGCGCCCGAGGGCGATTGGCTGTCAGACGCGGTGCTCAGGCCGCTCACCGGCCTGGCGGTCAAGGCGCTGGACCTGGCGGGCAGCGGCCTGGCCAAGGCGCTGGGCCTGCTGGCGGGCCCGAAGCAACCGCTGCAAGGCTCACTCGACATGGCGCGCAGCGGCTTTCAGGTGCTGGGCGATCTGGCCGCGCTGGCGCTGATGGCCGACGACTCGCCCACCCGGCTCAAAGGCAAGCCATCGGGCCAGAAGGTGGTGGCCTGGGGTGAGCCGCTGCCGCTGGATGCCGTCAAGGTGGTGGGCCAAAGCCTGAACTGCTCGATCAACGACGTGCTGCTGTCGTGTGTGTCAGGCGCCATCGGCGGCTGGCTGCGGGCCCAGGGCGATGACGTTGCCGGCGCCGAAATCAGGGCGATGGTGCCCGTCAACCTGCGCCCGCTGGAGAAAGCCTGGCAACTCGGCAATCGCTTTGGCCTGGCGCCGCTGGTGCTGCCCATCGGCATCCCCAACCCGGTGGAACGGGTGTACGCAGTGCGGGCCCGCATGGCGCAGTTGAAAGGCAGCTACCAGCCGCTGCTGGCGTTTGGCGTGTTGGCGGCCACGGGCCTGTTCGTCAAGCCGGTGCAAGACCTGGTGCTGGGCATGTTCAGCAAAAAGACGACGGCGGTGATGACCAACGTGCCCGGCCCGCGTGAGCCGCTGAAGTTTTGCGGCGCCACCTTGCGGCAAACCATGTTCTGGGTGCCGGCCTCAGGCGACGTGGGCGTGGGCGTGTCGGTGCTGAGCTACGGTGGCGGCGTGCAGTTTGGCCTGATCACCGACGCCGCGCTGTGCGCCGATCCGCAGGCCATCATCGAGTTGTTCGAGCCTGAATTTCAGAAACTGCTGCTGCTGTCGCTGATGCTGCCGTGGGGCGACGCTGGCGCCCGTTGAGGCTTACCGGTCCGCGTCGTGCGGCGCGCCGTGCTCAGACAAGCCCGCCAACCCTGAAAGCCCATCCCCCGCTGCCGGCAGCAGCGCACCGTGGCCCGTGTGCAGCGCGCCGTGGTCGGTGTGCAGCGCGCCATGCTCGCTGAGCAGATCGCCGTGGTCGGTGTGCCCCGCAAGGCCCAGGCTGTCGTCCTCATCGGGATGCCAGGCCCGCACGCCACCGCGCAGGTAGCGGTTGTGCTGGTTGACCCGGGGCAGAAACCGCGCCAGTTCATTGAGCGCCATCTGGTAGACATCGCGCTTGAACTCGATCACCAGGTCCAGCGGCACCCAGTACTCGTTCCAGCGCCAGGCGTCGAACTCGGGATGGTCGGTGGCGCGCAGATCAAGATCGCTGTCGCGGCCCATCAGGCGCAACAAGAACCAGATCTGCTTCTGACCCCGGTAGTGGCCGCGCGCATCTCTGCGGATGAAGTGGTCGGGCACCTCGTAGCGCAGCCAGTCGCGGGTGCGCGCCAGGATGCGCACGTGCTCGGGGTGCAGGCCCACTTCTTCATGCAACTCGCGCAACATCGCCTGCTCCGGCGACTCACCGTATTTGATGCCCCCTTGAGGAAACTGCCACGAGTGGGTGCGTAGCCGTTTGCCCCAGAACACCTGGTTGCGCGCATTGAGCAGGATGATGCCGACGTTGGGCCTGAAGCCTTCCCTGTCGAGCATAATCAAAACCCCAATTTCTGTATTAAGTTCATTATTGCACCGGCTCAGTGCGGCTTGCGAACCTCGCTAACCCGCATGCGGTTGCCAGCGCGCCGGCCCTCCCACGGGCCTGATCGGCCGCAGTGAACCCCCTCTGCCGCGAGCCCCGCCCCCCCATGAAAGCCAGTCAATTCTTCATCTCCACCTTGAAGGAGGCGCCCGCCGACGCCGAGGTGGCCAGCCACCAATTGATGCTGCGCGCCGGCATGATCAAGCGCTTGAGCGCCGGCATCTACAGCTACATGCCGATGGGGCTGCGCGTGATCCGCAAGGTTGAAGCCATCATCCGCGAGGAGATGAACCGCGCCGGCGCGGTTGAGCTGCTGATGCCGGTGGTGCAGCCGGCCGAGCTGTGGCAGGAGACCGGGCGCTTTCAGGCCTACGGGCCCGAGCTGATGCGTGTCAAAGACCGGCATGACCGCAGCTTCATCCTCCAGCCCACCAGTGAAGAGGTGGTGACCGACATCGCCCGGCAAGAATTGCGCAGCTACAAGCAACTGCCCAAAAATTTCTACCACATCCAGACCAAGTTCCGCGATGAGCGCCGGCCGCGTTTTGGCGTGATGCGCGGGCGTGAGTTCACGATGAAAGACGCCTACTCATTCGACCGCGACAAGGCCGCCGCCCTAAAAAGCTACGACGCGATGTTTGTTGCCTACCAGCGCATTTTTGACCGCTTCGGCCTGCAATACCGCGCGGTGGCGGCCGATACCGGCGCCATCGGCGGCGATGCGTCGCATGAGTTTCAGGTGATCGCCGACACCGGTGAAGACGCCATCGTCTACTGCCCCACCAGCGCCTACGCTGCCAACATCGAGCTGGCCGAAGCCGTGGCGCCGGCCGCGCCGCGTGCCGTGCCCGGCCCGCCGATGGTGAAGACCGCCACGCCCGGCCAGAGCACCTGCGCCGAGGTGGCGGTTGGCCTGGGCTTGAGCTTGCAGCAAACCGTCAAAAGCCTGGTGCTGGCGACTGACGAGTTGGACGACGCTGGCGACATCATCAAAAGCACCGTCTGGCTGCTGCTGGTGCGCGGCGACCATTCGCTGAACGAGATCAAGGCCGGCAAGCTGGCGGGGCTCAAAGCCGGGTGGCGGTTCGCCACCGCCGCCGAGATCGACGAGCACTTTGGCTGCAAGCCGGGCTACCTGGGCCCCATCAACCTGAAGCAGCCGGTGCAGGTGATTGCCGACCGCACGGTGGCGGCGATGAGCGATTTTGTCTGCGGCGCCAATGCCGAGGGCTTTCACTTCACCGGCGTGAACTGGGGCCGTGACCTGCCTGAGCCGGCCTTGGTGGCCGACATCCGCAACGTGCTGGCCGGTGATGCATCGCCCGACGGCGGCGGCGTGCTGGCCATCCAGCGCGGCATCGAGGTGGGCCATGTGTTTTACCTCGGCACCAAATACAGCCAGGCGATGAATGCCAGTTTTCTGGACGAAACCGGCAAGCCCAGGCTGATGGAAATGGGCTGTTACGGCATTGGCGTCACGCGCATCCTGGGCGCGGCCATCGAGCAAAACCATGATGAGCGCGGCATCGTCTGGCCAGTGACGCTGGCGCCGTTCTCGGCGGTGATCTGCCCCATCGGCTATGACCGCTCGGCCGAGGTCAAGGCCGCCGCCGATGCGCTGCACGATGATTTGGCCGCCGCTGGCATCGATGTGATGTTGGACGACCGGGGTGAGCGCCCGGGCGCGATGTTTGCCGACTGGGAGCTGGTGGGCGTGCCGCAGCGGGTGGTCATCTCCGACCGGGGCCTGAAAGCCGGCACGGTGGAGCTGCAAGGCCGGCGCGAGGCCCAAGCCAGCGGCGTGCCGCTGGCCGACGCGGCGGCGTTGGTGAAGGCCCGGCTGGTCGCATGAGTTTGAGTCGGCGGCAGGCATTGCGGCGGGCTGCGGCTGCCGGCTTCGCTGGGTCTTCAATTTGGCAAGCACCGGCCCGGGCCGGCCCGCAGGCCGAAGAAGCGCTGGCCGATGCGGTGCGATCAGCGCTGTCAGCGGCCATCGCCAGCGTTGCACCGCCTAGACCGGTGTTCGCGCAATTGGAAACCCGGCTGGCGTTTCTGCGCTGGCTGGGCGCGATGAGTGAGCGGCTGAAGCGCCAGAAAAGCGAGGCCGCCACCCGCATCGAGTTTCTTGAAACCCTGTGGTACGAGGGCACCCGGGCCGGGCTGGAGCCGGCGCTGCTGCTGGGACTGGTCCAGGTGGAGAGCGGGTTCCGCAAATACGCCATCAGCAGCACCGGGGCGCGCGGTTACATGCAGGTGATGCCGTTCTGGGCCCGACTGATCGGTGACGGCGATGCGGCGCGGCTGTTCCACATGCAGACCAATCTGCGCTTTGGCTGCGTGATCCTGCGCCACTACCTGGACATCGAACGCGGTGACCTGTTCCTGGCGCTGGGCCGCTACAACGGCAGCCGGGGCCGGGCCGAATACCCCAACGCTGTGCTGGCGAACCGCCAGCGCTGGGTCATTTGACCCCCCCAAAGCGCCTACGGCGCTCCCCCCTGAGGGCGCCGCCAGCGGCCCGGCGGAGCCGGCTCCGCGGCGTCTACTTGGTGAACGCGCCGCGCCGGCCTGGGGCGGGCTGCGCTCAGCGCAAACCGCCCCAAACCTTGGGTTGCGCATCCTGCGCACCCAGCAATTGCAACACCCGCTCCACCGTGTCGTCCACCAGCTCATCGATGCTGGTGGGCCGGTGGTAAAAAGCCGGCAACGGCGGAAAGATGATGCCGCCCATCTCGGTCACCGCCGTCATGTTGCGCAGATGGGCCAGGTTGAAAGGCGTCTCGCGCACCATCAGCAGCAGCCGGCGCCGCTCTTTGAGCGTGACATCGGCGGCGCGCGTCAGCAGGTTGTCTGACAGCCCGTGGGCCAC
Source organism: Betaproteobacteria bacterium (assembly GCA_031366635.1). Taxonomy (GTDB): domain Bacteria; phylum Pseudomonadota; class Gammaproteobacteria; order Burkholderiales; family Burkholderiaceae_C; genus Pseudaquabacterium. The sequence continues at coordinate 27,815 of JANLOP010000032.1, read as the reverse complement.
CGCCGCAAGTGTCTTCATCGAGCACGGCGCCACCACCATCGCCGCCGCAGCAAAACTGCCGCTCGCGATGCAGGCGCCGATGTCACCGGGGGCGTAGGCCCGGTCGGCCAGCGCATCGAGCGCGGCCCGATCAAGGCCCAGTTCGTGGTGGGCGTTGATGACGCCCGACGGGGTGACGATGAGGTGGGTTTCCAACCCAATCGCCCGGGCCCGGGCCAGCAGCCGCACGCCGTAAACCGCGCCGCTGGCGCCGGTGATGCCGACGACCAGCCGCGGCTGGGTTGTCATGCCCGCCCCAGGCCGGCAGCGCGCAAAGTCACTGCGACAGCAGCGTCTGCAACTCGCCCGACTCGTACATCTCCATCATGATGTCGGAGCCGCCGACAAACTCACCGGCCACGTACAACTGGGGGATGGTGGGCCAGTTGGCGTAATCCTTGATGCCCTGGCGGATGCCGTCGTCTTCGAGCACGTTGACGGTGTTGATCTGCTGCACGCCGCAGGCCTTGAGCACCTGGATCGCCCGGCCCGAGAAGCCGCACTGCGGAAACTGCGCCGTGCCCTTCATGAACAGCACCACGCGGCCGCCCTTCACCAGGGTGTCAATACGTTGTTGCACATCAGTCATGGTTGTCGTCCGGCTGGGGTTGGAAAAACCCAGGTTTATACGGCAAAGAAGCCTGCTGGGCTCGGCGCACCGGGATTGGCCCCACCGGCCCGGGGCACGTCAGCGGTCAGAAGGCCAGGTTCATGCCGAGCCGGATGACGGGCAGCACCCGGGCGGCGCCGTCCACGCCCAGCGTCGTGCCGGGGTTGAACCACCGGTCCATCCGGGCCGACGACAAACCGGGCGCCGTGAGCCCCAGATCGGCGCTGAAACCCCAGTCACCGCGCAGGTTGCCGCTGCTGTAGCCGATGCCGGCATAGGGCAGGGCGGCGTTGTCGCTGAAGCCGCCGATCAGCGGCGAGTTGCGCAAATTGATCAGCAAGCCACCCGACAGCCGCAGCCCACCGGTGCTGCCGAGGCGAAACGTGCTGAACTGGTAGTCGCCCAGCAGGCGCAGGGTCTGGCCGCTGGTGGTGGGCAGGCCGAGTGCCATCGCGTCGCGGGTGGCCACCAGCGATTGGCTGTCGCGCTCGAAGCGGGCTTGCCAGAAAGCGCCGCCCAAGGCATCAGTCGGCGGTGCAAGGCCGCGGTTCTGGGCCGATGCTGCGCTGGCCAGCACCGCCAAAGTCAGCAAAATCGGTTTGAAAAACGGGGTCTTGCGCATGCGGCTCACTCCCCAAATGTTGAGCGACAGCCCGGTTTAAGGCCGCCTCGAAACATCCTACGCCGCGTTGCGTTGCGCGTGGCCGCCGAATTGCGTGACGATTGACCACTTGCTCGATGCTTGCGCGTCATTCAGGCGATGGCGTCCATGCCCGGGCGAACGGCAGGCAGCCACCGCTGCAGCGCGGCCGGCCGGCGATGTCGTGCCGGGTGCTGATCGACTCGAACCCCGCCGCCCGCAGCGCGGCGCGGACGGCCGGGGCCTGGCGCCAGCCATGCTCCAGCAGCAGCCAGCCGCCGGGCACCAGGTGGGCTGGCGCGCCGCCGATGACGGCTTGCAGCGCCCCCAGGCCGTCGCCGCCGGGCGTCAGCGCGGCCAGCGGCTCGTGCCGCAATGCCGGCAGGTGGGGGTCATCGCCGGCGATGTACGGCGGGTTACACAGCACCAGGTCGAACTGGCGGATTGAATCGCCTGCCGCCAGTGCCTGCCACCAGTCGCCGATGGCCCATTCGATCACCAGCCCCAGCCGCTTGGCATTGCGCTGCGCCACGGTCAGCGCGGCGCGGCTGATGTCGGTGGCGCTGACGTGGGCACCGGGGTGGCGGTGCGCCACGGCCAGCGCGATGGCACCGCTGCCGGTGCCCAGGTCCAGCACCAGTGGCCGGTCGACGGTGAGCGTGGGCAACAGCGCCAGCGCCCAGTCCACCAGGGTTTCGGTGTCGGGCCGGGGCACCAGCACAGCCGGGCTCACCCGCAGCCGCAGGCCGTGAAATTCTTGCTCGCCCAGCAAATAGGCCAGCGGCTCACCGTTGGCAAGGCGCTGGCAGGCGGCGGCAAAGGCGTTGGCCGCCGGCCCGGGCAGCGGCGCATTGCCGTGGGCGATCAGCCAGGTGCGCGGCTGTTGTAGCAGGTGGGCCAGCAGCCTGTGGGCGTCCAGCCGGTGCAGCCCGAGTTGCTGGGCCAGCGCCAGCGCCCGGTCAACATCGGCGGCCGGCGCGGGCCCGGTTTGCGCAGCGCTGGCCGGGTCGCTCACCGCCTCGCCTGCCCCGGCGCTCACGCCCCGGCCTCGAGCGCCGCCAACTGGTCTTGCGCCTGCGCGGCTTGCAGGGCGGCCACCACATCGGCCAGGTCGCCGTCCATGATCGTGGCCAGCTTGTACAGCGTCAGGTTGATTCGGTGGTCGGTCAGCCGGCCCTGCGGGAAGTTGTAGGTGCGGATGCGGTCCGACCGGTCCCCAGTGCCGACCAGGCTTTTGCGGGTGGCGGCCTCGGTGGCATCGCGCTGGGCCCGCTCTTTGTCGCGCAGCCGGGCTTGCAGCACCGCCATCGCGCGGGCTTTGTTGCGGTGCTGGGAGCGGTCGTCCTGGCATTCGGCCACCAGGCCGCTGGGCAAATGGGTGATGCGGATGGCCGAATCGGTTTTGTTGATGTGCTGGCCACCAGCGCCGCTGGCGCGGAAGGTGTCGATGCGCAAATCGGCCGGGTTGAGCGTGATCTCGGTGGCTTCATCGGGCTCGGGCATCACCACCACCGTGGCCGCGCTGGTGTGGATGCGGCCTTGCGATTCGGTGGCGGGCACCCGCTGCACCCGGTGCCCGCCCGATTCGAACTTGAGCGCGCCATAAACATCCCGGCCCGCCACCCGCAGCACCAGCTCTTTGTAGCCGCCCAGATCCGATGCGCTCTCGCTCAGCACCTCGCTGCGCCAGCCCTGGCGCTCAAAAAAGCGCAAATACATGCGCGCCAGGTCGCCGGCAAACAGCGCCGACTCATCGCCCCCGGCACCGGCACGGATTTCAACAAAGGCATTGCGGGCGTCATCCGGGTCGTGCGGCAGCAGCGCGGCCTGCAGGCCGGCCAGGCCGCTGGCCAGGTCGGCCTGCGCGGCGGCAATTTCCTCCCGCGCCAGCCCGGCCATTTCGGGGTCGGCGGTGGCCGTGCTGGTCGCTTCGGCCAGAAGGGCACGGGCAGTGGCCTCGTCTGCCTCGCGCCTTTCATAGCTTTGGAAGCGCTGCACCAGGTCAGCCGCCTCGGATTGCTCACGCGCCACCGCCCGGTAACGGCTGATGTCCTGGCTGAGCTTCGGATCAGCCAGGTTGGCGTCCAGTTCGGCCAGGCGCATCACCAGGCGTTGCAGTTGCAGGCGGAGAGAGTCTTTCACGGCGGCTCAAATTGGAGACGGCGCGCCCGGCCGGTGGGGCCGCTGGCGCGCCGTCAGGATGGACAGCTAGCTGGCGTCGTCGGCCGACGGGCTGCGTGGCGCCTGGCGCAAAAACAGCCGCGACACGGTTTGCGCCATTTGCGCCCGGGCCTCGCCGTCGCTGGCATGCAGCTCGGCCAGCGTGCCGTGCAGCATCTTTTGCGTCAGGCCGCGCGACAGGGCTTCCAGTACGCTGTCGATGTCGGCCCCTTTGGCCAGCAGCTTGCGGGCGCGGGCGATCTCGGCCGTGCGCCAGTCATCGGTCTGGGCATGCAGGGCCTGGATCAGCGGCACGGTGGCGCGCTGGTCAAGCCAGTGGGCAAAGCTTTGCACCCCGGCGTCGATGATGGCCTCGGCCTGGGCCACCGCCGCCTGGCGCTTTTCACCAGCCGACTGCACCACCGCCGACAGATCGTCCACGGTGTAGAGGTAGACATCCGACAAAGTGCCCACCTCGGGCTCAATATCGCGCGGCACCGCCAGATCGACCATGAACATCGGCCTGTGGCGCCGGGCTTTCAACGCGCTCTTCACCGCGCCCAGCCCGATGATCGGCAAGCTGCTGGCGGTGCACGAGATGACGGCATCAAACTCATGCAGGCGTTGCGGCAAATCAGCCAGCCGCAGCGCCTGGCCGCCAAACCGGCTGGCCAGCTTTTCACCGCGCTCCAGCGTGCGGTTGGCGATGACCAGGCTTTTGGGTGACCGGGCCGCAAAGTGGGTGGCCACCAGCTCGATCATTTCGCCGGCACCGACAAACAGCACTTTGATGTCGCTCAAATCCTCAAACAACTGCGCCGCCAGCCGCACCGACGCTGCCGCCATGCTGATGGAGTGCGCACCGATCTCGGTGGACGTGCGCACATCTTTGGCCACCGAGAACGAGCGCTGGAACAACTGGTGCAGCGTGGTGCCCAGCGTGCCGGCGGCATCGGCCTCACGCACCGCCTGCTTCATCTGGCCCAGGATTTGCGGCTCACCCAGCACCATCGAATCCAGCCCGGAGGCCACCCGAAAGGCATGGCGGGCAGCGTCACGCTGCGCCAGCACATAAGTGTGCTGGCGCAACTGGTCGGTGCTGACACCGCCCTGCGCCGCCAGCCAGTCCATCGCCGGGCTGACCAGCGCGTTCACTTGCGCCGGTTCGGCCGCCACGTACAGCTCGGTGCGGTTGCAGGTGGACAGCAGCGCCGCCTCGGGCAGGGCGCGCATCAAGCGCTCTCTGAAGCCGCGCAGCGCCGGTGAAAGGGCTTCGGGCGCAAAGGCAAAACGACCGCGCAGGTCCAGCGGCGCGGTCGTGTGGTTCAGGCCCAGGGTGAACACACTCATTGGCCAATTATAGAATTTGCCGGCCTGCAGCGGGCTGGCGGCTTTCCCGAGCCAGTGCCGGGTTCGATGGCTTGCCGGCGCGCCGCAGCGCAGGCGCCGTCCTCACTTTGAGCGGGAATTCATGGGCTTTTTCGATGCTTTCTGGCACCTGGCCAACCTGTTTGGCCCGGCGCTGGGCCTGGCCTTGATCGCGCCCACCGCCGCCAAATTGCTGTGGCGGCGTGATTTGCGGCAGGTGGCCTGGCGCGGGCTGGCGGCCTGGGTGCTGGGCGCCTGCGCGCTGGTGACCTTGGCCGGCCTGCTGCTGCTGGGCCGCGATGGCCGCATGGCCACTTACGGCGCGATGGTGCTGGCAGCAGCGCTGGTGCTGGGCTGGCGCGGCTGGCGCTGAGGCCACGGGGCCCGCTGTTCATGCCAGGTCTTCAAACCCGCCGGCCACCAGCGAAATCAGGCGGCCACCGCGTGGTCCACCGCGTGGTCCACCATCACCACCTCACCGCGCAGTGAATGCGGCAGTGCCCGGGTGATATGCACCTGGGTCATCTGGCCGACCAGCCGGGCGGACAGCGGCCCGCCGTCAAAGTTGACGATGCGGTTGCACTCGGTGCGGCCCATCAACTCGGCCGCGCCGGTCGGCCCTGGCCTTCGGCTCGGGCCTTCCACCAGAATGGTTTGCAGCGTGCCCACGCGGCGCGCGCTGATGCGTTGCACGTTGGCCTCGATCAGCGCCTGCAGTTGTTGCAGCCGCTTGAGTTTCAAGTCTTGCGGCGTGTCGTCAGTCAGATTGGCGGCCGGTGTGCCCGGGCGCGGGCTGAAAACAAAGCTGAAACTGGCGTCAAACCCGACTTGTTCAATCAGTTGCAATGATTTTTGGTGGTCTTCTTCGGTCTCGCCCGGAAAGCCAACGATGAAATCAGTAGACAGGCTGATATCGGGCCGCACCAGCCGCAATTTTCGGATACTGCTTTTGTATTCCAGCGAGGTATAGCCGCGCTTCATCGCCATCAAAATACGGTCAGCGCCGTGCTGCACCGGCAGGTGCAAATGGTTCACCAGTTTTGGCAGCTTGCCGTAGGCGTCGATCAGCCGCTGGCTGAACTCGATCGGGTGGCTGGTGGTGTAGCGGATGCGCTCGATGCCGGGGATATCGTGCACATACTCCAGCAGCAGCGCAAAATCGGCGATCTCCGTCGTGTCACCGGGTTTGCCGCCCATTTGCCCGCGATAGCCGTTGACATTCTGGCCCAGCAAGGTCACTTCTTTGACGCCCTGGTCGGCCAGGCCCGCCACCTCCACCAGCACATCGTCAAACGGCCGGCTCACCTCTTCGCCCCGGGTATACGGCACCACGCAATACGAGCAGTATTTTGAGCAGCCCTCCATGATCGACACAAAAGCCGACGCGCCGTCCACCCGGGCCGGCGGCAGGTGGTCAAACTTCTCGATCTCAGGGAAACTGATATCCACCTGTGCCCGGCCCAGCGCCTGGCGGTCGGCCAGCAATTGCGGCAGACGGTGCAGGGTTTGCGGGCCAAACACCACGTCCACATACGGTGCCCGGTCGAGAATGGCCGCGCCCTCCTGGCTGGCCACGCAGCCGCCGACGCCGATCAACACGCCGCGGGCTTTCAAATGCTTGACCCGGCCGAGATCAGAAAACACCTTTTCTTGCGCTTTCTCGCGCACCGAGCAGGTGTTGAACAAAATCAGGTCGGCCTGCTCGGGGTCAGCGGTGGGCTCATAACCTTCGGCCACCCGCATCACATCGGCCATCTTGCCCGCGTCGTATTCATTCATCTGGCAACCAAAACTGCGGATGTAGACTTTTTTGGTCATGGTGGGCTCACTTCGGAGTGCTCATTTTTGGGTACTCATTTGAACGGTCAGCGTTTTGTCCAGGCCTGGGCGGCGGGGTTGAACTCCCAGCGCTGCGCCTCGGCCGGGCTGGCCGGCCAGGGTTTGCGGGCGGCTTCATCGGGGGTCAGGATCCACACCTCATGCACCCCGCCCGACGGCTCAACCGTGTAATGCACCAGCAGCGGCTGGTTCACCAGCGCCCCCGACATTTGCAGCATGTTGTTGGGCCCCCGGATGCGCGATCCCGGTGACAGCCGCACCGGCTGGCCGTTCAACAGCGCCTCGGGCGGCTGGGTGAGCAGCAGCACGCCGCGCAATGCCGTGGCCGGGAACGGGCGTGAGGTCTGCGCGTCGGCGGGCGCCGGCGCAGCCAACGCCGCGCAAATGGCAAGGCCCAGCAGGGCCGGCAAAACACAGCGGAGCATGGTGTGGATCCAGGGGCTGTGGAACAGATGGCGCTGGACAACCCAGCGCCGAGGGCTGATTTTAGGGCGTGGCGGCCGAGGCGGCGGGCAATGCGTCTGGCGGCATCAACGGATGAACGGGCGAGGCGCTGGATGACTGGGCGCTGCTGCAGCCTGCACTGTTTGCTTTCTTGCCACTTTTGGCGCGAGTGGCGCGCCTGAAATAATGGCCAGCCACGAACGCAAATATGATTAAACGGAACCGGACAGCAAGAGATGCCCAACTCAATAGTGATACCGCAACTGTGCCAACTGCAATAAATCCCCTTCAATCCGATAAACCATGCGGTGTTCATCCGTGATCCTGCGGGACCAAAACCCGGCCAGCGCGTGTTTCAGCGGTTCTGGTTTGCCGATACCAGAAAACGGCTCACGCTTGACCTCTTGAATCAGCTTGTTGATCCGCTCGACCATTTTTCGGTCTTGTTTTTGCCAGTACAAATAATCATCCCAGGCTTCGTCTGAGAAAATCAATTTCACGGCTGCAAATCACGCTCAACACCCGTGCCGGCATTGAGCTGCGCCACGGCAGCAAGCAGCCGCTTGGCATTCGCGGGGCTGCGCAGCAGGAAAGCGGTTTCCTCCAGCGCGTTGTAGTCGTCCAGCGACAGCATGACGACCGACTGTTCGCCGTTGCGGGTGATGATCAAAGGCTCATGGTCGTCGCAAACGCGGTTCATGGTTTTTGCCAGGTTGGCGCGGGCCGCGCTGTAACTGATAGCGTCCATCAAAAGTCTCCAACGTACATGTACTTATAATTGTACGGTAGGATATCGAGTACCGCACCCAAGGCGCGCCGTGAGCCCGGCCGACACGGCTGCGATGTCGTAGCTGGTGAACGCCGCTTGGTGTGCCGCCGCAGGCAGGCTGATCGCCATCCGGGCGTTGTGGCAACGGCCGTCGCAATGGGTGGCCGCTTGATCGGCAGCGGCTTGGCTCAACCCGCCAGCAACGCCGTCGCGCTGTTGTCCTTCAGCGCCACGCCCGACACCCGCCGCCGCAGCGCCTCGGTCAGCAACCAGGCCAGCCGCTGCGCCGCCTGAACGGGCGGCAGGCCACCCGGCCGGATGTTGCTGACGCAGTTGCGCTGGGCGTCGGTGCAGCCGATCTGCGGTGCGTGGGTGAGGTAGGCGCCCAGGCTGTCGGGTGCGCTCAGGCCGGGCCGCTCACCCAGCAGCATCAGCACCAGCCGGGCTTGCAGCAGCGCGCCTACCTCGTCGGCCAGCGCCACCCGGGCCTGCTGGGCGATCACCAGCGGCGCCAGCCGCCAGTCAGCGCCCAGCAGCGGTTGCAGGGCAGCCAGCAGGGGCGGCGCATGCTGCTGCACCGCGCGCGCCGACAGGCCGTCGCCCAGCACGATGGCCAGGTGCACCGGGCCGGTGGCCGCAGCGCCGGCCTGGCGCAGCCGCTGGGCGCTGTCGGCGCGCAGCCGGCGGCCCCAATCCGGGCGGCGCAGGTAGGCGGTGCGGTCGGGCGCCTGGCTGTGCACCGGCAGCGTGGCCCAGCCCTGGGCTTGCAGCGCGCTGGCCAGCGCGGGCTCGTCCAGCGCCACCCACACGGCGTCACGCGCGTCGGCATGGGCCGCCGCAAAGCGCAGCAACTCGTGCGTGGGCAGGCTGGTGCCGGCCCGGCCCAGGGCGATGCGGGCGGGGGTGTGGCGGCGCAGCGCGGCCCAGGGGTCGGCTGGTGGATAGTCTTGTGGTTCGGCCGGGCCGACTGGGGCGTCGGTCATGCCGAAGGCCCGGCCAGCAACGCACTCAGAGACGCCGCAAACGAGGCCACCAACGCTGGCCGCGCCGGCGCCGGCAGCAGCCCGCCCTGCGCGTCGGTGATGCCCATTCGCCGCAACCAGGCTTCAAACTCCGGCGCCCGCCGCAAGCCCAGCAGCTTGCGCACCAGCAGCGCATCGTGGAACGAGGTACTTTGGTAGCCCAGCATCACGTCATCCGCGCCTGGCACGCCCATCACAAAATTGAGCCCGGCGGTGGCCAGCAGCACCAGCAGGCTGTCCATGTCGTCCTGGTCGGCCTCAGCGTGGTTGGTGTGGCAGATATCAACGCCCATCGGCAGGCCCAGCAACTTGCCGCAGAAATGATCTTCCAGCCCGGCGCGGATGATCTGTTTGCCGTCGTACAAATACTCGGGCCCGATGAAGCCGACCACCGTGTTGACCAGCAGCGGCCGGTAGCGCCGCGCCACCGCGTAGGCCCGGGCTTCGAGGGTCTGCTGGTCCACGCCGTGGTGGGCGTTGGCCGACAGCGCGCTGCCCTGGCCGGTCTCGAAGTACATCAGGTTGGCCGCGCTGCCATCGGCCACCGGGCTGCGGCGCAGCGCCTGCACGGCCGCATGGGCCTCGTCCAGCAGCGCCAGGTTGACGCCAAAACTGCGGTTGCAGGCCTCGGTGCCGCCGATCGATTGAAACACCAGGTCCACTGGCGCGCCCAGCGCGATGGCCTGCAAGGTGTTGGTGACATGGCTGAGCACGCATGACTGGGTGGGGATCTGGTGGCGGCTGATCACCTCGTCCAGCAACTGCAGCAGGCCGACCAGCGCCGGCACGCTGTCGCTGGCCGGGTTGATGCCGATCACCGCATCGCCGGCGCCGTACATCAGCCCGTCCAGGATGCTGGCCACGATGCCGGCCGGGTGGTCGGTCGGGTGGTTGGGCTGCAGGCGCACCGCCAGCGTGCCGGGCAGGCCCAGCGTGCAGCGGAACCGCGTCACCACCCGGCAGCGGCTGGCCACCAGCAGCAAATCCTGCTGGCGCATCAGCTTGCTCACGGCCGCCACCATCTCGGGTGTCAGCCCGGGCGCCAACGCGGCCAGCACCACGGGCGTGGCGGCGTCGCCCAGCAGCCAGTCGCGCAACCCGCCCACGGTCAGGTGGGCGACGGCGGCGAACGCGGCGGCGTCGTGGCTGTCGATGATCAGCCGGGTCACCTCATCCTGCTCATACGGCAGCAGCGCCTGCTGCAAAAACGTGGCCAGCGGCAGATCGGCCAGCGCGATTTGCGCGGCCACCCGCTGCCGGGCCGATTCAGCGGCAATGCCGGCCAGTTGGTCGCCGGAGCGGGCAGGGCTGGCTTTGGCCAGCAAATCGGCCAGCGTGTTGAAGCGGAAGGTCTGGCTGCCCAGGCTGGCGCGGTAAGCCATGCCGATCAAGACAGTGTTGGGTTGGCCGATGGGCCGGCGCGGTGCCTCCACGAACTTGCTGCCATCGGCCCCTCCGGTTGATGCGCCAGCCCGGCCCGGCGGCGCTGGCCGCAGTATCCACGGCCGGCTGGCCAGGCCAGCGGCGGCCGAAGCGCCGCACAACCGCCGCACAACCGCCGCCCAAGCGCCGCCCAAGCGCCGCCGCTGACATCAATAGCTTGCGAATCAGTCCCCGCGCCACTGCTGGCTTTGTGTAGCGTCACTTATTGCACTGAAAACGAGTGGACCCCCATGCCAGCGCCGTCACGGCACTGGCCAGGTTTGGGTCGGCGGCCAAGGGAGACCCGATCTACGACGCCGCTGTGCAGTTGGGCGAGTTGCTCAGGACTGCGTGCCTGGCAGACTACTTCGCCAATGCGGGCTTGCGCAGGGAATTGCGCCGGGTGCTCAACCGGGGCGAGGCGGTGAACGCACTCACGCGCGCGATTTACACGGATCGCATTGCACCGGCCCAGGCCCGGCGCGTCAACGAGATGCCGGCGGTGGCCGACGCATTGCGCCTGCTGGCCAACATCGCGATGGCCTTGAACACGGCGCAGATGCAGGCAGTTTTTGATCGCTGGGCGAACAGGCACCAGATCGTGCCGTCGGCGTTGACCGGACGCATCGCGCCGACGCGCCTGGAGGGCATCAACCTGCGGGGCGTCGTCCGCTTCCCCTTGGAGCGCTACGCTGGGCAGATTTTGCCGTCACAAGCTGCAGCGAAAACAAGCACCGGCGGCGGAAATCGACCCAGCGCCGGCGCGGCCTGTGGCGCAGTTGGAAGACCAACAGAAAACCAACGCCTGACAAGCACTTGCGCGCGACAACCCGTCAAAACCCGTGCCGTTGCTCGGCGGCCGAGCCGCTACTTTTTGCACCGAAATCAAGGAGGTCCCAAAGCGCAGATGCTGCCATACTGCAATCTGCAATCATCAACTGCGCATGAATCTGAACAGGGGTTAATTTTAGATTCGTCAACAGCTTTCAATCGTCCTCGATCGACATGGTTTGTGCGTCTTCGATGTCCTTCGAATTACCCCATTTGTCTTTACGGTGTCCCATGCTTCAAAATCTGACCCCTCGATCGATTCCTTTGCCCACGCGAAGGATTCAATCCACTCGCTTTTTGATGGGCGCGACGCTACTGGTTTTAGTCGGCTGTGGCGGCGGGAGTGGTGGAGATACCTCGGCGGCAGGTCCACCGGTCTCGGTCGTGCCGCTGGGTCGCAAGATCGATTATCAGATGACGGATACCGACAATTCCTCTAACGCCTATCCGTGGCAGTTGGAGCTCATCGTGGTGGCGAGCTCGGCAGACGGCAGCTACAGCCAGTCGCGCATCGGCAATGGCGGCAACTTGACGATCAACGGCACGCGCTACGGCACGGTCAACGCGATCGACTCGTACGACACGGCCCACGAGCTTGTCAGCTCGATGTTCCCGCACACCCTTCCGGTCGTGACCTGTAGCTACGACGTGCCGCCTGCGCGCTTGCCAACCGATTTTCCCGAGGGCCAGGCCTGGCCGGTGTCCAGCAGCCACCGCACCTGCACCGACGGCAACGCCGCGACGACCGTGCGGCAAAGCGGCTCGGTCGTCGGCACCGAAACAGTGAGCGTGCCGGCCGGCACCTTCGCCGCCAAGAAAGTGCAGTACACCCTGGTCATGACGCAGACCTCGGCCACCGGGACAAACACGCAGTCGCAAGACGTCGTCACCGTCTGGTTCGACCTGGTGAGCCGCCGGCTGGTGCAGGCAACGTTCGATATCACCTACGCTGCCGCTGCGGGGGTCAATGGACGCCTGACGCATGAGTTGCAGCAGTTGCTGACGGCGCCGTAGGGGGCGAGCACACAGCGTCGGGGCGTAGAACGAGCCACAAGGCGTTAAACCAGCGAAGCCCTGACGGGTCGGCCCCTGCCCGGGGCGGCGATAGCGCCGCCTGAGAGGCTGAGAGTTTTTCGATCATGCCCGCTCATCACGCCAAAAGTCGCTCGCTCGTCGTTGCAAATGCGCGCCATAGCCCGGGCTATGGCTGTGCTTTGCGCCAAGGAGCCTGTCGGACTTGGGGTCGCCCCGGCCCTCCGGGTTGGGCCTGCAACGGGGTGCCCGCGTCGTTGCAATTGCTCGTGATACCAAAAGGAATCACTGCGCTTTGCGCCTAGCCTGCACCCCATTGCGGCCCATTGCAGGCCCGACCCAAAGCCCGACAGACTCCTCGCCTCGCATTCACCCACGCGCCGATGCGCCAAGCCATGGAGAGGGTTCTTCGTCCGCAGCGACAGGCAGACCTCCTGTCGCTTTCGGACGCCAGTTTGTGAACTTGAAGACTGCTCGAAGAAGAGGACGCGAACGAAGCACGTGCCGCACGTTTTTGCGGCAGGGACGTGGTGTGGTGAAGGAGCCCAAGTGGCACCCCCAAATGGCACCCCCGGAAAAGAAAAAGGCTTATAAGTCATTGACTTACAAGCCTTCTAGATTTTGGTGGCGCTTCAGGGATTCGAACCCCGGACCCACGGATTATGATTCCGTTGCTCTAACCGACTGAGCTAAAGCGCCCCGAGCCCGTGATTATAGCGGCACCCTTTTGCGGTGCCGGGACGGCCGCAGTCACCTGAAACGCCCATGTTCAGCTTCTTCAAAAAAAAGCCGGCAGCGCCCGACGTCGCCGCTCCAGCACGTGATCCGGCCGCCAACGCACCCGCCACCGACGGCCCCGCCTTCGCACCATTCGTCACAACACCAGCGCCAGCCGCCCCCCCGGTAACCCCGGCGACCGATGCAACCACCGGCTCGTGGTGGAAGTCGGCGGTCAGCAAGCTGGCCGGCAGCCCGGCCGCACCGGTGTTGCCAGCGGCGCCAGCGGCAGACGCATCCGCACCCGCTGCCGGCACACCCACCGAGCCGGCGGCCTTTGTGCTGCCTACCGCGCCAGAGCCCACACCCCCGGCACCCGCAAACACCCCTGCCGACGCCCCTGTTGCGCTGCCAAACCGCCAGCGCTGGCTTGACAAATTGCGCAACGGCCTGCGCAAAACCGGCAGCAGCATTGCCCAGGTGTTTACCGGCACGCAGATCGACGATGCGCTGTACGACGAGCTGGAGGCCGCGCTGCTGATGGCCGACGCCGGTGTGCGGGCCACCGAGTTTTTGCTGCTCGACCTGAGGCGCCGGATCAAAGACGCCAAGGCCACCGACCCGGCCCAGGTCAAGGCCCTGCTGGCCGATGCGCTGGCCGAGCTGCTGGCGCCCCTTGAAAAGCCGCTGGAAGTGGGCCGGTTTGCGCCCACCGTGATGATGGTGGTGGGCGTCAACGGCGCCGGCAAGACCACCAGCATCGGCAAGCTCACCCGCCACCTGGCCGAGGCGCAGCAAACCGTGCTGCTGGCCGCCGCCGACACCTTCCGCGCCGCCGCGCGCGAGCAGTTGGCGGTGTGGGCAGACCGGAACCGGGTTGAGATCGTCAGCCAGGAGGGCGCCGATCCGGCCGCCGTGGCCTTTGACGCCGTCACCGCCGGCAAGGCGCGGCGCCGTGATGTGGTGATTGCCGACACCGCCGGCCGGCTGCCCACCCAGACCCACCTGATGGAAGAGTTGCGCAAGATCCAGCGCGTGATCGGCAAGGCCGACGCCGGCGCGCCGCACGAGGTGCTGCTGGTGGTGGACGGCAATACCGGGCAGAACGCGCTAAGCCAGGTCAAATCATTCGATGATGCGCTGGGCCTGACCGGGCTGATCGTCACCAAGCTGGACGGCACGGCCAAGGGTGGCGTGCTGGCGGCGATTGCGCGCGAGCGGCCGGTGCCGGTCTACTTCATCGGCGTGGGCGAGAAGCTGGAAGACCTGCAAACCTTCAATGCCCGGGAGTTTGCGCAAGCGCTGCTGGCTTGATCCGGGCTGATCGGCTGATCGGCTGGTCGGCTGGTCCGCTGGTCCGCTGGTCCGCTGGTCGGCTGGTCGGCAGATCGCCTGGTCGGCAGATCGGCTGATCGGCAGATCGGCAGGCGCGCCGGCTTGGCGGGCGGCTCAATCGCAGGCAAAAAACGTCACAAAGCCGGCCACGCTGGCCAGACCGGCGCGCTGCAAACGCGGTGCCACCAGGTTGCGCCGGTGCACCGGTGAGGCCCACCAGGCGGCCACCAGCGCCTCGGGCTGCTGCAAGCCCGTGGGCTGGTTGGCCAGGTTCTCGACGCAGGTCTGGCCGCTGGTGCGCCAAAAGCGCTGCGAGAAACCGTCGTGGCTGAGCCGGCCGCTGGCCGCCATCTCGCGGCTGTGCTCGGCGGCGATAGTGTTCAGGTCAGCGGCGGCTTGCAGCGCCCACAGGCCCAACGGCGCCCGCCGGGCATTGATCAGCGCCAAGACTTGCTGTGCAAAACCCGGCTGGGCAAAGCCGGGCTGGGCAAAGCCGGCCGGCGCATCGTCGGGCGCTGCCAGCGCGGCAGGGCAGGGCAGGGCCAGCAGCAGGCCGATGGCGGCCAGTGGGGCAAGGCGGAGATGGCAGCGCATGGCCGCGATCTTCGCCCGGCGGGCCACGCCGGCGGCTGCCGCGCCTGTGACCGATTGCCTTTGGATTGGCCGGTGGCGGCCGATAACCGTCTCAGGCCCGGCATCGGCCAGGCCTGGATTGCCCGGGCCGCCCTGGCCGCCAGACCGTCTCCCGCCCCTTGTCAGCCCCCCATCGCCCTCGCCACCGCCGTGCCTGCCCGTCCTGCGCCGGGCCGGCGCTTCGGGTGCACCGTCAGCCGGCTGACCGGGCCGTGCCGCAAACCGGCTTGGCGCGGCGCTACCGCTGCCTGGCGGCGGGTTGCGGCTGGGCGGGGCTGCTGGCGCCAGCCCCGCTGCCCGCGCTGCCCGCCCCGCCCCCGCTGCGCCGCCCGGTGGGCCGCTCGATGGCTTTCAGCCGCGTGCGCCAGATCGTCGCGATGGTGCTGGCCAGCGCCGGCCTGGCCGCCAGCGCGATGCTGCTGGTGGCCCAGGCTGACGCCGGCTGGCCCAGCGGCGCGCAGCGGGCGGTGGCGGTGGGCGAGAGCGATGACGGCGATGCGGTGCCGGTTGCGCAACCGGCAAATCCGTCAGACCCGGACAGCGCCGCCGCAGCCCACGCCGGCCCTCTGGCGCCGCTGGCGCTGCGCCAGGGTTGCGCCTGGGGCAAGCCGGGCCGCAATCCGTACCGGGGCACGGTGGAACAGGCCTTGACCGCTGCCCGCCTGCCGGCCGGTCTGGTGGGCCCGCTGGCCGACAAAATCCGCCGCCGCGACCGCACCGACCGGGTGCTGATCAGCAGCGCCGCCATCCGCACGGTGCGCAGCCAGCGCGAGTTCAGCCCGAAAGGGTTTGCGATGGCGTTTGGCCAGACGATGTGCCGGCAATCGCGCGTCAACTTTGCGCCCGGCCATGTTGAGCCGGCCGATTTTTACGAGGTGACTGATATCGCCGGCCAAAAAGTGGCGGTGTTGGTGCCCGATGTCTGCGGCAATGTGTCGGTGCTCAGCGCGGGTGCCGAGCGCGGCCCGCTGCGCCGGCTGCTGGCCCGGCCGCTGGCGCTGGTGCAAAGCGCGTTGGGCGTGGGTGGGGCGGCCGACGGCCCGGCGCTGGCGTTTGCGGTGGGCGATGCCGGCACGGCGAACAATGTGCCCGAGCCCGACACGCTGGGCTGTGTGGTGGCCGCGCTGGCGGCCTTGTGGGCGGCCACCCGGGCGCGGCGCAGGCGTTGACGGTGGCCGGGCTGTGCCAGCCGACCAGCCCATCAACCCATCAAGCCCTTCATGCCGCCCATGCGCTTCATCATCTTCATCAGGCCGCCGCCCTTCATCTTTTTCATCATGCCGCGCATCTGCTCAAACTGGTTCAGCAGGCGGTTGATTTCTTGAACATGCACGCCGGCGCCGGCCGCCACCCGGCGTTTGCGGCTGGCCTTGAGCAGCTCGGGCTTGCGCCGCTCGAGTGCGGTCATCGAGTGGATGATGCCCTCCATGCGCCGCACGTCGCGCTCGGCCTTGTCGATGTCCACCTTGCCGGCCTTGGCCGTCATGGCACTGGGCAGTTTGTCCATCAGGCCACTCAGGCCGCCCATCTTCTTCATCTGCGAGAGCTGCACCAGGAAGTCGTCCAGGTCAAACGCATCGCCTGATTTGACTTTTTCGGCCAGCTTTTGCGCCGCGCCAAAGTCAACATTGTTCTGCACCTGCTCAACCAGCGCGACGATGTCGCCCATGCCCAGCACCCGGCCGGCATGGCGCTCGGCGTCAAACACCTCAAGACCGTCGATCTTCTCGGAGACGCCGGCAAACTTGATCGGCGCGCCGGTGACGGCCCGCACCGACAGCGCCGCGCCGCCGCGTGAATCACCGTCCAGCTTGGTCAGCACGATGCCGGTGAGCGGCAGCGCCTCTTTGAAGGCTTTGGCGGTGTTGATCGCGTCCTGGCCCTGCATCGCATCAACGACAAACAGCGTCTCGATCGGGTTCAGCGCGGCGTGCAGGTCGGCAATCTCGGCCATCAGCGCTTCATCGATGGCCAGCCGGCCGGCGGTATCGACCAGCAGCACATCAAAGTAGTGGCGCTTGGCGTGGTCGAGTGCGGCCAGCACGATGTCGCGCGGTTTTTGCTCGGACGTGGACGCAAACCACTCGGCACCGGCCTGGCGCGTCACCATCTTGAGCTGCTCGATGGCGGCCGGCCGGTAGATGTCGGCCGACACCGTGAGCACTTTTTTCTTGCGCCGCTCGATCAGGTGCTTGGCCAGCTTGGCGGTGGTGGTGGTTTTGCCCGCGCCTTGCAGGCCACACATCAGGATCACGGCGGGCGGCTGGGTGATGAGGTTCAGGTCGGCTACGCCCGCGCCCATCGTCGCGGCCAGCTCTTTGTGCACCACGCCCACCAGCGCCTGGCCGGGGTTGAGTGAGCCCACGACATCGGTGCCCAGCGCCTTGTCTTTGACCCGGGCGATGAAGTCGCGCACCACCGGCAGTGCCACATCGGCCTCCAGCAAGGCCATGCGCACCTCGCGCAGCATGTCGGCCACGTTGCTGTCGGTGATGCGGGCCTGGCCACGCATCGTTTTGACGAGGCGTTGCAGGCGGTCTGAGAGGGTGGATGCCATCGTCGGAAGGGGCGGGCAGCGCAGAGGGCGGCAACCGCGAAAGTACACTGTCGTCGATGATTCTATCGTTCGTGCCTGTTGCCAATCTGGGTGCTGCGCCCCTGGCGCTGGCCCTGCTGGCCATGCTGGCCTACGGCCTGGCGGCGCTGCCGTCGCAAGGCGCGTCACGGCTGCCGGTGCCGGCGCTGGTGGTCGGCTGGTTGCTGCATGCGGTGCTGCTGGCGCTGGACATCGGCGGCTGGGGCCGGGGTGAGCCGGGCGCCCGGCTGGGCTTTGGACCGGTGCTGTCGCTCACCGTCTGGCTGGTGCTGGCGGTGCATGAGGTGGAGAGCCGGTTTGTGCCGCTGCCGGGCGTGCGCCGGGTGCTGGCCATCAACGGCGCCATCGTGGTGCTGCTGGCCTGGGCTTTCCCGGGTGAGGTGCGGCCGGCGGCCAATGCCTGGGCGCCCATTCACTGGGTGCTGGGCGTGGCCTCGTATGCCCTGCTGGGCGCGGCGGTGCTGCATGCGTCGATGCTCGACTCCGCCGAGCGACAGATGCGCAGTCGCAGCGCCGTGGCGGTGGGCATGCCGGCGGCGACGGGCGGGCCGGCACGCGGGTCGGTGCACGGGTCGGTGCACGGGCCAATGGGCCTGCCGCTGCTGCGGCTGGAGCGCTTGACCTTCCGCTTTGTCGAGATCGGCTTTTGCGTGCTCACCCTGGCCCTGCTGCTGGGCGTGGTCACGTCGGTGCAGTGGCGCTGGGACCACAAGACGGTGTTCTCGCTGCTCGGTTGGGCGGTGTTTGCCGGCCTGCTGGCGGGCCGGCAGTGGCGCGGCTGGCGCGGCCGGCGTGCCACCCGCTGGCTCTACGTGGGCGCGGCGCTGCTGCTGCTGGCTTATGCCGGGTCGCGCTTCGTCTTCGAGGTGGTGCTGGGCCGGGCGGCGGTGTAGCCAGCGGCGTGGCTGTATCCAAACTTCAACAAGACCCTGGCTGAGGCGGTACTCCGATGAAATACCTGCTGGTCCTGCTGGTGGTGGGCTTTGGCCTGTGGACGCTGATCTCGCGGCTGCGTGGTGGCGGTGTGGCCAAGCGCCGGCCAGACGCCAAACCGGCAGCCCAGCCAGACGCCAAGCAAGGCAGCCCGGTGGCGATGGTGGCCTGCGCCCATTGCGGCCTGCACTTGCCGGCAACCGATGCGCTGCCAGCGGGGCAGCGCCTGTACTGCAGCGACGGCCACCGGCGGCTGGGGCCGGCGCCCGGCACGCCGCCAAACCCGCCGCCCACCCCGCCAACGTGAACCCGGACCCGGACCGGCGGGCCGCTGACCGGCGCCGGGTTGACCGGCGGCAACCGCCGCGCTCGTCGCCCGACGATGCCTGGCTCAGTGCCTGGGGCGACCCGGGCCGGCCGCGCGCCCCGGGTCGCCTGGACGACGCCGGCGGCCACGACATCGAGCTGGACCCCGGCGCCGACAGCCGATTCATGGCCCGCGAGGCGCGGCGCCTGGTCGCGGCCGAGGGCGCCGCGCTGCCGCGCATCCTGCGCACTTACGTCGCGGCGCGCGCTGCGCTGGGCCTGGCGCTGGTGCTGGCGCCGTGGCTGGCGTCGCTGATGGGCGGGCGCACCCCGCTGCCGCTGCTGGCGCTGTGCCTGGTCTATGCCGGCCAGGCGATCTCACTGTGGCTGCTGCACGACCCGGCCGACGACCGCCAGTTGCCCGACCACCTGCTGCCCCGGCAATGGGCCTGGACCATCGGCGTGGACCTGCTGGCGTTCTCCCTGCTGCGCCTGCTCGACCCGCTGGGCCAGCTCAATTACGCCGCGCTGCTGGTGCTGCCGGTGCTGATGGCCGGCGTGCTCACCCAGCGCAGGGCGGCGCTGGCCACGGCCGCCGGCGTCACGCTGCTGCTGTTGCTGGGCGCCTGGTGGATGGCCGGCGACGGGGCCGAGGTGCCGGTGCAGTTGTCCCAGGCCGGGCTGGCCGGCGCCGGCCTGTTTTTGATCACGCTGCTGGCCACCGAGCTGTCGCAGCGCCTGGCCCGGGAAGAGCGCGCCGCGCGCAGCAGCCTGGCGCTGGCGCGCCAGCAAACCCAGCTCAACCGGCTGGTGATCGAGGAGATGGCCGACGGCGTGCTGGTGGCCGACCGGCGTGGCCGCATCCGCGCCATCAACCCGGCGGCGCGGGCCCTGCTGGGCGCTGCCGGCCAGGCCTTGACGGTGCCCAGCCCGATGGCCGATCAGTGCGGCCTGCTGGGCCTGCAGCAGGCCTTGCAGCAGGCTTATCAGCAAGGCAGTTGGCCGATGTCGGCGCGCGAGATCACTCTGCCGCTGGACGACGGCGGCGAGCGTGTGCTGCAAGTGCGGGCGCGCTTCACCCGGCGCAGCGGCATTGGCGCCGACGACACCCCGCCCGAGGACATTTGCGTGCTGTTTTTGGAGGACACGCGCCATGTCCAGGCGCGCGCCCGGCAAGACAAGCTGGCGGCGATGGGCCGCATGTCGGCCGGCATCGCGCACGAGATTCGCAACCCGCTGGCGGCCATCTCGCAGGCCAATGCCTTGCTGCTGGAGGACGCGCTGACGCCGCCGCACCGGCAACTGGCGCGCATCGTGGCCGACAACGTGCGGCGCCTGACGCGCATCGTCGATGACGTGCTGGCCGTGGCGCCGGGCCCGGCAGGGCCGGCGGTGGTGATCGACGCCGCCGCCGAGGTGGCGCAAATCTGCGCCGATTGGTGCCAGGCGGCGCCGCCCGACGCCCGCGCCGCCGAGCGTCTGCAACCCGAGCTGCCCGGCCTGGCCATGCCGGTGCTGTTTGACGCCGAGCACCTGCGCCGGGTGCTGGTCAACCTGCTGGACAACGCCGCCCGCCATGCCAGCGCCGCGCCGGGCGCCTTGCAACTGCGCCTGCTGGCCGGGCCGGTGCCGGCCACGGTGCGGCTCACGCTGGCCAGCGACGGCCCGGCCATCCCGGCCGAGGTCGAGCGCCATTTGTTCGAGCCCTTCTTCTCCACCCGCAGCCGGGGCAGCGGCCTGGGCCTGTATATTTGTCGCGAGCTGTGTGACCGCCACGGCGCCAGCCTTGAGTTCAGCCTGGCCCCGCCGGGATCGCGCCATCGCAATGTCTTCAGTGTGGTGATGCGCGCCGCAGCCAGTGGTTGAGCCGGCATCCGGCCCGGCCGCGCTGCCCGGCATCTGCCGCAACACCTTGATTGCCAGGACCCATCCACCATGACCGCGACTTACAGCCTGCTGGTGGTCGACGATGAGCCCGATCTGCGCACCCTGTACGAGCTGACCTTGCTGCGCGAAGGCTATGACGTGGACAGCGCCGGCACGGTCGAAGAAGCCTGGGCCCGACTGTGTGAGCGCAACTACCACGCGGTGATCAGCGACATGCGCCTGCCCGACGGCAGCGGGCTTGATCTGTTGCGCCGGCTGGACGCCGCCCGGCGCAGCGAGAAAACCATTGTGATAACCGCCTACGGCTCGGCTGAGAACGCGGTTGAGGCGCTCAAGGCCGGCGCCTTTGACTACCTCACCAAGCCGGTGGACCTGCGGCAGTTCCGCAGCGTGGTGGCCTCAGCGCTGGGCCGCAGCGCCGGCGTCGCGGCGCCGCTGGCCAAGGCGGCGGGCGCGGGCGGGCGGCCGGCGGCCAGCGGGGCGGGATCGGCTGGCCCTGCCGCCGCACCGGGCCTGGCCCCGCCGGCAGCGCCAGGCCGCCTGGCCGGCGCCGACCACCCAGCCATGCAGCGCCTGGCCGGCGCGTCGCTGGCCATGCAGCAGGTGCGCTCACTGATCGAGCGGGTGGCGCGCGGCATGGCCCCGGTGATGGTGCAGGGTGAGTCGGGCACCGGCAAAGAGCTGGTGGCGCGCGCGCTGCACGACGTCAGCAGCCGGGCCGACCAGCCCTTCATCGCGGTCAATTGCGGCGCCATCCCCGAGCAACTGCTGGAGGCCGAGTTCTTCGGCTACCGCAAAGGTGCTTTCACCGGCGCGGCCGAAGACCGGCACGGCTTTTTTCAGGCGGCGCAGGGCGGCACGCTGTTTCTGGACGAGATCGGTGACCTGCCGCTGGCCATGCAAAGCAAGTTGTTGCGGGCGATCCAGGAGCGCTCGGTGCGCCAGATCGGCGCCGTGGCCGAGCAGCCGGTGAATGTACGCATCGTCAGCGCCACCCACAAAGACCTGGCGCTGGAGGTGCAGGAGGGCCGCTTCAGGCAAGACCTGTACTACCGGTTGAACGTGATCCAGATGCGCATCCCGCCGCTGCGCGACCGGCTGGACGATCTGCCGCTGATCTGCACGGCGGTGCTGGCGCGCATCGCCCACGATGCCGGCGTGGCGCCACCGCCGCAGTTGTCAGATGCGGCGCTGGCCCACCTGGCGCACTACGGCTTTCCGGGCAATGTGCGTGAGCTGGAGAACTTGCTGCACCGGGCCGTCACCTTGTCGGGCGGCGACGTGATCGTCTGCGATGACCTGGGCTTGAGCGACGACGCCTTCACCGACAGCGAATGGCAGGGGCTGGATGCGGCACCCACCGGCGCTGCGCTGCCGCCCATCGGCGACGCCGGCCCGGCGCTGCCGCACGATCTGGTGGCCCACCTCGACGCGGTGGAGCGCGACATCATCACCCGGGCGCTGGCGCACCACCGCTTCAACCGCACGGTGGCCGGGGCCAGCCTGGGTTTGTCGCTGCGCCAGATGCGCTACCGCATGGCGCGGCTGGGCATCAGCGGCGGTGAGCATGGGCCCGACTGAGCCCGCGCCAGGGCATGGCTGAGCCCACTGGCGCCAGCGCAGCGGCCAAGTCCGAGCCGGCGCCCGAGCCCGCGCTGCCTTCGCACGTGCCCGGCCGCTGGCGGCGCGGTTGGTGGTCATTGGCACGGCGCCGCAGCTCACCCAATTTCGGGCCCCGGCCCGCTGGGCTGGCGGCTGATCTGGTGGTGTTGCATTCGATCAGCCTGCCACCCGGGGTCTACGGTGGCAAGGCCATCGAGCACCTGTTCACCAACCGGCTGGACAGCACGGCGCATCCCTACTTTGCGCAACTGGCCGGGCTGGCGGTGTCCGCGCATTTTTTGATCCGGCGCGACGGCCAACTGCTGCAATTTGTGTCCTGCGACCAGCGGGCCTGGCATGCCGGGCAATCCCATTGGCGCGGCCGCGACAACTGCAATGATTTCTCGATCGGCATCGAGCTGGAGGGGCTGGAAGGCGATGCCTTCGAGGCGGTGCAGTACCCAGCGCTGGCGGATTTGCTGCGCGCCATCAGCCGCCGCTACCCGGTGCGTGATCTGGCCGGCCACGAGCATGTGGCGCCCGGCCGCAAGCACGACCCGGGGCCGGGTTTCGACTGGGCCGCGCTGCGCCGAGTGTCGGGGTTTCCGGCCCGATTGGGCGTCTCGCCCTGAGCGCGCCGGGGCCAGGCCAGCGCCCTTCCAACGCACCGCCGTGCCCACCCGGGCTTGTGCGCCAGCACACTACCGGTAGTGGCTGACGGGCAAAAAAGCCCTGGATGTAGTGGTTGTTCGTGCTATGCTTTTGCCTCAGAAGTGACACAAACCGGGCCACCAACCAGCCGGTAGCAGCAGCGCACCCACCAACATGCCCCTGCGGGCGGACGGCCTTCACGCCGCCGGGCAAACCAGCCCGCGTGACCGCCGTGCGCCGTGGCTGCCTGTCGGGGCCGACCTGTTGCGCTGTGCACCACCCGGCGGCACAGCCGGGCGCCAACACCGTGCCGTGCCCGGTGCCCTTTTTTTGAATTGACCGACACGGCGGCCGCAGCCGCCTATCCATCGAGGAGATCCCATGCAAACCATCATCACCAGCAGCTTGCCTGCCTCGACCCCACCCCGCGCCGTGGCCCAGGCCGGCGCCGTGGCCTCGGTTTACGCCGGCTACCAGACCATCCGCCGCAACGGCTCGGTGGTGGCTTTTGCGCCCAACAAGATCGCCGTGGCGCTGATGAAGGCGTTTCTGGCGGTGCACGGCACCCAGGGCGCGGCATCGGCCAGCGTGCGCGAGACGGTGGACGCGCTGACCGAGAGCGTGGTGCGCGCCCTGCTGCGCTCACGCCCGGGCGGCGGCACCTTCCACATCGAAGACGTGCAAGACCAGGTGGAGCTGGGCCTGATGCGCGGCAGCCACCACGAGGTCGCGCGCGCTTACGTGTTGTACCGTGAGCGCCGCTCGCAAGAGCGTCTGCGTCAGGCCCAACCCGCCCAGCCGGCCGCGCCGGTGCTGCATGTCATCGACCGCGGCCAGCGCCTGCCGCTGGACTTTGCCGCGCTGCAAGCGCTGATCGAATCGGCCTGCCAGAACCTGGGCGCTGACATCAAGGCCGAGCCCATCCTGGCCGAAACGCGCCGCAACCTGTATGACGGCGTGCCCATCGACGAGGTGCACAAGGCCAGCATCCTGGCCGCCCGCACGCTGATCGAGAAGAACCCGGCCTACTCACGCGCCACTGCCCGCCTGCTGCTGCACGCCATCCGCCGCGAAATTCTGGGTGAAGAGGTGAGCCAGGCCCAGATGGCCGAGCGCTACCCCGACTACTTTGGCCAGTTCATCAAAAAAGGCATCCAGGCCGAATTGCTCGACCCGCGCTTGCAGCAGTTTGATCTGGCGCGGCTGGGCGCGGCGCTCAAGCCCGAGCGTGATTTCCAGTTTGACTACCTCGGCCTGCAAACCCTGTTTGACCGCTACTTCTTGCACATCGACGAGCAGCGCATCGAGATGCCGCAGGCGTTTTTCATGCGCGTGGCGATGGGCCTGGCGCTGAACGAGATCGACCGCGAGGCCCGCGCGATTGAGTTCTACACCGTGCTGTCCAGCTTCGACTTCATGTCGAGCACGCCCACGTTGTTCAATGCCGGTTCTCTGCGCTCGCAGTTGTCGAGTTGCTACCTGACGACGGTGGCCGATGACCTGGAAGGCATCTACGAGGCGCTCAAAGAGAACGCGCTGCTCAGCAAGTTTGCCGGCGGCCTGGGCAACGACTGGACCCGCGTGCGCGCCCTGGGCAGCTACATCAAAGGCACGAACGGCAAAAGCCAGGGCGTGGTGCCGTTCTTGAAGGTGGTCAACGACACGGCAGTGGCCGTCAACCAGGGCGGCAAGCGCAAGGGCGCCGTGTGTGCCTACCTTGAGACCTGGCACCTCGACATCGAAGAGTTTCTGGAGCTGCGCAAGAACACCGGCGACGACCGGCGCCGCACCCACGACATGAACACTGCCAACTGGATCCCCGACCTGTTCATGCGCCGGGTGCTGGAGGGCGGGCAATGGACGCTGTTCTCGCCCAACAACACACCCGATCTGCATGATTTGTTCGGCGCCGCCTTCGAAGCAGCCTATGTCGCCTACGAGGCCCAGGCCGACCGGGGCGAGATCAAGCTGCACAAGCGGGTGGCCGCCAAAGACCTGTGGCGCAAGATGCTGACGATGTTGTTTGAGACCGGGCATCCGTGGGTCACCTTCAAGGATGCCTGCAATGTGCGCTCACCGCAGCAGCATGTTGGCGTGGTGCATTCGTCCAACCTGTGCACCGAGATCACGCTCAACACCAGCGACAGCGAGATCGCGGTTTGCAACCTGGGCTCGATCAACCTGGTGCAGCATTTGGTGGACGGGCCTGACGGCGCCGGCAAGGTGCTTGACCAGGTCAAGCTCAAAGCCACCATCAGCACGGCGATGCGCATGCTCGACAACGTGATCGACATCAACTACTACGCCGTCAAGAAGGCCCGCGCCAGCAATGTGCGGCACCGCCCGGTGGGCCTGGGGCTGATGGGCTTTCAAGACGCGCTGTATGCGCTGCGCCTGCCGTATGCCTCACAGGCAGCAGTCGAGTTTGCCGACCGCTCGATGGAGGCCATCTGCTACCACGCCTACTGGGCCAGCACCGAGCTGGCCGAGGAGCGCGGCCGCTACGCCAGCTACCGCGGCTCACTGTGGGACCAGGGCATCCTGCCCATCGACTCACTCGACCTGCTGGCCCAAGCCCGCGGTGGCTATGTCGAGGTGGACCGGTCGGTGACGCTGGAATGGGACGCGCTGCGCGCCCGCATCGCCCGGCACGGCATGCGCAACAGCAACTGCGTGGCCATCGCCCCCACCGCCACCATCAGCAACATCATCGGCGTGGATGCATCGATCGAGCCGTGCTTTGGCAACCTGTCGGTCAAGAGCAACCTGTCGGGTGAGTTCACCATCGTCAACGAATACCTGGTGCGTGACCTGAAGCGCCTGGGCTTGTGGGACGACGTGATGGTGATGGACCTGAAGCACTTTGATGGCAGCCTGCGCCGCATCGACCGGGTGCCCGAGGAGATCAAGCAGCTTTACGCCACGGCCTTCGAGGTGGATGCGCAGTGGTTGGTGGAGGCCGCCTCAAGGCGCCAGAAGTGGATCGACCAAGCGCAGAGCCTGAACATCTACCTGGCCGGCGCGTCGGGCAAAAAGCTCGACGAGATCTACAAGCTGGCCTGGCTGCGCGGCTTGAAGACGACCTACTACCTGCGCACGATGGGCGCCACCCACGCCGAGAAATCCACCGTCAGCGCCGGTGCGATGAACGCGGTGTCGCATGGCGGTGCGGCGGCTGGTGGGCTGTCGGCAGGCGACATGGCGGCCACCCAGGCCCAACGCGCATTCGACGCGGCCAGCAATATCGCACCGGCCAGTGACATCCAGTTCTGCTCGATAGACAACCCCGATTGCGAGGCCTGTCAGTAAGCATCCTCACAGGCCCGGCAACCCCCGGTGGCCATGCCAAGCCATCGGCACTTCATGCCCATATCCATTGCACGGCGCAAGCTCACCCCAAGTGGCGGCTTTGCATGTCAAGAAGTGCTTGGTTTTTGAACACAACACTCTGATAATTCAGAGCTACAGGAAGTACACACATGCTGGTCTGGGAAGACGACGTCAAGCGCCCTTCGACGACACCATCGATGCCTCTGTTGCCGCAAGCACCAAGCCTTGCGCGGCCGGTGTCTCTGTCACCCTTCACGCCATCGCAAAGCGCTGTGCCCGAGTCCGCTTTGACGGCCGTCATGGCCTCGATCGCGGCGGTGCGCAGCCCGGCGGCGGTGCTGTCCGGTGCACCGGCAACGGGCGCTGCAGACCCGGTCAAGCGCCGGGTCAATGTGGCGGAGAAGCGCATCATCAACGGCCACACCGACTTGAACCAGTTGGTGCCCTTCAAATACAAATGGGCCTGGGAAAAGTACCTGGCCAGTTGCGCCAACCACTGGATGCCGCAAGAGGTCAACATGTCGCGCGACATCGCGACCTGGAAAGATCCCAACGGCCTGACCGACGATGAGCGCCGCATCATCAAGCGCAACCTGGGCTTCTTCGTCACTGCGGATTCACTGGCCGCCAACAACATCGTGCTGGGCACCTACCGCCACATCACCGCACCCGAGTGCCGGCAGTTCTTGCTGCGCCAGGCCTTCGAGGAGGCGATCCACACCCACGCCTACCAGTACATCGTTGAGTCATTGGGGCTGGATGAGTCCGAGATCTTCAACGCCTACAACGAGGTGGCGTCGATCCGCGAGAAAGACCAGTTCTTGATCCCGTTCATCAACGCGATCATGGACCCGGCCTTCAACACCGGCACGCCAGAAAACGACCAGACCCTGCTGCGCTCACTGATCGTGTTTGCCTGCCTGATGGAGGGCATGTTCTTCTACGTCGGCTTCACCCAGATCCTGGCGATGGGGCGGCAGAACAAGATGACCGGCGCGGCCGAGCAGTACCAGTACATCCTGCGCGACGAGTCGATGCACTGCAACTTCGGCATCGACCTGATCAACCAGATCAAGCTGGAGAACCCGCAGCTCTGGACAGCCCAGTTCAAGGACGAGATCAAGGCCTTGTTCCTGATGGCCGTTGAGCTGGAGTACCGCTACGCGGAAGACACCATGCCGCGCGGCGTGCTTGGCCTCAATGCGTCGATGTTCAAGGGCTATCTGCGCTACATCGCCAACCGGCGGGCGACGCAGATCGGGCTTGAAGCGCTCTTCCCGAACGAAGAAAACCCGTTCCCGTGGATGAGCGAAATGATCGACCTGAAGAAGGAGAGAAACTTTTTTGAAACCCGCGTCATCGAGTACCAGTCGGGTGGCGCACTGAGCTGGGACTGACGGCAGTGGCACGTTGGCGTGCCAGCCAGCCGTCCCGGTAGCAGATCAAGATTCGCGTTGCTTTCACTGTCACCATCAGAAGTGGCAGGCAGCCACGCAACCCCGTTCATCGGGGTGAGCGCCTGGCCTATCGCAGGCACAGCAATCACGCCGATGAATCGCTCCGCCGCTAGACCGGCGGGATGTCTTTTGCAACTTGATCAAGGAGATTGTCATGGCAACTGCGAAAAAGGCCGCCCCGGCGGCGAAACC
>JANLOP010000029.1:0-13523 GCA_031366635.1 Betaproteobacteria bacterium | reverse complement strand
GCCGCCGATCACCGGCCCGTTTCGAGCGGCGCTTTCCTTGTTGGCCGACATCACGCGCTGGAACACGTCCTGCTGCGGGATCGAGCCGAGCATCATCGTGATGGCCGCCGCGAAGAAAAACAGGATGTCCTTGAAACTGGGCTCGGGCCAGAACTTGAACATGTCGCGGCTGACCGCGAGTGAAATCACCTTGTCGGCGCCGCCCGCCATGTCGCCGGCAAAAACGGCCAGGATCGCCAGGCCGACCACCAGGATGATCATCTGGATGAAGTCGGTGACCGCCACCGACCACATGACGCCGAACAGGGTATAGGCGAGAATCGAAACAACCCCGATCGCCATGCCCACCGGGATACTGATCGCGCCGGCGGACAGCAGGTTGAACACCAGGCCGAGCGCGGTGACCTGCGCCGAGACCCAACCCAGATAGCTCAGCATGATGATCAGCGAACACAGGATTTCGACGATGCGCCCGAAGCGCTCGCGGTAATAGTCGCTGATCGTCAGCAGCGTCATCTTGTACAGCTTGGCGGCGAAGAACAGCCCGACCAGGATCAGGCAACTGCCAGCGCCGAACGGGTCTTCGACCACGCCGTTCAGCCCGCCCTGCACAAATTTGGCCGGGATGCCGAGCACGGTTTCCGAGCCAAACCAGGTGGCAAAGGTGGTGGTGACGATCATCACCAGCGGCAGGTGGCGGCCGGCAATCGCAAAGTCAGCGGTGGTCTTGACGCGCCGCGCCGCCCACAGGCCGATGGCGATGGTGACCAGTAAATACAGGATGACGAGGGTCAGCAGCATGGTTTAACGCGGCTCCGCAGCGGTGGGTTGGGGGTCGCGTGAGCGCGGCCGGCCGGATTATCAAACGGCCGTGGGCGCCTGCCCCCAACGAGCACCAAGCAATCCTCAGGCCGGCCAGTGCTGCATCAGTTGGGTGACCAGCAAGCCCAGCACAAAACCCGCCGCGCTGTACAGCAAGGCTTGCAGCAGGCGGTTGGTGCGGCGCTGCTCGGCCAGCAGGGCCAGCGTGGCGGCATCGGGCTGGCGCCCGCGCAGCAGGGCCTGGTGCACCAGCCGGGGCAGCTCGGGCAGCAACTGGGCATAGCGCGGTGATTCATTCTTCAGCCGCTCCAGCAGCCCGGCCCAGCCCACCTGGCGGTGCATCCAGGTTTCAAGAAAGGGTTTGGCGGTGTTCCACAAATCGAGCTCGGGGTCGAGCTGGCGGCCGAGGCCCTCGATATTGAGCAGGGTTTTTTGCAGCAGCACCAGTTGCGGTTGAATCTCGACATTGAAGCGGCGTGAAGTCTGGAACAGCCGCATCAATACCTGGCCGAGTGAAATATCCTTCAGCGGCCGGTCGAAGTGCGGCTCACAGACAGCGCGGATCGCGCCCTCCAGCGCGTCCACCCGGGTGTCGGCGGGCACCCAGCCAGATTCAACATGCAATTCGGCGACGCGCTTGTAATCGCGCCTGAAAAACGCCAGAAAGTTCTGCGCCAGATACTCTTTGTCCCAATCGGTCAAGGTGCCGACGATGCCGAAATCAAGCGCGATATAGCGGCCAAAACTGCGCGGCGCCAAACTTACCTGGATATTTCCGGGGTGCATGTCGGCGTGGAAAAACCCGTCCCTGAATACCTGGGTGAAGAATATCGTGACGCCGTCGCGCGCCAGTTTGGGGATATCCACCCCGGCCTCGCGCAGGCGTTGGATCTGGCTGATCGGCACGCCGTGCATGCGCTCCATCACCAGCACCGTGGGGGTGCAGAAATCCCACACCATCTCGGGCACCATCACCAGGTCCACGCCCTGCATATTGCGGCGCAACTGGGCGGCATTGGCGGCCTCGCGCACCAGGTCGAGTTCGTCATGCAGGTAGACATCAAACTCGGCCACCACCTGGCGCGGTTTGAGCCGCTTGCCGTCGGCCCAGGCCCATTCCACCACCCGGGCCAGGGTATGCAGCAGCTTCAAATCATGCTCGATGACGTCCAGCATGCCGGGGCGCAGCACTTTGACCGCCACCTCGCGGCCGTTCTTCAACGTGCCGAAGTGCACTTGGGCAATCGACGCGCTGGCCTCCGGCACGGTGTTGAAGTCGGTAAAAATCTGCTCGATGCGCTGGCCGAAGGCTTTCTCGATCAACGCCACTGCCTGCACGCCCGGGAACGGCGGCACCCGGTCTTGCAGCAAGGCCAGCTCGTCGGCCACGTCCAGTGGCAGCAAATCGCGCCGGGTGCTCAGCACCTGGCCAAACTTGACAAAGATCGGCCCGAGTTTCTCCAGCGCCATGCGCAGCCGGGCGCCGCGCGGGGCGTCCAGCCGGCGCCGGCGGCCAACCGTGGCCACCCGCACCAGGCCGCGCACCCAGGCTTGGCGGAAGCCCGACAGCGCCACCTCGTCCAGACCGAAGCGCAACACCGTCAGGCCGATAAAAATCAGCCGCAGCAACTGGCCCATCGGCGGCGGGCCTAGCGGGCGGGGGTGGAGCTGGGGTTGTAGGAAGAGCCGGGCATGCCGGCGCCGGCCCGGCCGGCCATCGCCGCTGCGCCCTGCATTGCCGTGCGCAACGCGCGGGCCAGGCCGCTGCCCAGGCGGTGCAACTGGTGCGCCACGGCCGGGCCAAACAGCCGGTCGAGATCGTCTGCCACATCCCAGCGCAGGTTCTTCAGCAGCCAATCGACATCGGCGGCCAACTGCGCATCGCCCTCGATCAGCAGCGCCGGCATCTCGCCGGCCACCAGCTTGAGCGCCAGCGCGGCCGGGTTGGCGGCGTCCAGCCGCACGCGCAGATCGGCGTCCACCGGCTCACCGCACCATTCCACCAGCCCGGCCGGCGTGACCCGGAAGGCCAGCGGCGGCGCTGCCGGCAGCAGGCGCGGCAATTGCAACAAGTCCAGCCGAAGCACCCGGCCACAGTGCGGCAACAAGCGCGCAACGGCTTGAGGCTCGGCCGCCAACACGTGGTTGACCACCAACACCAGGCGGTCCATCAACGCCGGCGCGAACAGCGCATGGAGGTTTTGCAACATCGACCAGATTGTAGGCAGGCGAGCCCGGCGCCAGCCGGCTGGCGCCCGGGCGGGCCGATAAACTGAACGAGAATGCGCCACGCTGGCCTGTGCCGCCGTGGCGTGAAGCGTTATTTCAGTTTGCCCGCCTGCCGTCGATAACCCGACTTGTGAAAGTTGCCGTTCTGGCTGTTGGCGGCTGTGTGATTGACGACCCCTGATGTTTGAATCCAGAAGCAACCGCAACTTCAACAGCGCGCCGCAATCGGTCACCGCCCTGATCGCCACCGTGTTGGAGCCGGCGATCACCGTGGGGGTGTTCCTGGCCGCCATGCAATGGCACGGGGTGCCGATCGGTCGTGCCGACGTGACCTTGTGCGCGCTGGTGGTGTTGCTGACGTTGCCGGGTGTCAACCGCTTCCGCGACCGGCTCAGCTCGGCAGCGGTGGGCATTTTTGGCTCGTGGGTCACGCTGCTGGCCATCCTGGCGGCGTTTGGTTTTGGCACCAAGAGCCTCGATCTGTTCGACCGCGAGGTGCTGCTGACCTGGGTGATCGTCACGCCGGTGCTGCAACTGCTGGCGGTGCGGCTGGGTTTTGTGGCCATCCGGCGCGGCGCCGCCATCCGCAGCAACCGCCGCACGGCGGTGGTGATCGGCGCTGGCGCCCTGGGCGTCAAGGTGGCCAAGTCGCTGGCCATCAGCCTGGTGCAAGGCATTGACTTTGCCGGCTATTTTGATGACCGCACCGACAACCGGGTGCACCCGGACAGCGCCGCACAACGCCTGGGCACTTTGCAGGACGCCGCGCCCTACATCCGGGCGCACGGCGTCAAAGAGGTGTTCATCACGCTGCCGCTGGGCTCGCAGCCGCGCATCATTGAGCTGCTGGAAAACCTGCAAGGCACCACCGCATCGATCTATTTTGTGCCCGATGTGTTTGGCATCAGCATCATCCAGGGCCGGCTGCAAGACTTCAACGGCGTGCCGGTGGTGGGCATCTGCGAGACGCCGTTCACCGGCACCAACCGGCTGGTCAAGCGCCTCAGTGACCTGGTGCTGGCCAGCTTGATCCTGGTGCTGATCACGCCGGTGTTGCTGGCGGTGGCCATCGGCGTCAAGCTCAGCTCACCGGGGCCGATCATCTTCCGGCAAAAGCGCAACGGGCTGGATGGTGAGGAGATCGTCATCTACAAGTTCCGCTCGATGACGACGATGGACGACGGCGCGGTGGTCAAGCAGGCCACCCGGGGCGATGCGCGCATCACGCCGTTTGGCGCTTTTATCCGGCGCAACTCACTCGATGAGCTGCCGCAGTTCATCAACGTGCTGCAAGGCAGCATGAGCATCGTCGGCCCGCGCCCGCATGCGGTGGCGCACAACGAGATGTACCGCCAGTTGATCAAGGCCTACATGGTGCGCCACAAGGTCAAGCCGGGCATCACTGGCTGGGCGCAGGTCAACGGCCACCGCGGCGAGACCAGTACCATCGAGAAGATGCAGGCGCGCGTGGAATACGACCTGGAATACCTGCGCAACTGGTCGCTGGGGCTGGATTTGGTGATCATCCTGCGCACTGTCAAGACGGTGTTTTACGACCGCAATGCGCATTGACGGCGCTGGGCCGTCCGCCCCAACCCAGCGCTGCCCGCGCCCACCGCGCCGTCCCCACCTTTCTGGACCGCCATGAACCTCACCTTCTCGCCCCCTCCCGCCCGCGCCACCCGCCCCGGCCCTGCTGTGGGCCTGCTGGCACTGGCCGCCGCGCTGGCCGGCGGCCTGGCCGCCACGGCCCGGGCCGAGCCCAACCCGTACTACATCGGCGTGTCGCAGTACCTGGGCCATGAATCGAATATCTACCGGCTGGGCGACAACCAGTCGCTGGCCGGCAACCCCAATCTCAGCAAATCCGACACGGTGTCGGGCACGTCGCTGGTGGCCGGGGTGGACCAATCCTTTGGCCGGCAACGGCTGTACGGCAGCGGCTCGCTGCGCGCCAACCGCTACCAAAACAACAGCAACCTGAACGGCGAGACCTACGGCCTGAACCTGGCGCTCGACTGGGCCACGGTGGAGCGCTTGTCGGGCACGCTCAGCGTGGCGGCCGACCAGAGCCTGTCGCAGTTCAACAGCAACTCTTTCGGCGGCGTGGTGCAGACCAAGAAGAACCTGGTCAACACCGACCAGGTGAACGCCAAAGTGCGGCTCGGTGTCGTCACCCGCTACACCGCCGAGGCCATGCTGGGCTACCGCCAGCGCAGCTACTCGGCCCGTGAGTACGACCGGTTGGGGTTCAACGAGACCAGCGGCTCGATCGGCGGGCGCTACCGGCCGAGCAACCTGCTCAACCTGGGCCTGGCACTGCGGCTGACAAAAGCCGACTACCCGCACTTTGTCACCCTGGCCGGTGGCGGTTTTGTCGCAGACCGGCTGACCCGGCAAGACATCGACCTGACCGCCGACTGGCAGCCCAGCGGCAACAGCCGGGTGACGGCCCGCCTCAGCCCCACCCACACCCGCTACGACCGCAATACCCTGAGCAACTTCTCGGGCCTCACCGGCTCGGCCGATTGGGGCTGGCAGGCCACCGGCAAGACGCGCATCACCAGCACGCTGTCACATGACACCGGGCAAAGCTCAGACGCCATCAACCTGGGCGTGCTGGGCATCGGCGTGATCGACTACGGCCGCGTCACCACCGCGCTGCAAGTGCGCAGTGCCTATGATTTCAGCGCCAAGATCGGCCTGACCAGCGCCCTGAGCTACAGCCACCGCACGCTGACCAACATCTTTGCAGCGGCCAATCTGCCGGGCTCTACCCGGCAGGGCAGCGACGACACGGCCAAGTTGACCCTGGGCGGGCAATGGACGCCGTTTCGCAGCACGCAAGTCGGCTGCGACCTGAGCACCGAGCGGCGCCGCACCGGCAACCCCCAGGTGTCGCTGCCGATGAGCGCCACCACCTTCGGCTGCTACGGCCAGCTCACGCTGCAATGACCGGCCGCGGGGTACCCACCGTGCCCACGGTGCTGCTCACCGGCGCCACCGGCTACATCGGCTCGCACACCTGGATTGCGTTGCAGCAGGCCGGCTTTGCGGTGGTGGGGGTGGATGATTTCTCCAACAGCGCGCCCGAGGTGCTGAACCGGCTGCGCCAGCTCAGTGGCCAGGCGCCGGTGTTTGAGCGGGTGAATGTCTGCGACGGCCCGGCGCTGCACGGCGTTTTTGCGCGCCACGCCATCGATGCGGTGGTGCACTTTGCCGCCTTCAAGGCGGTGGGTGAATCCGCCGCCCAGCCACTGGCCTACTACGCCAACAACATCGGCGGGCTGGTGACCACCTGCCAGGCGATGGCTGCCGCCGGCTGCAAGCGCATGGTGTTTTCCAGCAGCGCCACGGTATACGGTGACCCTGCGGTGTTGCCGATCACCGAGACAGCGCCGCTGTCGGCCACCAACCCTTACGGCCAGACCAAGCTGATGGGTGAGGCGCTGCTGCGCGATCTGGTGGCCGCCGACGCGCTGGCTGGCGACGCGCTGGCTGACGCGGCCGGCGCCGCCAGTGCCGCCAGTGCCGCCAATCCCGTGTGGCAGGTGGCCTGCCTGCGCTACTTCAACCCGGTGGGCGCGCATGAGAGTGGCCTGATCGGCGAAGACCCACGCGGCACGCCGAACAACCTGATGCCGTATGTGGCGCAAGTGGCGGTGGGCCGGCGCGCGCAGCTCAGCGTTTATGGCAATGACTACCCCACGCCCGACGGCACCGGCGTGCGTGACTACATCCACGTGCAAGACCTGGCCGATGGCCACGTGGCCGCGCTGCGCCGGCTGCTGCAAGCCCCTGGCTCGATCACTGTCAACCTGGGCACCGGCCGGGGCCACAGCGTGCTGGATCTGGTGGCCGCCTACGCCGCAGCCAGTGGCCGCGCCGTGCCTTACCAGATCGTGCCGCGCCGGCCCGGCGATGTGGCCGCCTGCTATGCCGACCCGGCACTGGCGCAACGCCTGCTGGGCTGGCAGGCCCGGCACGGCCTGGACCGCATGTGCGCTGACAGTTGGCGCTGGCAAACCCAAAACCCGAATGGATTTCAGGCATGAGTTCAGGCATCAGTTCCGACATCAGCATGCTGGTGCAACCCGTCATCATGGCCGGCGGTGCCGGCACCCGGCTCTGGCCGCTGTCGCGCGCCGGCCACCCGAAGCAGTTTCTGGTGCTGTCGGGGGATCCGGCCAACCGGCACAGCTTGTTTCAGCAAGCCGTGTTGCGCCTGCAGGGCCTGGCCAGCGACGGCATCCGCGTTGCCGCGCCCACGGTGGTGGGCAATGAGGAGCACCGCTTTCTGATGCTGGATCAATTGCAGGCGCTCCACATCGAGCCCGCCGCCGCGCTGCTGGAGCCGGTGGGCCGCAACACCGCACCGGCCGTCACGCTGGCCGCGCTGGCTGCGCTAGACGGCGGCGATGATCCGGTGCTGGTGATCACCTCGGCCGACCAGACCGTGGCCGACGGCGCAGCCTTCACCACCGCGCTGCAAACCGCTGTGCGGGTGGCCGCCGACGGCGTGATCGTGATCCTGGGCATCACGCCTGACCGACCGGAGACGGGCTATGGCTATATCCGGGTGGCAGGTGGGGCCGAGCCGGCGCCGCCGGTGGCGCAGTTTGTTGAAAAGCCCGACGCCGCCACCGCCCAGCGCTACCTGGCCGAGGGCGGCTACTTCTGGAATGCCGGCATGTTTGTGCTCAAGGCGTCGGTGTGGATGGCCGCACTGGATAAATTCAGGCCCGACATCGCCAACGCCACCCGCGCCGCCTGGGCCCGCCGCAGCACTGACGCCAAGTTTGTGCGGCCCGGCCAGGCCGAGTTTGCCGCCGTGCCGGCTGAATCCGTCGATTACGCGGTGATGGAGAAATGCCCGGGCAGTGCGTTCGACATCCGCATGGTGGCACTCAACGCCGGCTGGAACGACCTGGGCGCCTGGGAGGCCGTCTGGCAGGTGGCGGCCAAAGATGCGCAGGGCAATGCCAGCGTGGGCGACGTGATCCTCAAAGACAGCAGCAACACCCTCGTGCATGCCACCAGCCGGCTGGTGAGCACCGTGGGGCTGGACAATGTGGTGGTGATCGAGACGCCGGATGCGGTGCTGGTGGCCAGCCGTGAGCGCAGCCAGGACGTCAAGCTGATCGTCAACCAGCTCACCGCCGCCAACCGCGACGAGCAGACCTTGCACCGCAAAGTGCACCGGCCCTGGGGCTGGTACGACAGCATCGACCACGGCCCGCGCCACCAGGTCAAGCGAATCATGGTCAAGCCCGGCGCCAGTTTGAGTTTGCAGATGCACCACCACCGTGCCGAGCACTGGATCGTGGTCAGCGGCACGGCCGAGGTGACCAACGGCGACAAGGTGATTTTGCTGGCCGAGAACCAGAGCACCTACATCCCGCTGGGCCAGACCCACCGCCTGGCCAACCCCGGCAAAGTGCCGCTGGAAATCATCGAGGTGCAATCGGGCAGCTACCTGGGTGAAGACGACATCGTGCGGTTCGAGGACACCTACGGGCGCAAATGAGCCGGGTGATTTGTAGAGCGCTGGCGCATTGACAGGCTGCGGCGGGCACGCCGACAATACACACCAAAAAGTACACACATTTTTGCCCACAATCACATCATGACTGCCCTCGTCACCCGCGTTTTCATGAACGGCAACAGCCAGGCGGTGCGCATCCCGCAAGAATTGCGGCTCGATGCCACCCAGGTTGAAATCCACCGCAACGACGCCGGCGAGTTGGTGATCCGGCCGCTGCTGGCCCGGCGCGGCACGTCGCTGCTGCAGGCGCTGCGGGGCTTTGATGCTGACTTTGCCGAAGTGCTGGCCCAAGACCGGGCCGACGATGCGGGCCCGCAAGAGCGCGAAGCGCTGTGACCGCCCGTGAAATACCTGCTGGACACGAACATCCTGATCTACCTGATCAAGAACCAGCCGGCGGCAGTGGCCGAGCGCATTGACGCGCTGCCGGCAGAAGACCAGATCTGCATGTCGTTTGTCACCTGGGCCGAGTTGCTGAAAGGCGCCGAGCGCAGCCAGCGCCGTGACGAGGTCAAACGCCGGCTGAGCACGCTGGCGCGAACCGTGCCCGTGGTGTTTGAGGTGGATGATCGGCTGTGCCAGCACTACGCCGTGCACAGCGCCCGGCTGAAGACTGCCGGCACGCCCATCGGCGGCAATGATTTGTGGATCGCCTGCCATGCGCTGGTACTCGGCGCCACGCTGGTGACCAACAACCAGCGCGAGTTCGAGCGCGTCGCCGGCCTTCGGCTTGCCAATTGGGCCGCGTAGCGCCATCGCTGCCACTGGGGCCCGGCAGGGGTGGCGCGAACCCGGCACCCCGCGTGATCGTTTTTGCCGGCCCCAACGGCGCCGGCAAAACCACCCATGCCGAGCACATCCTGCGGGCGCTGGGTATCAACACGTTTGTCAACGCTGATTTCATCGCCAAGGGCTTGTCGGGGCGGCAAGTGGAGACGGTGGCCTTCGAGGCCGGCCGCATCATGCTGCGGCGCCTGCGGCAACTGGCTGACGAGGGCCAGGATTTTGGTTTTGAGTCCACTTTGGCCAGCCGCAGCTTTGCGCCGTTTTTGGCGGGGCTCCGTGCGCAGGGTTACCGGGTGTCGATCTACTACTTCTGGCTGCGCAGCGCCGGGCTGGCAGTGAAGCGGGTGCGGATGCGGGTTCGCCTGGGCGGCCATGACGTGCCGGTGGAAGTCATTCGCCGACGGTTTGCGCGCAGTGCTGCCAACCTGTTTGATCTGTACCTGGCGCTGGCTGAAGAGTGGACCGTATTCGACAACTCCGGGTCCGCGCAAAGCCGCCAAATCGCCTCGCATAATGACCATCAGACTGTTGTACAGGACAAGGAATCATGGAACAAACTGCTGCAATTGGCCTCGCTCAAGCCGAGCGTCCCCTGACCCCGTCACCGCGCGCGCTGCGCAAGGCGTTGCGCAATGCGGCGCGCGATGCAAACCGGCTGGCAGCGGCATTCGGCGTCAAAGTGCCTGTCGCAACACCTCGTCGGTCGGCCGCACCTTGATCCCTTGCCAATATCCGTCGGCCCTGCGGGAAACCCCATGACCCTCCTCGTCACCGGCGGTGCCGGTTTCATCGGCAGCAACTTTGTACTCGACTGGCTCACGGCCCACGATGAGCCCGTCGTCAACCTCGACGCCCTGACCTACGCCGGCAATCTAGCCAACCTGGCCAGCCTGGCCGGCGACGTGCGCCACCACTTTGTCAAAGGCGACATCGGTGATCGGGCGCTGCTTGACGGCCTGCTGGCCAGCCACCGGCCGCGCGCCGTGCTGCACTTTGCCGCTGAAAGCCATGTGGACCGCAGCATCCACGGCCCGGGGGACTTCATGCGCACCAATGTGCAGGGCACTTTCACGCTGCTGGAAGCCAGCCGCGCGTTTTGGTCCACATTGCCAGCCGGCGAGAAAGCCGGGTTCCGCTTCCACCACGTCAGCACCGACGAGGTGTTCGGCAGCTTGAGCCCCACTGCGCCCGCCTTCACCGAGGCCCATGCCTACGCGCCCAACAGCCCGTACTCGGCCAGCAAGGCGGCCAGTGACCACCTGGTGCGCGCCTGGCACCACACCTACGGCCTGCCGGTGCTCACCACCCATTGCAGCAACAACTACGGGCCATACCACTTTCCGGAGAAGCTGATCCCGCTGATGATCGTCAACGCGCTGGCCGGCAAGGCGCTGCCGATCTACGGTGACGGCCAGCAGGTGCGCGATTGGCTGTATGTGGCCGACCATTGCAGCGCCATCTGCGCGGTGCTGGCCGACGGCCAGCCGGGCCAGACCTACAACATCGGCGGCTGGAACGAAAAAACCAACTTCGAGATCGTGCACACGGTGTGTGCGCTGCTCGACCAGTTGCGCCCCAGCGCCGCCGGGCCCTACACCCGGCTCATCAGCCACG
Source organism: Betaproteobacteria bacterium (assembly GCA_031366635.1). GTDB lineage: Bacteria > Pseudomonadota > Gammaproteobacteria > Burkholderiales > Burkholderiaceae_C > Pseudaquabacterium. The sequence continues at coordinate 2,527 of JANLOP010000029.1, read as the reverse complement.
TGACTGACCGCCCGGGCCATGACCGCCGCTATGCCATCGACGCCCGCAAGATCGAGGCTGAACTGGGCTGGCGCCCGGCCGAGACTTTTGAGACCGGCATCCGCAAAACCGTGCAGTGGTATCTCGACCATGCCGGCTGGGTGACCGACGTGCAAAGCGGGGCGTATCGAGACTGGCTGGGCAGGCAGTACGGCTGACCTGAAGTCGGCTTAGCTAGACTTAGCTACAATCGAGTTTTGCGCGAAGCAGCCCGCAACACCCGCTTTGGAGCGCCCCATGCTCACTGTCAATGTCCATGACGCCAAAACCCGGCTCTCCAAACTTTTAGAGGCGGTAGAGGCCGGCGCCGAGATCACCATCGCCCGCGCCGGCCGGCCGGTGGCCCGGCTGGTGGGCCTGGCAGACCGCGGGCCGCCGCGCCGGCTGGGCGGGCTGGTGGGCCAACTCAACATCCCCGAGGATTTTGACGACCCGCTGCCTGACGATGTGCTGGCGCTGTTTCAAGGCACGGTGGATGCGGATTTCAACCCACCATTGCCCGGCGCGCCGCCGTGAAGCTGTTGCTCGACACCCATGTGCTGCTGTGGGTGCTGGGCGCGCCGCAGCGCTTGCCCGCCGCATTGATCGCCGATCTGCGCGACCCGGGCAATGAGGTGCTGTTCTCGGCCGTCAACATCTGGGAGATCGCCATCAAGGCCGGGCAAGGACGGGCGACATTTGCCAACGATGCTGAACTCGTGGCAAGAGAAGCCCGTGACGCCGGCTTTGTGCATTTGCCGGTCACCGCGCAGCATGCGGCGGCAGTGCAAAAACTGCCGCCGCTGCACGGCGACCCGTTTGACCGCCTGCTGATCGTCCAGGCGCTTTGCGAGCCCGCCCACCTGGTCACGGCCGACGGGCAAATGGCGCGCTACAACGTCCTATTACGCCAATTCAACCCCAGCCCCCCATGACGCGCCCCTCATCCAGCCCTGTCCGCCCGCGCAAAGGCATCATCCTGGCCGGCGGCTCAGGCACCCGGCTGCACCCGGCCACGCTGGCCATCAGCAAACAACTGCTTCCGGTGTATGACAAACCGATGGTGTATTACCCGCTGGCCACCTTGATGCTGGCCGGCATCCGCGACATTCTCGTTATCAGCACGCCGCAAGACACGCCGCGGTTTGAATCATTGCTGGGTGACGGCAGCCGCTGGGGTTTGAATATCAATTATTGCGTGCAGCCCAGCCCCGACGGCCTGGCGCAAGCCTTTATCCTGGGCCGGCGGTTTGTGGCTGGCCAGCCCAGCGCGCTGGTGCTGGGCGACAATATTTTTTACGGCCATGATTTTGGCGCGCTGCTGCAACGCGCCCACCAACAAACCAGCGGCGCCACCGTGTTTGCCTACCACGTCACAGACCCTGCGCGCTACGGCGTGGTTGAGTTTGATGCCCACAAACGCGCGCTCAGCATCGAAGAAAAACCCGCCGCACCGAAGAGCAATTACGCCGTCACTGGCCTGTATTTCTACGACAGCCAGGTGTGTGATATCGCCGCCAGTATCCAGCCCAGTGCGCGCGGTGAGTTAGAGATCACCGCCGTGAACGCCACTTATTTGCAGCAGAACCAGCTCGATGTTGAAATCATGGGCCGCGGCTATGCCTGGCTCGACACCGGCACCCACGACAGCCTGATGGAGGCCGGCCAGTTCATCGCCACGCTGGAGAAACGCCAGGGCCTGAAAGTATCCTGCCCCGAAGAGATTGCCTACCGCAGCGGCTGGATCACTGCCGACCAGTTGGCGCAGCAAGCCCAGCCGATGCTGAAAAACGGCTACGGCCAGTACCTGATGCAGGTGCTGCGCGAGAAGGCGTTTTGAGGCCGGCAACCATTTTGTGAGGTCAACACCATGCAATGGGCCGACGTACTGAACAACCCCAGACTGCAAAACCTGCCGTTCAAGATCGAGCTGAACCGCTGGGGCAAGATTGAAATGAGCCCGGCCAGCAACCAGCGTGGGGCGATGCAGGTGGACATTGCCACCACCTTGCGCAAACGGCGCGGCGGCAAAGTGATTGTCGAATGCAGCATCCAGACCACCGACGGCGTGCGCGTGGCCGACGTGGCCTGGATCTCCAACAAGCGCCTGCAGGCGCTGGGCTGGACTACGCCCTTCCCGAGTGCGCCTGAAATCTGCGTTGAAGTGATGTCGCACGGCAACAGTTGGGCCGAGATGCACATGAAGGCCGGCCTGTACCTTCAGGCGGGCGCGCTTGAGGTGTGGGTGGTGGCAGCCGATGGCAAGCAGACGATCATCAAGCCGCCAGTTGAATGATCTGACCTGCGGCGCGCGGGCCATGCGCCCGCCACCCGCTCACCACCCCGCCGCCACAAAGTGCGGGTTCTCGAAGCCGGCTTTGCCGTAGCCCAGCGGCCGCCCGTCGTCCACCCGGCACACGCTGCCACCGGCAGCAGCCAGCACGGCGTGGCCGGCGGCAATGTCCCATTCCATCGTGCGGCCCAGGCGCGGGTAGACATCGGCCTGGCC
>JANLOP010000016.1:0-8525 GCA_031366635.1 Betaproteobacteria bacterium | reverse complement strand
GCGCCGGGGGGGGTTGCCGTGTTTTGATACGTGTCCTCCGGCGGTGTCCTTCGGCCACCCCCTCCCCCTTTACCTCCGCAAAACACGGCAACCCACCCCGACGCTCGATCTCCACGGTGGCGCGGCCAGCTTTCAAAGAATCAGCCGCCACCGCCGCTGCCGGGCCGAGGGCGCCGGGTGACCGGACGCCGGAGGTAAAGAGGGAGCCGGCGGCCGCTTGCGGCCGGCGGCGGCGGACACGTAGGCATCCGGTCACCCGGTGGCCTCGGCCTCGCCACGAAGCCGATGGGTTCAGCGACGCCACCACCACCTCAAAGCACCCGCCGCGGATCCAGCGCATCGCGCAGCCCGTCGCCGATGAAGTTGATCGTCAGCACCGCCAAAAAAATCGCCAGGCCGGGGAACAATGCCCAGTGCGGCGCGATGTCGAGATAGTCTTTGCTGTCGAACAGGATGCGGCCCCAGGTGGGGATGTCGGGCGGAAAGCCCAGGCCGAGAAACGACAGCGTCGATTCGGCAATGATGGCCGCCGCCACGTCGATGGTGCCGGCCACGATCACCGGGCCGAGGGCGTTGGGCAGGATGTGGCGCCACACCTGCCGGGTGGTGGTGGCGCCCAGCGCCCGCGCGGCCTCGACAAACTCTTTCTCGCGCAGGCTGAAAAACTGCGCCCGCACCAGCCGCGCCACCGGCATCCACCTGAAGCCACCGATCACCAGCACGATCATGATGAACACGCCCACCTCGGGGCCGAATTTGGCTTTGAGTGTGTCGCGGAAAAGATAGATCAGCAGCAGCAGCAGCGGCAACTGCGGCAGTGACAAAAACAGGTCGGTCAGCCACATCAGCGCCGTGTCCACACTGCCGCGCGAGATGCCGGCAATCGCGCCGATGGTCACGCCCACGCTGATGGCCATCAGCATCGCCGCCAGGCCCACCGCCAGTGAAATTCGCCCGCCGTACAGCATGCGCGCCAGCAAATCCTGGCCCAGGTCATCGGTGCCCAGCGGATGGGCCAGCGACGGGCCTTTGAGCCGGGCAGTGAAATCGATGTCGTTGACGGCCAGCGTCCAGACCAGCGGGCCCAGGATCACCGCGGCCACCATCGTCAACAGCAGCACCAGGCTGGCCACCGCCATCTTGTGGCGCTTGAAGCGCCGCCAGGCCTCGGCACCGGGCGAGCTGCTGCGCCCGGGCTTGCGAACCTCGGGCGCGCCGGGATCAACGGTACGAGATGCGGGGGTCAAGCCAGCCATACAACAAGTCAGCAATGAGGTTGAAGAAGATCACCAGGCAGGCAAAGACGAAGGTGACGGCCATCACCACCGGCGTGTCGTTGCGCAGGATGGCGTCGATCAGCAGCGAGCCGATGCCCGGGATGCGGAAGATTTGCTCGGTGACGATGGCCCCGCCAAACACCTGCGGCATCGTCAGCGCCACCAAAGTCACCACCGGGATCAGCGCATTGCGCACCACATGTTTGAGCACCACCACCCGCTCGGTCAAACCCTTGCTGCGGGCGGTGGTGACATGGTCGAGCCGGATCACGTCCAGCATCGACGAGCGCACATAACGCGTCCAGCTAGCGCCCTGAAACAAGCCCAGCACCAGCACCGGCATGATCGATTGGCGCAAATGCTCCCACCACCATTGCAGGCCGGTGGCGGTGATGTCAGCCCGGTAGACAAACGGCAGCCAATCAAGCTTGATCGAGAACACCAGGATCAGCAGGATGCCGGTGAAGAAGGTGGGCAGCGAGAAGCCGACAAAGGCCAGCGTGCTGGCGATGCGGTCAAACGCCGAATACGGTTTGACGGCCGAATAAATGCCCACCGGCAGCGCGATCAGCATGGCCAGGATTTGCGACGCGCCGATCACCGCCAAAGTGACGGGCACGCGCTGCAGGATCAGCACATCCACATCCACCCGACTGATGAACGAGAAGCCCCAATCACCTTGCAGCATCGCGGCCAGCCAGCGGAAGTAGCGCTGCCACACCGGGTCATCCAGGCCAAACTTCTTGCGCAGCGCCTCGCGCACCTCCACCGGAATGTTGGGGTTGAGCGCCATCTCGCCAAACGGATCACCCGGCGCCAGCGCCAGCACGGTGAACAGCACCACGCTGATGCCCAGCAGGCTGGGCACCGCAAACAGCAGGCGGCGCAGCAGGTAGGGGCCCAAGCGGTGGCTCTTTGCAGATCAGGCTTCGCGGTACCAGTCGTACAGGCCGCTCAAGGCATTGTCCCAGCCCGACAGCGGCGCGTTGATATTGCGCGCCAGGCCATGCACCGACGGGCGATAGACGACAGGGATGACCGCGTTGTCGTTGCAGATCAAGTCATTCATGCGGATGAAGATTGCGGCGCGCTTGACCGGGTCGAACTCGTTGTCGGACGCCTTGTAAAGCCGGTCATAGTCATCGTTGAGCCAGCGCCCACGGTTCAGGCCGAGCCACTTGTTGGCCTTGCTAGAGGCCTCCCACGACACAAACCACTGCATGAAGCGGTCGGGGTCGGGCGCCCGGCCGGCGGCAGCGTACATCTGCAAGTCGGCCCAGAACTTGCCGTGGGTGTCGGGGTTGGCCACGTCGCTGGAGAAGAACACCGACGCCGTCACCGCCTTGAGTTCGACCTCAATGCCGGCCTTGCCGCAAGCCTGTTTGAAGATCGCCTGCACCTTTTGGCGCACTGAATTGATCGAGGTCTGAAACACCAGCTTGAGCTTGCGGCCGCCCTTCTCACGCAGGCCGTCTGTGCCCCGCCGCCAGCCGGCGGCGTCAAGCAGCGCATTGGCCTTGTCGACGCTGTGCTCGCTTCTTGTGTTCGGGCTGTTGTACGGCTGAGGGTTGTTCAGGATGTTGGCGGTGGCCACCCCCGTGCGGCCATAAACAAACTCCTGCACGCCCTTGCGGTCGAACAGCAAGGCCAGTGCCTGCCGAACCAAAAGGTCACTCAATACCGGGTGGCGCGACTTCGGGTTCGCGCGCTCGCCGTCCAGCTCGGTGCCGGGGTCGGCCATGTTGAGCTGGATGAGCTCGACGTCACCGCTGGCGTTGATCACGACGCGCCCCTTGGCGCCGGCCTCCATGCGCTTTAGCACCTCGTCTTCAACCTGCAGGTTCCAGCCGAAGTCGTACTCGCCGGTCTGGATCACGGCGCGCGCTGCCGACGTGGCGTCGCCACCGCCTTTGAGCTCGACTGTGTCGAAGTGCGGCCGGTTCGGCATGTGGTAGGCGGGGTTCAACTCGCCACGCACAAGATCACCCGGCTTGAAATCGACAAAGCGGTATGGGCCGGTGCCCACCGGCTTGAGGTTGGCCGGCGCCTCACGCGACCTGGCACCCTTGTAGGCCTCAAACAGGTGTTTGGGGATCAGTTGCAACGCGCCGTAGCGCGCCCACAACGGTGTCGCCTTCTCGAACACCACGCGCACGCTGTGGCTGTCCACCCGCTCGATGGCCTTGACGTTCTCATACAGCCCGGCTGTGGTGGACGCAGTCGCCGGGTCGGTGGCGTACAACCAGTTGAAGACCACGTCATCGGCGGTGAAGGGCTTGCCATCGTGCCAGCTCACGCCTTTCTTCAACGTCCACACGACGGACTTGCCATCAGCCGCAATGCCGCCGTTGTCGCGGCTGGGCATCTCGGCCGCCAGCACCGGCACCCTGCCGCCGTCGGCGTCGTAGCGCATCAGTGATTCGTAGAACAGGCGGCAACCTTCCAGGTCTTTGGCGCCGGTGCCGAAATGCGGATTGAGCAGCGTCGGCCCTTGCCAGAACAGCAGCTTGAGCGCGCCGCCGCCACCGCGTTGGGTCGGCTTGTAGGCCGGCACGGTCTGGGCCTGCGCGATGCCAGCATCGCGCAGGCCAGCGGTGCCGACACGCCCAGTGCTGCCATGCGCTGAATAAAGGCCCGCCGGGCCAAATCGCCCTGCCGCACCAAGTGAACTTGAGCGCGTAATTCGATTTCAGTCATGCTTTTCACCTGCCGTTGGTTGAGGTGCGAAGAGCGGCGTTGGGCTCAGGTGTCCGGCGCATCCGTGCCACCCGTGAGGCCAGTGCCATTCATGTCATTCATGCCATTCGTTTGGCTGCCGATCAAGCCTCGCGGTACCAGTTTTGCAGGCCCGAAAAATCGAGATCCCAACCCGTCAATGTCGTCACCAGCTTGCTGGCCACACCGCGCACCCGGGGCCGGCTGATCAGCGGGATGACAAAGCCGTCCTTGATCACCAGGTCGTTCATGCGGATGAACAGCGCCGCGCGCTTGACCGGGTCAAGCTCGACCTCGGCGGCGCGGAAGGCCTTGTCGTACTCGTCGCTGCGCCAGCGGCTGATGTTGCGGCCCTGCCATTTGTTGGCTTTGGCCGAGATTTCCCAGCTCAGGTACTGGTCCATGAAGCGCTCGGCGTCGGGCTGCGTCATCGTGGTGGTGTACATCTGGATGTCGCACCAGAACTTGCCGTAGGTGTCGGGGTTGCCGACATCGCTGGAGAAAAACACCGAGCCGGTGATCGATTTCAGCTCCAGCTCGATGCCGGCCTTCTGGCAGGCCTGCTTGATGATGGCCTGCTCTTTTTGGCGCGTGCCGTTGATCGAGGTCTGGTGCACCAGCTTGAGTTTTTTGCCGTCTTTCTCGCGCACGCCGTCAGCGCCCTTCTTCCAGCCGGCGCCGTCCAGAATCTGGTTGGCCTTGTCCACACTGAACTCAAACCGGGTGTTGGGTGAGCGCACCCGCTGCGGCGCGTTCAAGAAATTGGCGGTGGCCACACCCGTGCGGCCGTAGATGAAGTCTTGCATGCCTTGGCGGTCGACCAGCAGCGCCATCGCCTGGCGCACCGCCGGGTCAGTGAAGGCAAAGTGTTTGGTCTTGATGCTGGCCCGCTCACCGTCCACCTCGGTATACGGGTCGGTGGGGTTGAGATGCATGAACTCGATGTCGCCACTCGGCACGATCACGGCTTTGCCCTTGCCGCTGGCCTCCATTTTTTTCAGTATTTCGTCCTCCACCTGCAAGTTCCAGGCGTAGTCGAACTCACCGGTTTGCAGCACGGCGCGGGCAGCCGATGTGGCGTCGCCGCCGCCCTTCATCTCGATCGCATCAAAGTACGGCCGGTTCGCCATGTGGTAATTCGTGTTGATCTCACCGCGCACCATGTCGCCAGGCTTGAAATCAACGAACTTGTACGGCCCGGTGCCCACCGGCTTCAAGTTGTTGGGCGCCTCGCGTGATTTGGCGCCGGTATACGCTGCAAAAAGGTGCTTGGGGATCACCATGCCCTCGGCCGCGCAGAACGCCGTGGCCCAGAACGGCGTGGCCTTGGCAAAAATGACGCGGATGCTGTGCGAGTCGATTTTCTCGACCTTCACATCCTTGAACACGCCAATCGTCACGGCGGCGGTGGCCGGGTCGGCCGCGTACTGCCAGGTGAACACACAGTCGTCGGCGGTAAAGGGCTGGCCGTCGTGCCAGGTCACGCCTTTCTTCAACTTCCAGATGACGGTTTTGCCGTCGGCCGACAGGCCGCCGTTGCCCTGCGTGGGCACCTCGGCGGCCAGAATGGGCACCAGGTTGCCGTCGTTGTCCCAGCAGGCCAGCGGCTCGTAGAAGATGCGTGAGCCCTCCTGGTCTTTGGTGCCGGTGGCAAAGTGCGGTTGCAGCAAGGTGGCACCCTGCCACCACAGCACTTTGAGCGTGCCGCCACCGCCGCGTTGGGTGGGCTTGTAGGCCGGGGACGGCTGGCTTTGCGCCACGCCGGCCTGCATCAACAGCATCGACGCCATCGGCGCCGTCAGCCCCAGGCCCACCAGGTGCTGGATAAAGCCCCGGCGCGGCAATTTGCCGCTGCGCACGTCGTCGATCAGGACACGCAATTGCTGTTCTTCTTGCATGTTGATTTGCTTTCTGCCGGGTGGGGGGCGTTTGCGGCAAGCTTGCGGCGGGTTTGCAGCGGGTTGTCGCAGGATTCGGCGCTGCGCTGCGCTGCGCTGGGCGGCCCCGCGGCCCGCCGGGTTGTCGCGATGCTAGCGATGCTAGCGATATCCGGGCCAGCGCCCATCCGGGTAGGCCCGGTGACCGGGGCGCCGCTGGCGTACTGTCCGTCCCGGCCAGGGTGGACGCTCGACGCCTGGCGGCGGCTGCACGACGCCGCGTGGCAAGGGCCTGATTAGCGCAAATCAGGCCGGTTCGGCAATTCGTCGGGGTTGGTCTGGCCGGGCGCCAGCGCAAAGTGCTGCAGCAGCAGCGCGTCGATGGCGCTGATGGCCTGGCCCAGCCCGGCTTCAAACCGGCCGTCCCGGAAGGCCTGCTGCATCGGCGCCAGCAGCGCCTGCCACTGCGCTGCGGGCACCCACCGGTCCACCCCCCGGTCGGCCACGATCTCGATGGCGCGATCTGCCAGCAGCAGGTAGACCAGCACGCCGTTGTTGTGCTCGGTGTCCCAGACCCGCAATTTGCCAAACAAGGTGATGGCCCGATGCCGTGCGGTCAAGCCCTGCCACAGGTACGACAGCGGCAGGCCGGCCTCGACGCTGACGTGGATCTCACCGCTGTGCCCGCGCTCACTGGACGCCACCCTGGCCTCGATGCGGGCCAGGGCGTCGGCCGGCAGCGCGCGGCGCAAGTCGGCATCGTCGGTCCAGCGGTGTTTGAGCAACCTTGAGATGCGCCCCATCACCAGCCCCCCGACGCACCGCCGCCGCCAAAATCACCGCCGCCGCCCGAGCGGAACCCACCGCCCCCGCCCGATCTGCCGCCGCCAAAACCGCCGCCACCCAGAAGCACCCCCGACAGGCCACCCAGCGCCCCGCCCAGCCCGCCTCGGCCCCCCGGGCCGCGCCCCGATGAGCCCACGCCCATCACGCCCACCAGCAGCAGCGCCACCAGCCCCGCCACCCCGGCCACCACCGCGCTGGTGCTCAAGCCCCAGGCCAGCGCACCGGTGCCGCCGGCCGTGACCACCGAGCCCAGCTTGCGGCCCAGCAGCGACGACAACACACCGCCCACCACCGGCACGCCGACAAAGAAAAAGAGGGCCAAGGCCTGCCAGTCGAAGCCGCCACCGCCGTTGCCGCTGTGGCCGGCACCGGGCGCTGGTGTGGGCGCCGGCAGGCCCTCACCGCGCACCCGGGCGATCAGGCCGTCGATGCCTGCGTCCAGCCCCGCCGCGTAGTCACCGCGCTTGAAGGCCGGGGTGATCAGCCGGTCGATGATCTGGCGCGCCGCCAGATCGGGCACCGCGCCCTCCAGCGCCTTGGCCACCTCGATGCGCACTTTGCGGTCGTCGCGCGCCACCAGCAGCAGGATGCCATCACCCACCGTGCGGCGGCCGATCTTCCAGGCATCGCCCACCCGCTGGGCATAGCTGGCGATGTCCTCGGGCTGGGTGCTGGCCACCAGCAACAGCACGATCTGCGGCCCGGCCTGGGCCTCAAAGGCGGCCAGCTTTTGTTCCAGCGCGGCGCGTTGGTCGGCGCTGAGCAGCCCGGCGCTATCGACCACCCGGGCGCTGAGCGCGGGCACGGCTTGCACCGCCTGGGCTTGAGCGCCCAGACTGACGAGCGCCCCCCAAAGCAAACCTAAAACCAGCGCCCAGGATGACGCCCAAGCCGGCGCCCCGCCCAGCCGGGGCAGCCGCAGGGTGTGCAGCCAGCTCAAGCCGGGCTCCGCATCACTTGCTGGCCGGCTTGTCGAAGCTCACCGCCGGCGGCGTGCTGATGGCCGCCTCATTGGCCACGGTGAAGCTGGGCTTGACGGCGTAGCTGAATATCATCGCCGTCAGGTTGGTGGGAAAGCTGCGCGTCAGCACGTTGTACTGCTGCACCGTCTTGATGTAGCGGTTGCGCGCCACGGTGATGCGGTTCTCGGTGCCTTCCAGTTGCACCCGCAAATCCTGGAAAGCCGCATTCGCCTTCAGGTTGGGGTATTGCTCGCTGACCACCATCAGCCGGCTCAGCGCGCCGGTGAGCTGGCCTTGCGCATCCTGAAACTTCTTGAAAGCCTCGGGGTTGTTCACCAGCTCGGGCGTGGCCTGGATGCTGGTGGCCGCCGCGCGGGCCTGGATCACTTTGGTGAGGGTGTCTTGCTCAAAACCGGCCTCACCCTTGACGGTGGCCACGATGTTGGGGATCAGGTCACTGCGCCGCTGGTACTGGTTCAGCACCTCGGCCCAGCCGCCTTTGACATCTTCATCCAAACGCTGGAAGTCGTTGTAACCACAACCCGACAGCAGCAGGGCCGAGCCCAGTGTGGCCGCAGCCAGTGCCGCGCGTGGCGCCGAGCGAAAATTTGAACGTGACATGCAGACTCCCTCCGTGCAAAGCGCACTTGCGCCGCAGCATAGCTGAGGGCTGTGGCCGCCCGATCAAGCGGCCAAGGGCATGGCCGGAGAGGCGTGCCAGGGGCCGGCCACGATAATCCGGCGATGAATTCACCGCTGCAAAACGACACTTTCCTGCGCGCCTGTTTGCGCCAGCCGACTGACTACACGCCGGTGTGGCTGATGCGCCAGGCCGGCCGCTACCTGCC
>JANLOP010000345.1:0-11555 GCA_031366635.1 Betaproteobacteria bacterium | reverse complement strand
CCAATCTACGCGCCAGATCGCCTCCCCCGGGGGGAAAACGGAAATCCGGAGGTCAGGAAGATGATCTCTCGCCTGATGCATCTACCTCGTAACCCTCAGATTTGACTTCTGATTTTTCTCGCCTACTTATGACTTTTCACGTTATCTTCTGACTCACCATACTGACGCCAGCCTCGGCCGCCTGCTTGTCGGCGTGGTAGCTGCTGCGCACCATCGCGCCGATGGCGGCGTGGCTGAAGCCCATCGCCCGCGCCTCGGCCTCGAACATCTTGAAGGTGTCGGGATGCACATAGCGCCGCACCGGCAGGTGGTGGCCTGACGGCGCCAGGTACTGGCCGATGGTGAGCATGTCGATGTGGTGGGCGCGCATGTCGCGCATCACCTCCAGAATCTCGTCATCGGTCTCACCCAGGCCCACCATCAGGCCGCTTTTGGTCGGCACATCCGGGTGCAGCGCCTTGAATTTTTTCAGCAAGTTCAGGCTGAACTGGTAGTCACTGCCCGGCCGCGCTTCTTTGTACAAACGCGGCGCGGTTTCGAGGTTGTGGTTCATCACATCGGGCGGCGCGGCTTGCAGGATTTGCAGCGCGCGGTCGTCGCGACCGCGAAAGTCAGGCACCAGGATCTCGATCCGGGTGGCCGGCGACAGCGCCCGCACCTGCTGGATGCAGTCGACAAAATGGCCGGCGCCGCCGTCGCGCAGGTCATCCCGGTCCACGCTGGTGATCACCACGTATTTGAGGCGCAGCGCGGCGATGGTTTTGGCCAGGTTGGCCGGCTCATTGGCGTCCAGCGGGTCGGGCCGGCCGTGGCCGACATCGCAAAACGGGCAGCGCCGGGTGCACTTGTCGCCCATGATCATGAAGGTGGCCGTGCCATTGCCAAAACATTCACCGATGTTGGGGCAACTGGCCTCCTCGCAGACGGTGTGCAGTTGGTGCTCACGCAGGATCTGCTTGATCTCGTAGAACCGGGTGCTGGGCGAGCCGGCCTTGACGCGGATCCAGGCTGGCTTTTTCAACAGCTCGGCCGGCACGATCTTGATCGGGATGCGCGCCGTCTTGGCTTGCGCTTTTTGCTTGGCGCTGGCGTCGTAGCGGGCGCTGTCTTGCGCAAGGTGGACGACGTTTTCGGTGCTCATGGTCGGTGGTTCCGGGCGGTGCGTGGGGTTGGCTGGCCGGGCTTCAAGGCGAGAACTGGGCCGCCAGCCGCTGGCCCAATTGTCGCGCCACGGTGGGCCAATCCGTACAAACCCCGAGACTGGCCAGGTCTACCGTGGTCAGGCCCGCATAGCCACAGGGGTTGATGCCGGCAAACGGCGCCAGGTCCATCGCCACATTCAGCGCCACGCCGTGGTAGGTGCAGTGCCGGCTGACCTTGATGCCGAGCGCGGCGATCTTGCCCAGGCCGCGAAATGCGTCGTCGCCCGGCGCTGGGCCGGTGAGCGCGGCATGGCCGTGCGGGTCGGCCAGCCGCACATAAATGCCGGGTGCGCCGGCCACGCGGTGGCCGGTGACTTGGTGCGCTTCCAGCACCCGCAGCACCGCCTGCTCAACGCGGTAAACGTATTCTTTGATGTAGATGCCCTGGCGCCGCAGATCGATCAGCGCATAGGCCACCACCTGGCCCGGGCCGTGGTAGGTGATCTGGCCACCCCGGTTGCTGGCCAGCACCGGGATGGGGCCGGCATCCAGCAGGTGCTCGGGCTTGCCGGCCAGGCCCTGGGTGTAAACGGGGTCGTGCTCAACCAGCCAGATTTCGTCCGGCGTGTCGGGCGTGCGGGCGTCGGTGAAATCGCGCATCGCCTGGGCGGTGATCGCCCAAGGCTGGCGGCCCAGGGTGACGGTCTTCATGCCAGCCAGGGGCTTACAACACCACTTTGACCATCGGGTGGCCCGACAGCGCGCGGTACAAATCATCCAGTTGCTGGCGGCTGGTGGCCCAGACGGTGAGCGTCAGGCCCAGGTAGCGGCCGCCGCTGCTGGGCCGCTGCGCCAGTGTGCCGGCATCAAAATCGGGGTCGAACTGCCGCGCCACAGCCAGCATGGCCTCGACAAAGCCGTCCACCTGCGGCCCCATCACCTTGATCGGGAAGGCGCAGGGGTAGTCGATCAGCGAATGTTCCAGCGGGATGTCGGCTGGCAATCGGTGCGCTGTGCCGGCCGGATTTGCGCGCGGCGCTGCGGAGCCGGCGCTTGGTTTTTCAGGCGACATGGTGGTTCACACGGCGTGGGTTGCGAGGCAGGCGGGCCAGCCGACTCAGATCGACTGCTCGGCCTTGGCGCGCTGGTAGGCCTCGTACAAACGCGAGTACACCGGCCCTGGCTTGCCGCGCAGCGCGCCGTGGCCCACCAGCTCGTTGTCCAGCCGGGTGATGGCCAGCACCTCTTTGGTGGCCGAGCTGAGCATCAGCTCATCGGCCGACCGCACATCGGCCTCGGCAATCGGCCGCAGGTTGTAGGCAATGCCTACCTCCTCGCACAGCTCGGCCAGCAGCTCGTAGCGGATGCCTTCCAGCACATGCTCACCTTTGGGCGGGCCCAGCAGCGCGCCCTCATGCACCACCCAGACATTGCTGGTTGACGCCTCGGTCAACCAGCCGTCGCGGAACATCACCGTCTCGGCCGCGCCGTGGTCGGCCGACATCTGCCGCGCCAGCACATTGCCCAGCAGCGAGATGCTTTTGATGTCGCCCCGCTCCCAGCGGAAATCGCGCGCGCTGATGCAGGCCACGCCGTGGTGGCGCAACTCGGCCGACGGTGGCTTCATCGGGCTGGTCATCGCAAATACCGTGGGCGTGAGCCCCAAGGGCATCACATGGTCGCGCAGTGCCACGCCCCGGGTGATCTGGATGTAGGCCAATTGATCGGCGGCTGGCTGGGCGGCCACCAGCGCCCGCACCAGCGCCAGCCAGCCGGCGCTGGCGTGCGGGTTGTCGATGCGCAGCTTGGCCAGGTTGCGCGACAGCCGCGCCATGTGCTCATCAAAGCGGAACAGCCGCCGGCCGTAGACGGGGATCACCTCATAAATGCCATCACCGAAGATGAAGCCCCGGTCGAGCACCGATATCTTGGCGTCGCAGAGCGGCAGCGTCTGGCCGTTCAAGTGGCAGAGGGTGTCGGGGAGCATGGTCATGGCGGCCCTTTTGGAGGTGACGGGGCAGCTTAGCCGATGGCCGGGCGGCGCGGCGCGCTGGCCGGCCATCGGGGCGCTACTTGATCCACAGCCGGATCGCGTCCCAGGCCCGGCCCAGCCAGCCGGCCTGCGGCACGGCGTCCAGCACCACCAGCGGCAGGCTGGCGATCTTGCTGCCGGCGGCGCTGCTGACGTCGAGCGTGCCCACGCGCTGCCCTTTGGCCAGCGGGGCGACCAGCGGGTCGGTGCGCGAGATCATGGTCTTTAGCTTGTCGCCCTCGCCCTTGGGCACCGTCACCACCATCGCCTGCGCAGCGCCCAGTGACGCGGTGGCCTGCTGGCCCTTCCACACCGGCACTTGCGCCACTGGCTTGCCGGCCTCGAACAGCCGCACCGCGTCCCAGGCGGTGTAGCCCCAGTTCAGCAGCTTCTGGCTCTCATTGGCCCGGCCCTCGCGGGACACCGCACCCATCACCACACTCAGCAAGCGGCGTTTGCCGTTGGGCAGGTCACGCTGGGCGCTGGCGATCAGGCAATAGCCCGCTGCGTCGGTGTAGCCGGTCTTCATGCCGTCCACCGCCGGATCACGGCCCAGCAGCATGTTGCGGTTGTCTTGCTTGATGTTGTTGAAGGTGTAGTTGCGCAGCGAGTAGTAGCGGGCGTAGTCGTCCGGGAAGTCGCGCAGCACGTGCGCCGCGATCAGGCCCATGTCGCGGGCTGAGCTGTAGTGGCCGGCCTCGGTCAGCCCGGTGACGTTCTTGAACTGGGTGTTCTTCAGCCCCCAGGCCAGGGCCTGGCGGTTCATCATCGCCACAAACCCGTCCAGCGATCCGGCCACGCCCTCGGCCAGCGCCACCGCCGCATCATTGCCCGAGACGGCCACCATGCCGCGCAGCAACTCATCCACCTTGGGCGTCATCTTTGGGTCGATGAACATCAAGGAGCCACCGCCTTTGCGCTCGGCCCAGGCGCGCAGCGACACCGGCAGGGTCTGTGTCAGCGTCAATTTGTTGGCCTTCAGCGCATCAAACACCAGCCAGGCCGTCATCAGTTTGGTCAGTGACGCCGGGTCGGCCTGCGCGTCGGCGGCGCGCTCGGCCAGCACTTGGTCACTGCCCACATCCAGCAGCCAGTAGGCCCTGGCCGCCACCTCGGGCGGCTGCGGGGTTTGGGCCAGCGCGGGCGGCACGCTGGCCACGGTCAAGGCAAAAACAGCCAGCAAAAAGCCAATCAGTCGTTTCATCGGGATCCGGAAAAGGCAGAAAAAAGAGAAGGGCGTGGTGCCGTCACCGGCCCACGTCAGGCCCTAAGCGCAGGCGCTCAACCACCTGGCCGTTTTTCAGGTGCGATTCGACGATCTCATCCACATCGGCGGCATCGACAAAGGTGTACCAGGTCTCGTCCGGGTAGACCACCGCCACCGGGCCGCCGGCGCAGCGGTCCAGGCAGCCGGCCTTGTTCACCCGCACACCGCCTTCGCCCGCCAGGCCCTCGGCCTTGACGCGCTTTTTGCAGTGGTCAAACGCGGCTTGTGCGCCCTGGTCGGCGCAGCAGGCCTCGCCTTTGCTGCGCTGGTTGAGACAAAAGAAGATGTGGTGGCGGTAATAGCTCATGGG
Organism: Betaproteobacteria bacterium; assembly: GCA_031366635.1. Lineage (GTDB taxonomy): Bacteria > Pseudomonadota > Gammaproteobacteria > Burkholderiales > Burkholderiaceae_C > Pseudaquabacterium. The sequence continues at coordinate 6,804 of JANLOP010000345.1, read as the reverse complement.
GGCTGGATTGTAGGGAGCTACGTACAAACCCGAATTACTGCGGCCGGTCAGCGCGACGCCAGCCGCCCCACCAGCCAGGCCAGCGCGGCATACGGCCACAGCCAGCCCACCCACTGCGCCAGGCCGTGGAAGCGCACAAACCGCCCCTGCTCCCAGCCGTGCAGGCTTTGCGCAAAGTACGGGTCGGTGGGCGCCAGGTGCACCAGCACCACCAGGCCGGTGATGGCCACCAGCGCCAGCGCCCCGGCCAGGCGGGGCGGCAGCCAGGCGCCCGCCAGCGCCAGGCCCAGCGCCAGGCCCAGCGCCACGGCAGTGCCGGCGCTGCGCCAGGCCAGCGCATGGTCGGGCCCGAAATTGAGCACGGTGGACAAGGTGGTGACCAGCACCGCCGCCCCGGCCGCACCCAGCGCCAGGCCGATACGGCGCCAGCCCGGACGCGCCGCCGAATACGCCAGCAAGCACGGTGACAGCAGCCCCAGCAGCACCGCCAGACCCTCGGCCAGCGGCGACAGCGGCCGCACCGGGGCGGTCGCCGAGGCCAGCCAGTCCGACAGCGGTGCGGCCCAGGGCACGTCCACCAGGCCGTCGGCCAGCCAGGCGCGCAACACCTCCCCCACCTGGCCCACGCCCAGCGGGGTGGGCGTTGGGAATAGCAGTGCCGCCGGCCACAGCACCAGCAGGGCCAGCGCGCCACCGTTGCCGTGCTCCAGCCAGCGCTCACGGGCCGCCTGCCAGCGCCGCAACAGGCCCAGGCGCAGCGCCAGCAGCGCCAGCAGGGCGCCCAGGCTGGCGCCTGCGCTGTTGAGCAGCCAGTCGAGTGCCGACGGCACCCGCTGCGGCAGCCACTGCTGGGTCAGCTCCATCGCATACGACAAGCCTGTGCCCAGCAGCAGTGCGCCAGCCAGCGCGCGGGCCAGCGGCGCGCCGTGGCGCAGCCGCGCCACCACCGCCAGCAAGCCCAGCGGTGCGTAGGCCAGCAGGTTGCTGATGATGTCGAACGGGATGAAGTAGCGCGGCCAGGGCAGGCGCAGCAACTCCCACAGCGCCACGCCGGGCGGCCAGCGCCAGCCGCTGAACGGAAACAGGCTGGCGTAGACGATCAGCGCCGCCCAGGCCCAGCCCAGCGGCACGGCCGAGCTGCGGTGAACGGCCCGGGGGCTGCGCATCGAGCCGGCCCGGCCCGGGGGTGGGGGTGGGGTCAGAACGGCTTGACCACCGCCAGCACCACGATGGCGGCAAACAGCAGCACCGACACCTCGTTGAACAGCCGAAACCAGCGGTGGCTGCGGCGGTTCTCAAAGCGCTCGAAGCGGCGCAGATGGCCCCGGCACAGGTGCAGATAGCCGATCACCGCCACCACGCCCAGCAGCTTGGCATGCAGCCAGTAACTGCCCGAGAAGCGCCCGGCGCCGTAGCCCAACCAGAGCCAGAAGCCCAGCCCCAGCGCCGCCAGCATCAGCAAGTTGGTGAAGCGGTACAGCTTGCGTGCCATCAGCAGCAGCCGCTCACGCTCGGCATGGCTGTCGGCCGGCACCATCGCCAGGTTGACAAACAGGCGCGGCAGGTAAAACAAGCCGGCAAACCAACCGGCGATAAAAACGAGGTGGAAAGCCTTGATCCAGAGGTACGGCGTGCTCATCGATCAATTATCGCGGCGCTGCTGTTCTTGCGGCGGCCCGGGCCGAGTGGGGCTGGGGGCTGGCTGCGGAGCCAAATCCGTCGGCCCAAAAAAGAACCCCAGTCACCAGGACTGGGGTGGTAAGCCTTGACGCATTGAAGCGCTGGGGCACCTGCTCAGGGAGGAAAAGCAGGGGGCGCACGTCTTGCGACATGCAACCCGAATCGATATTAGCAGACTGGCCTGGGTTGTAACGGCAGGTTTCACGCGCGGACGCACCAAAATGTTGCCCCCACGCCCACCGTCCGGCCCAGTTGCCGCTACGCTGCCTGGCCTGCAAAGCCCAGCGGCGCCACCCCGCCATAAAACCCGCCCACCGGATAGCCCCGTCATGACCACGCACCGCCTGCCCGCCTTCCCAGCCAGCCGCCCGCGCCGCCTGCGCCGCGACGCCTTTACCCGCGAGCTGGTGCGTGAGCACCGGCTGCATGCCAGTGACCTGATCTTTCCGGTGTTTGTGCTGGACGGCCACGGCCAGGCCCACGATGTGGCCAGCATGCCGGGCGTGCAGCGGCTGTCGATTGATCGGCTGCTGCCGCTGGCCGAGCAGTGTGTGGCGCTGGGCGTGCCGGTGATGGCGCTGTTTCCGGTGATAGCTGCCGCCCTCAAGACGCCCGACGGCCGCGAAGCCACCAATCCCGACGGCCTGGTGCCGCGCGCGGTGCGGGCGATCAAAGACCGGTTTCCACAGCTCGGCGTGCTGACCGATGTGGCGCTCGACCCGTTCACCTCACACGGCCAGGACGGCCTGCTGGACGAGACCGGCTACATCCTGAACGATGTGACGGTGGCGGTGTTGACCCAACAAGCGCTGGTGCAGGCCGAGGCCGGGGTGGACATCGTGGCACCCAGCGACATGATGGACGGCCGCATCGGCGCCATCCGCCAGGCGCTGGAGGCGCATGGCCATATCCATACCCGCATCATGGCCTACAGCGCCAAGTTTGCCAGCGCGTTTTATGGCCCGTTCCGCGACGCGGTGGGCTCGGCCGCCAACTTGGGCAAAAGCGACAAAAAAGCGTATCAGATGGACCCGGGCAACAGCGACGAGGCGCTGCGCGAGGTGGCACTCGACATCGCCGAGGGCGCCGACATGGTGATGGTCAAGCCCGGCATGCCCTACCTCGACATCGTGCGCCGGGTCAAAGACGAGTTCCGCATGCCGACGTTTGTCTACCAGGTGAGCGGTGAGTACGCGATGCTCAAGGCCGCCGCCGCCAATGGCTGGCTTGACCATGACGCGGTGATGATGGAGTCATTGCTGGCCTTCAAGCGGGCCGGCGCCGATGGCGTGCTGACCTACTTTGCGTTGGACGCGGCGCGCCAATTGCGGCAGGGGTGAGGTGGGGCGATGGGCCTCAAAGCGCATAAGGATCGCGCAACCCCAAGCCCCGCAAAATCGCAGTCTCCCGCCGCTCCATCAGCGCCGCCTCGGCGTCGTCTTCATGGTCATGCCCTTGCGCATGCAGCGCGCCGTGCACCAGCAGGTGGGCGTAGTGCGCCGCCACCGCAATCCCCAACTCGGCCGCTTCACGCTCTACCACGCCTGCTGCCAGCACCAGATCGGCCACCACCACCGGGGTTTGCGCGTAGTCGAAGGTGAGCACGTTGGTGGCGTAGTCCTTGCCCCGGTAGTCGCGGTTCAGCGCCTGGCCTTCGGCGTCACCGACGATGCGCACGGTGATCTCACCCGGCAAATCCAGCGCGGCGCGCAGCCAGCGGGCCACCTGGTGACGCGGCAGCAGCGCCCGGTGGCGGGCGTCGGCAAATTGCAGTGACAGCGCGAGCGGCGGGCGCGGCGCCCGGCTCACGACGACGCCACGCTGGCCGATTTGGCCGCGTCATAGGCCTCGACGATGCGCGCCACCAGCGGGTGGCGCACCACATCGACCGACGTGAAATGCGAAAACGCGATGCCGTTGACGCCTGCCAGCACCGCCACCGCCTGCGCCAGCCCGCTGGTGGCGCCGCGCGGCAAATCCACCTGGCTGGCGTCGCCGGTGATCACCGCCCGCGAACCAAAGCCGATGCGCGTCAAGAACATCTTCATCTGCTCGGGCGTGGTGTTCTGCGCCTCATCGAGGATGACAAACGAATGGTTCAACGTGCGGCCGCGCATGAAGGCCAGCGGCGCGATCTCAAGCTGGCCCTTCTCGAAAGCGCTGGCCACCCGCTCTGCACCCATCAAGTCGTACAGCGCGTCGTACAGCGGGCGCAGGTAGGGATCGACCTTCTGCGTCAGATCGCCTGGCAAAAAACCCAGCCTTTCACCGGCCTCCACCGCCGGGCGGGTGAGCACGATGCGCTGCACGCTGCTGCGCTCCAGCGCGTCCACCGCGCAGGCCACCGCCAGGAAGGTCTTGCCGGTGCCGGCCGGGCCGATGCCGAAGGTGATGTCGTGGCCCAGGATGTTGTGCAGGTACTCAACCTGGCTGGGCGTGCGGCCGCGCAAGTCACTGCGGCGGGTGTGCAACTGGATGGCGTCGGCGCCGGGCGGCAGGGCATCGGCAGCCACGGCGTCCAGCGCCGGCAGCGTGCGCGCCTCCACCAACGCCAGTTGCAGGGTTTCGGCCGGGATCGGGCGGGCGGCGCGCTGGTACAGCGCTTGCAACAGCGTTAGCGCGCGCCCGGCCTCGAAGCGCCCGCCTTCGATGCGGAAAGCGCTTTCGCGGCGGCTGATGCGCACCGACAGCGTGGCCTCGATGGTGCGCAAATGCGCATCCAGGGCGCCGCTCAGATGGGCCAGGCGGGTGTTGTCGGTGGGTTTGAAATCGTGCCGGAGGATCACAAAGGGCCGCGCTGAAGTGCGCAAATGGTGGGCAGAAGCCCCGGATTCTCCGATGAAGCGCTGGCGTTTGCTTGCCAGACAATCACCCGCCATGTCTGCCCACCGTCTGTTTTGTCGCCTCGCCAGGCGCTGCCTGCCGCATGCGCCCGGGCGCCGTATCTGGCAGGCTGCGGCCTGTTTGTTCGGGCTGGCCTTGCCCGCAGCGCCGGCGCTGGCCCAGGTGCAATGGCTGACGCAGGCGGTGATGTTGGCTGAAAACCTGGGCGAAAACAGCCTGGCGCCGCCCGACTGGGCCGATGCCCGGGCCGTCACCCTGCCCGACGATTGGTCGACCCGCCGGCCCGGCCTGCGCGGCGTGGTGACCTACCGGTTGACACTCAACCCGCCGGTGCTGGCCGAGCCCGCCGCCGTGCCCGATCCGCTGTTTGGCCTGTACATCGAGCGCGCCTGCAATGTGCTGCAAGTGCGGCTGAATGGCCGGCTGATCCACGACGGTGGCCGGTTTGCCGAGCCGGTCACCCGCAATTGCCACCGGCCCCAACTGGTGCCGGTGCCAGCCGCGCTGCTGCAAGCCGGGCCCAACACGCTGGATTTGCGGTTGATGGGCTATGCCTTGAATGAGGTCAGTTCGCGCCAGCGGGCCGGCGGGCTGTCGGCGGTCGAGTTTGGCCCGTATGACTTGATGGCCGCCCACCACACCCGGCGGCTGATTTTTGCGATCCGCCTGCCCGAGGTGATGAGCGGCGCGCTGGTGCTGATGGGCAGCTTCATGTTTGTCATGGGCTGGTTCAACCGGGCGCAAAGCCATCTGGCCTACTTTGGCGCGCTGATGGTGGGCTGGTCGCTGCTGCTGGCGCGGCTGTGGGTGTCGGCACTGCCGGTCAGCAACTGGGCGGTTGAGCTGGCGCTGGCATCTCTGCTGAGCTTCATCGCGCTGGCGGCGGTGCAATTCTTGATGCGCTACGCCGAGCGCCGGCTGCACTGGTTGAACATCGCGCTGCCGCTGCAATGCCTGCTGATGCCGCTCACCTTGTGGGCCGCCGGCCCTGCGCGGCTGTACACCACCGCCGGGCTCTGGAAGCTGCTGCTGGGCGCGCAGATCGTCACCGCCGCCGTGTTCTACCTGGCCGAGGCGCGGCGCCAGCACAGCCGGCAGTTCTGGTCGATGTCAGCGCTGCTGGGCTTGCTCGGCTTGTCGCTGGGCGTGGGCTTTGCCACCCAGGCGCTGGCGCTGGACGCGCGCATCGGCTACGTCGCCGAGCTGCTGCCGGCGCTGGGGTTTCTGGCGCTCGGCCTGCGGCTGGTGCAGCAATACGGCCGGGCCTTTCAGACCGCCGAGCAAAACCGCGCCGAGCTGGAGGTGCGCATCCGCGAGGCCACCGCGCAGATCGAGCGCAACTTCACCCAACTGTCTGAGTTGAAGGTGGAGCAGGTGACCGAGCGCGAGCGAAAGCGCATTGCCGCCGATCTGCATGACGACCTGGGCGCCAAGCTGCTGACCATCGTGCACACCAGTGACAGTGAGCGCATCAGCACGCTGGCGCGTGAGGCGCTGGAGGAGATGCGCTTGTCGGTGCGCGGCCTCACCGGCAAGCCGGTGAAACTGATCGACGCGCTGGGCGATTGGCGGGCCGAGGTGGTGTCGCGGCTGACGCAATCGGGCGTGCAAGGCGAGTGGAGCGCGCCGCACGACGACGACGTGCCGCAGACCCTGTCGTCGCGCGCCTATGTGCAGACCACCCGCATCCTGCGTGAGGCAGTGAGCAACATCATCAAACACAGCGGCGCATCGCAGTGCTCGGTGCGCTGCGTGATCGCCAATGGCGACTTTCAGCTCGTCATCCAGGACAACGGCAAAGGCATCCCGGTTGAGCTGGACGGCCGGCTCGACAAAGGCCACGGCATGGCCAGCATGAAGGGCCGGGCCAAACAACTTCAGGGTCAATGCCTGGTGGAATCAGGCCCAGGCTACGGAACCGTGATACGCCTCACGCTGCCGCTTGAACGCCACACCACAGGTGGCTGAGCCGCTGCTACGATGGTTTTTGCGTCGTTGTGGCGCTGATCAGCCACCCACAAGGACGGCCCTGCGATGAACAACATCCTGCTGCTTGAAGACCTGCCCGAGATCCGCGCCTGGCTCAAAAGCCTGGTGATGCAGGTGTTCCCCACGGCCCGCATCACCGAATGCTCCCGCGTGCAAGACGCGCTGCACCAGGTGCAGGCGCTGCGCTTTGATCTGGCGTTGTGTGATCTGGGCCTGCCCGACGGCAGCGGCACCGATGTGGTGGCCAAGCTGCGCGATGTGCAGCCCGAGGCGCTGTCGGTGGTGGTAACC
>JANLOP010000336.1:0-1645 GCA_031366635.1 Betaproteobacteria bacterium | reverse complement strand
CCCAACCCCTGCCCCAACCCCGAACCAAGGCTCGCCATGTCCAAATCGACAAACCCACTTCGCGCCGCGTATGCGCGCCGTGCCATCACCACGCTGGCCTTGGCCGGCGCCGCCGCCAGCGCCTTGGCGCTGGACGCGCCGCTTGCCGCCGACGCCCACGTCAGCAGCGTGCAGCCCGGTCTCAACTTCGGCGCCTTGCCCACGCTCAATGTCGGTGGCGGCTCAACCGCATTGCTGCAATTCGACCTGGCCACGTTGCCGGCCGGCAGCACCGCAGCCAAGCTGGTCAAGGCCACGCTGCTGCTCTTCGTCAACCGGGTGGGCGTGCCCGGTGCGGTCGAGGCGCAAACGGTCTTCGGTCCGTGGACCGAGGCGGGCGTCACCGGGGCGGCTGCGCCGACCACCTCAGGCCTGGGCAGCGTGCCGGCGCTGGGGGTGCCTGCTGCGGGCCAGTTTCTGGCGATCGACGTCACCGCACAGGTCAAGGGCTGGCTGACGAATCCGGCCAGCAACTACGGCCTGGCGATCACGCCAGGCGCCGGCTACCCGGGCACAACGGTTTTCTTTGACAGCAAAGAGAACACCGCCACCGGTCACGCGGCACGGCTCGACCTGACGCTGGCCGATCAAGGGCCGGCCGGGCCACAAGGGGTCACCGGCGCCACCGGTGGGGTGGGCGCGAAGGGGGCCACCGGCGCGCAAGGCGCAAACGGCACGAATGGCACGAATGGCGCCGCCGGTGCGGTGGGTGCTACCGGGGCCACCGGCGCGCGAGGCACGAATGGCGCCGTCGGCGCGGTGGGTGCGAAGGGGGCCACCGGGGCCACCGGCCCGCAAGGCGCCACCGGGCCGCAAGGCCCGGCCGGGCCGGCGTCCGGCATCATCGCCAGCGTCGACATGCAGTTCAGCCAGGATGATCGCGTCGGCTGGACCCATGTCGAGGACATCGGCGACGATGCCTGCACCAACAACATCCCGCTCGGCTTCACCTACATCGGCTTCGGCGCCAACACCTCGACGGTGAGCGTGTCGTCCAACGGCGTGCTGTTCCTCGGCAACTCGTGCAGCGTCGCGTACAACAACACCACGTTGCCCGCTAACATCTCGCAGAACGCGATGCTGTTCTTCTTCTGGGACGACCTGAGGGACTTCGGCACCGGCGAATTCCTGGAATACGCGACGCTCGGCGTCGCCGGTGGCCGGGTCTTCAACCTGTACTTCCGAAGCCGCCTGTGGGACAGCTTGTCCTGTGGCACGAACCCGATCAACGTGATGGTCTCGATCCACGAGAGTTCGGGGCTGATCAAGGCGACGTACTCCGGCATGTCCGGCTGCGCGGAGATCCGCGGCGCCAGTGCCACCTTTGGCCTGCAGACGACCGGAGGCAGCGCGGCCAAGGCCTTCACGGTGGGCGTCAACTCGCCAGTGCTCGACGACAACGCGAGCCGGCAGTCGATGTCGTTCCACCCGGCGAACTGATCACGGCCGCGCCACTGGCCGCCTCTTCTCCCGAAGCCGACACGGCTGCTTCGCACACTTCCCATCCATCCATTCCGGAGACTCCCATGTCCAACATCCATGCGCCGCGCCGCGTGCTGCGCGCCTTCACCCTGCTGGCGCTGGCCGGCGCCGCCGCCAGCGCCTT
>JANLOP010000267.1:0-14715 GCA_031366635.1 Betaproteobacteria bacterium | reverse complement strand
CCCCCCATGTTCTTTGCCAAGCTGCTGCCCCGAGAGGGCAATTTTTTCGAGCTGTTCAATGAGCACGGCAAGCACATCGTCACCGGCGCCCGGGCCTTCATGGCGATGGTGCAGCACTACAGCGACGAGACCTTGCGCGCCAAGTACGCGGCCGAGGTGGACAGCGCCGAGAAGCAGGCCGACCGCATCACCGCCGAGGTGCACCGGCTGCTGCACAAAACCTTCATCACACCGATCGACCGCGAGCAAATCCACAGCCTGATCAACGCGATGGACGACATCCTCGACCTGCTGCAGGACTCCTCCGAGGTGATGTCGCTGTACGACCTGAAGAGCGTCAGCGAGGACGTGCTGCGGCTGGGCGAGATATCGGCCAAATGCTGTGAACGGGTGCAGCATGTGATCACTTTGCTGCCGCAGCTCAACAAGGCCAGCGTGGCCGAGGCGGCGCTCAAGACCTGCGAAGAGATCGACCGGCTGGAGAGCGACGCCGACCGGGTGATGCGCTCGGCGATGAGCAAATTGTTCCGCGACAACATCGATGTGCGTGAGCTGATCAAGTTGAAGGCGGTGTACGAGCACCTGGAGTCGATCTCGGATCGCTGCGAGGATGTGGCCAATATCGTCGAGGGCATCGTCCTTGAAAATTCCTGAGCTGAAAATTGCTGATTGCCGGGCCCGTCTGCGCTGACGATGGACAGCCTGCAAATCAACTTCTGGGTGGTCGTGCTGCTGGTGGTGCTGGCGGTGTCGTTCGACTTCATGAACGGCTTTCACGACGCCGCCAACTCGATTGCCACGGTCGTCTCCACCGGCGTGCTCAAACCCCAGCGGGCGGTGCTGTTTGCGGCGTTTTTCAATGTGCTGGCGATTGCCGTGTTCCACCTGAACGTGGCCGCCACCATCGGCAAAGGCATCGTGCAGCCGGGTGTGGTGGATCACCACGTGGTGTTTGGCGCGCTGATCGGCGCCATTGCGTGGAACCTGGTCACCTGGCTTTATGGCATACCGTCCAGCAGCTCGCATGCGCTGATCGGCGGCATCGTCGGCGCGGTGATCGCCAAGGCCGGCGCCGGCAAATTGATTGGCGCCGGAGTGGGCAAGACGGTGGCCTTCATCTTCATCTCGCCGGTGCTGGGGTTTTTGCTGGGCGCGCTGATGATGGTGCTGGTGGCGTGGGTGTGCCGGCGCGCGTCGCCGCTGAAGGTTGATCGCTGGTTTCGGCGCCTGCAACTGGTGTCGGCTGGGGCGTATTCACACGGCCACGGCGGCAACGATGCGCAAAAAACCATCGGCATCATCTGGATGTTGCTCATCGCCGCCGGCTATGTGGGCGCCGGCGACAAGCTGCCGCCGGCCTGGGTGATCTGGGTTTGTTACCTGGCCATCGGCCTGGGCACGATGTTTGGCGGCTGGCGCATCGTCAAAACGATGGGCCAGCGCATCACCAAACTCAAGCCGGTGGGCGGCTTTTGCGCTGAGACGGGTGGCGCCATCACCTTGTTCATCGCCACCGCGCTGGGCGTGCCGGTGTCCACCACCCACACCATCACCGGCGCCATCGTCGGCGTGGGCGCGGTGCGCAATGCCTCAGCGGTGCGCTGGGGCGTGGCCGGCAACATCGTCTGGGCGTGGGTCTTCACGATCCCGGCCACGGCGTTTGTGGCGGCGGTGTTTTACTGGCTGAGCTTGACGATTTTTTAAGCGGGCGGGCGATTCAGGCAGCGCTCATCGCCCGCACGCCAACCGGCGGCCGCACGCTGCAGCAGCGCGCCGGGTATCCAGGACGGTCTGGCGCCTTCATCCGCACGCGGCAGCAGGCCGGGATGCGGTCGGTTTTCGGGCCAGGCAGCGCGCCCTGCGGGCTGCAAAAAGGCCTGGCCGTTGCGCGCTCGGGGTGCCCGTTGCCGGGCGGTCACCAAGGCGACCGCCGCGCCTGGGGTGCGCTTCTACGATCCGCCCATCCGGCGCCCGCTGGCCCCAATCCACGCCAGGAGACCCCATGCCCACGCCCATTCTCAGCCCCCTGAAAGCCGCCGCGCTGGCCGGGCTGGCGCTGTTTGCGGTGCTGCCCGCCAGCGCTGCCGAGACGGTGAAGATCGCCTTCATCGACGTGCTGTCGGGCCCGTTTGCCCGCGCCGGTGAGGGCTCATTGGCGCAGTTGCGCGAGGTGGTCAGCCAGATCAATGCCAAGGCCGGCGCGGGCGATGTGAGGTTTGAAGTGCTGCCGTTTGACGGCAAGGGCACGCCGCAAGAAAGCGTTACCGTGCTGAAGGCCGCCACCGACCAGGGCATCCGCTACATCACCCAGGGCGGCGGGTCGGGCGTGGCGTTTGCGCTCAGCGAGGCGGTGACCAAACTGGCCGAGCGCGAGCCCGACAAGGCCACCTTGTTTCTCAACTACGCGGCAATGGACCCGGGGCTGACGAATGACCGGTGCAGCTTCTGGCACTTTCGCTTCTACCCGTCCAGCGAGATGAAGATCGAGGCCCTGACCAGCTATTTGCAGACCCGGCCCGATGTCAAGAAAGTGTTTTTGCTGAACCAGAACTACAGCCACGGCCAGCAGGTGAGCAAGGCCGCGCGCGAGTACCTGGCGCGCAAACGGCCCGATATCCAAATGGTGGGCGATGATTTTGTGCCGATTGCCCAGGTGCGTGACTTTGCGCCGCACATCGCCAAGATCCGCGCGTCAGGCGCCGACACGGTGATCACCTCCAATTGGGGCAGTGACTTGACGCTGCTGTTCAAGGCCGCCAAAGACAGCGGGCTGAACATCAACTTCTTCACGATGAACGCCAACAACCCCGGCACACCGCAGCAGATGGGCGCATGGGGCGACGGCAAGGTGGCGGTGCTGTGGAACTGGGGCCACAACGCACCCACGCCCGAGCTGGAGAAGATTTACGTCGCCTACAAGCAAAAGACGAACGAGGACTTCATCTTTGCCGCGCACTGGAACAGCATGCACATGCTGCGCACGGCGATGCGCGATGCCAAATCCATCGACCCCAAAAAGGTGGCGTTTGCGCTGGAAGGCATGAAGTACAAGAGCCCGGTGGGCGATGTGGAAATGCGCAAGACCGACCACCAACTGGAGGCGCCGCTGTTTTTGGGCGTGTGGGCCAAGCAGGGCACGAAGGGCGTGAAGTACGACGCCGAGGGCACCGGCTACGGCTTCCGGTCCGAGGTGGTGTGGGATGCGTATGTCAGCGCCCAGCCCACGTCGTGCCAGATGAAGCGGCCGGGTTGAGCGTGGCGATTTGCAGGTCGAGGGATTGTGTAAACTATTGTGTAAGGAGTCACACATGGCCACCAACCTCTCACTCGACCCCGACCTGCTCGACCGGGCGCTTGAAGTCAGCGGCGAGCGAACCAAGAAAGCCGCCGTCACCGTTGCGCTGCAAGAGTTCATCGCCCGCCGCCAACAAAAGCGCCTGATTGATCTGATGGGCACGCTGGATTGGGATCCGGCGTTTGACTACAAAGCCGAGCGTTCTCGGCCATGACCTTGCTGGTGGACACCAGCGTCTGGTCGCTGGCCTTGCGGCGCGACCCTGCGGCAGTGCTGCCGCAGGTGGCGGCGTTGCGCGACGCCCTCGATGGCGGCGACATCGTCATCACCGCCGGGCTGGTGTTGCAAGAGCTGCTGCAAGGTTTTGCCGGGCCGCGCCAGGGCCAGGCGCTGATGGCGCGGTTTTCGGCATTGCCGCTCATCGCGCCCGACCGGCAAGACCACATCGACGCGGCCGAATTGCGCAACACCTGCCGCCGGGCCGGCGTACAACTCGGCACCATCGACGCGCTGCTGGCCCAGCTTTGCATCCGCCACGACCTGGTGCTGCTCACCACCGACAACGATTTTTTGCAGGCTGCGCGGCATTGCCCGCTGCAGGTGTGGTCGCCAGCCGGCGCGGCGGTGGGCCTGGGCTGAGATTGCCCCGGCAGCGCTGGGCTTACTTTGCCGGCGCCAGTGCGGCATCCTCGAACACGATCAACCCATCCACCAGCGTCAGCAAGCTCACCGTGGCCGGCAGTTGCGGCGCAGGCACCGTCAGTACATCTTGCGACAGCAGTGCCAGGTCAGCCGCCAGGCCGGGTTGGATGCGGCCCCGGCGCCGCTCTTGCCGCTCGGCAAACGCGCCACCGGCGGTGTAAGCCCGCAGCGCGGCTTCGCGGCTCAAGGTCTCGCCCGGCTCGGCGTAACCGGCCGCCAGCATCAGGTTGAGAAACGGATTTTGCTCATTTCGGCCGCCATCTGAGCCGAAGGCCAGTGCGATGCCGGCTGCGGGCAAGCTGGCCAGCAGGGCCGGATGGTCCAGCATCTTCAACCCGCCCGGCATCATCGGCAGCGCCAAGTGGGTGGGGTTTTGCACTACCACGATGCCCAGCCGCGCTGTTTGGGCCAGGGTGTCGGCCCGCAGGCCGTCGCCGTGCTCGATGCGCACCCGCTTGGCTTGCCACATGGCCGCAGGCGCCAGTTCGGTCATCAGTTTGAGCAGGCGATCGGTTTCGGCATCGCCCACGACGTGCAGGGCCGGCTGGGTGGGATGGTCCAGCGCCAGTTGCAGCATCTGGCGCAGTTGCGCGTCGGTGAAATTGGACCGGCCACGCCACCCGGCGCGGCCGACGTAGGCGTCGCGTTGCCGCGAATACTGCTCGATCGGCGAGCCGTCAAGCACCCATTTCGGCCCTTCGATGCGCACCTTGTCGGGCGTCCGGCTTTTTGCCGCGTCGATCACCGTCCAGGCCAGCGCGATGTTGTCGGCCGGCGTCTGCCAGACGCCCCAGTTGTAGACCGTCCATTTCAGCCCGGTCTTGGCCAGCGCCAGGCCGGCCAGCGTGGCGTCCAGCGATTTGTCGCTGTTCATCAGGTGGATGGTGGTGACGCCCCAGCGGGCATAGCGCGTGGCGGCCTCGCTGTAAGCCTGGGCCAGGCGCTCGGGCGTGGCCGGCCGGATGCGCGGGCCGATGGTCTCGGCCGCCTCGTAGGCCCGGCCGTCCAGGCGGCCGGCCTCGTCGCGGCCCCACCAGCCGCCCAGCGGGTCGGCCACATCGTCGGCGATGCCCAGCCGGCGCAGGCCCTCGCTGTTGACGATGCTGGTGTGGCCCCAAAAGCCGCGCAAAAAGACGGGCCTGGTGGGCGCCACCGCGTCCAGCGCCTTGCGCCAGTTGCGCGGGTCTCGCGCCACCAGCGGGCCGATGTAGGCGTTGATCCAGCCATCGGCATTCTGGGCGGCGTCTATCGCTGTCTTGACCGCTGCCAGCGCCTGGTCGCCGGTGGGGCCTGGGAACGGCAGGTTCGGCATCGCCAGCGGCGGCGCGGGCAGCCCCTGGGCCAGGTGCACATGCGCCTCGGTCAGCCCCGGCACCAGCAAGCGGCCACCGGCATCGATGGTGCGGGTGGCCGGGCCGGCCAGCGAGCGTATTTGCGCGTTGCTGCCCACCGCCAGGATCAACCCGTCTTCCACCGCCACCGCCTGCGCGGCGGGCTGGGCGGCATCGGCGGTGAAAACCTTGGCGTTGACCAGCAGCAATTGCGGTGCGACGGTGGCCGCGGAGCCGGCGAGCATGAGCCCGCAAGCGCCGATGACCGCAGCCATCAACCTGCTGCGATGGGCAACTCTCGAGTGGTTCAATTGCGTCTCCCCGCAGGTCGGGCATCGGCGGTGCGCCAATTCATCCGGCCTGTCGCCATTGAACCGATGGCCGGCCGGCTGGGCCTGGCAGCACGCTGAAGAATCACCGACAGACCGCCGACAGATCGCTGAAAGTGGTGCAATACCGGTCGGCGTCCCGCCGCGCCAGCAGCCGATCACCCCAGATGGCAACTGACCGCTACCGCTTCGGCCCCTTCATGCTGGACGCTTCGCGCGCCAGCCTGCACCGGGGCGATGCCGAAATCAAACTGCGGCCACGCAGCTTTGCGCTGTTGCAGCACCTGCTCAGCCACGCCGGCCGGTTGCTGACCAAGGATGAGTTGCTGTCGGCCCTCTGGCCCGGCGTGGTGGTGACGGAGGATTCGCTGACCCGCTGCATCAGCGAGGTGCGCGCCGCGCTGGGGGATGACGCCCAGACCCTCATCAAGACAGTGCCCCGGCGCGGCTATTTGTTTGCCGGCGCGGTGACCGATGCGGGCCACGACACCCCGGTGCCACCGCCCGCAGACGCCGCTCTGCCCACGCCCACCGTTGCCGCCAACCGGCGCAGATCGCCGCTGGCCCGCTGGCTGGCCTTCACCGGCGCCGTGTTGATCGGGCTGGCGCTGTGGGTTTTCACAACCACGCAGCGCCACCCGGCACCCCGGCGGTTGTCGCTGATCGTGTTGCCGTTTGCCAGCCTGGGCCGTGATGCCAAGCAAGATTACCTGGCCGATATCGTCACCGACGACCTGACGATTGCCCTGTCGCGCCTGCACGGCGCCACGGTGATCGCCACCGCCAGCGCCGTCACCTTCAAAGGCAAACCGGTCGATCTGCGGCAGATCGGCACCGAGCTGGCCGTGCGCTACGCCTTGCAGGGCAGCGTGCAGCGCACGGCTGACCGGGTGCGCATCAGCGCCCGGTTGATGGACACCCAAACCGCCAGCAGCCTGTGGGCCGACCAGTTCGACCTCGACCGGGCCGATTTGCTGAAGACCCAGGACGCGATCGTGGCCCGGCTGGCCAATGCGCTGGACGCCGAGCTGGTGATCGCCGAGAGCAACCGGTCAAGCCGCGAGTCCGTCAACACCCATACCACGCTGGACGCCGAAGACCTGGCGATGCAGTGCAACGCGGCCGCCGGCTTGCAGCAAGGCGAATCGGGCGCACCCAGCTACGACCTGTGTGAACAAGCTTTGCAACTGGACCCCGGCAACGTGCGGGCGCTGGTGCGCCTGGCCCTGTATTACGGCGACCGGGTGGAGCGTATGCAAAGCCTGGACCCGAAAGCCGACCTGGCGCGGGCGCGCGGCTGGGTGACGCGGGCGCGCGGCTGGGTGACGCAGGCGCTGCGCAGCGCGCCGCGCTATTGCGCCGCGCACTGCGCCGATGCGGTGGTGCTGGCTGGTGAGCACCGGGTGCGCGACGCCATCACGGCGGCCGAGCATTGCCTGGCGTTGAACCCCAGCCACGCCTGCGGCTACCGGATTCTGGCCACTTTCCATTTTTTGTGGCCGAGCCGCAGCGCTCGCTGGCCTGGGTGGACCGCGGCATGCGATTGAGCCCGCGCGACCATCAGATGGCGGCGTTTTTGCTGTTCAAGGGCTGGGGCCATTTCATGCCGGGCCAGGATGCCGAGGCGCTGACGTGGCTGCGCCAGGCCGCCGCCGCGTCGCCTGACTCACCGTCGATCCTGGCGCCGCTGGTGTCGGTACTGGCCTTGACCGCGCACGACGAAGAGGCGCAGGCGATGCTGGCCCGGTATTTGTCGCTCAAGCGCACCCGCAGCCGCACCCTGGCGCAGTGGGACCGCCAGCCCGATTCCAACCCGGCGTTTGCGCAGTTTGCCGAGCGTTTCAAAAGCGGCCTGCGCCGGGCGGGCATGCCCGAGCACTAAGCGGTCCAACGCCGCCGGCGGCACTGTGTGGGTGGGGCAGGAAAGGGCGGGCAGGCGATCCGGGCTGCGGCTGCCAGCCACGGCGTTGACGCTGCCAAACAACCCTGACTCGGCCGGTCAGCGGGGTTCATCGGCGGCGCACCGGGTTTCGACAGTCAGGCCAGCGCCCCGTGAAACTCTCGCGCCACCTCGGCCACCAGGGCCTGCACTGTCTGCACCGCGCGCACGCCCGAGACGCTGTGGCCGGCGCTCCAGATGTCGCGCCAGCGGTGCGGGCCGCCGCTGCTGCTGCCAGCGCGCGCCGCGCCGCCAAACATCTCGGCCGCGCTGGCCGGGCTCACGGTCTCGTCCAGTGTGGCCGGGTCGAGCCCGGCGCGCCGGATGGCCGGCGTCAGCATGCTGGTGGGCAGGCCGGTGAAGGCCCGGGTCAGCAGCACATCATCGGCCGTGGCATCCACCAGCATGCGGCGGTAGGCGTCGTCGGCCAGGCTTTCTCGGGTGGCGATGAAGCGGGTGCCCATGTAGGCCAGATCGGCGCCCAGCACCTGGGCGGCGCGCAACGCCACGCCGTCGCTGATGCCGCCGGCCAGCACCAGCAGGCCGGCGTACTCGGCGCGCAGCGCGCGCACGAAGGCCAACGGGTTGAGCCAGCCGGTCTGGCCGCCGGCCCCGGCACCCAGCAGCACCAGGCCGTCCACCCCGGCGGCAATCGCCTGGCGGGCGTGCTTGATCGTCGCCACATCGGCCAGTACCAGGCAGCCCACGCCGTGCAGTGCGGCCACGGCCGGCGCCGGTGAGCCCACGCTGGTGATCACCAGCTCGACCCGGTGCGCCACCAGGCAAGCCAGATCGTCCGCCAGGCGGGGTGACCGCATGATCAGGTTGGGGCAGCAGGGCGCGGCCTCATCGGGTGCGGCTGGCTCGGGCGGGGCCAACAGCCGGGCGGCGATGTCGGTCAACCACTGGTCCAACTGCGCGCTGCTGCGTGCATTGGCGGTGGGAAACGCGCCGATCACGCCGTTGCGGCAGGCCGCCACCACCAGATCGACGCCCGAGACATGCAGCATCGGCGCGGCGATCAGCGGCAGGCGCAGCCGGCGCGCGATGCGCTCAGGCAGGCGCGACGGGGTGTGGGGCCGGGCTACAGACACAGCTTAAAACCCGCCTCGGCCAGCACCTGGCCGTTGATGCGCAAATCGATGCGGTGCGCGCCGGGGTGGTAGCGCCGGGTGGTCACCGGTTTGAACGAATGGCGCTTGTGCAACTGTCGCTGCTCACCCGGCGCCAGCGTGATCACCCAGCCTTTGAACACCTTGGGCGTGCTGCCGCCGTGCGCCTTGACGTGGTGCACCGCGTAATCGACCACCAGTTTTTGCGCCTGGCGGGCGCGGCTGTGCAGGCCGATGTGCAGCCCCACCCCATCGCCCACCGCGCCCTGGGTGGCCGACAAGCCCAGCGTGCAGTCGCCTACCAACGCCGCACCCAGCCCCCAGGCCGCCAGCACCGCTGCATCACCCTGCCTGATCAGCGTGCGGCTGGCGTGGCGCAGCAGGGCCTGGCGCTCCGGGCTGGCGTTGGGCAGGTGTTGTTGCAGCCAATCGGCAAACAGGGCGGGGTGGTCTTTGGCGATGTCGTTCAGGTGGTTGGCCACGCTGCGCCGCACATAGGCCGATGGGTCGTCTTGCAGGCGTGCCAGCAGCGGCAGCGTGGGTGATGGGTCAGCCACCAGCGCCTGCAGCCGCAGGCCCCAGGGCAGGCGCGGCCGGCTGCCCTCGCTCACCAGCCGGCGCACATGGGCGCTGGGGTCGTCGGCCCAGCCGGTGAGCGTGACAAAGCCGATTTCAGGGTGGTGGATCAAAAACGGCCGGATCGCAAACTCTGCCGTCAGACGCTGGGTCATCGCATGCAGCGCCTGCAGGCCACGCGCCGGGTGCTGCCGGGCGGCCAGCAGGGTGATGGCTTCGGTCAGCGGCCACACCGGCCAGCCGGCCAGGCCGGCACTGCTGGTGCGCAGGCCGGCCAGATCGTCGCCCTGGCCGGCGGGGCCCAGGCTGGCCTCCAGCATGTCGGCGGCGCGGTGCACATCGGCCGGCAGGCTGGCCACCAGCGCATGCGCCACCTGCATCACCCGGGCTTTGAGTTCCAGCCCGTCCAGGCCGGCCAGCGCCTGCTGCTCAAAGACCCGCCGATCAAAGCCCGGCCCGGCGCGCGCCAGGTGCAGGCCGATGTTGCGGATCGCGTCAGCGTTGATCAGGTGTTTCAAAGCCTCGGCCATCGCCGCAGCATAGCCCGGCGCTGGCGGCTGGCCGGGCCGCCGGTGCGCCCGGAGTTGGCCAGTGCATGGCCCGCTTTTGCGGCTTTGCACCGCCCGCCGGCTGGCTAAAGTGCAAGCCATGCCCTATTTGCGCCGTGACGCCAGCGGATCGATCACCAGCCTGCACCGCCACATTGCGCCCGGTGCGGGCGAGTTTTTGGCCGATGACCACCCGGACGTGCAGGCCTTTGTCGGCAATCCCGGCGCCGATGCGCCGTTTACACGGCTGGACGCGGGCTTCATCCGCGTGCTGGAAGACTTGATCGACGTGCTGGTGCGCGCCAAGGTGATGAACTTGACCGACCTGCCGATCGAGGCGCAGCGCAAGTTGAACTCACGCAAAGACCAGCGCCAGCCCACCGCGTTGAGCGAGCTCAACCTGCTGGGTGATGGCTCGGGCCTGGAGGGCGTGCTGGGCCTGGGCGCCGATCAGCCGGGTTGAGCGGGCTGCGGCCGGCTGGCCGCGCCAGGCATGGCCCGTCGCTGCCAGCCACCTGCCGTCTACCACCTGCCACCTACCACCTGCCACCTGCCGCCGCCCGCCACCGCTGGTAACCTGCGGCCTTCTCGGCAGCCCAGTGGTTCTCAGCCCATGTTCACCGGCATTGTTCAAGGCGTGGCCCGGGTGGCCCACCTCACCGACCGCCCCGGCCTGCGCAGCATCGAGCTGGTATTCCCGCCCGGCTTCGACAGCGGGTTGGCGATGGGCGCCAGCGTCGCCTGCGACGGCGTCTGCCTCACCGTCAGCCAGTTGCCGGGCCCGGGCCGGGCCTGTTTTGATGTGATGCAGCAAAGCCTGGGCCTGAGCACGCTGGGCGCGCTGGCCGTGGGCGGGCAGATCAACGTTGAGCGCGCCGCACGCGAGGGTGCCGAGATCGGCGGCCACCCGATCAGCGGCCATGTCGATTGCCAGGGCACCGTGCTGGCGCTGCGCCGGCCCGAGAACAACCACGTGCTGCGCATCGGCGTGCCGGCCAGCCACATGCGCTACGTTTTTGCCAAAGGCTACATCGCCTTGAACGGCGCCAGCCTGACGGTGGCCGAGGCCGACCGCCGGGCCCACTGGTTCGAGGTCTGGCTGATCCCCGAAACCCTGCGCATGACCACCTTTGGCCAGTTGGCTGAGGGCGCAGCGCTGAACATCGAGATCGAGCGCGGCACGCAGGTGGTTGTGGACACCTTGCGCGACGCGCTGGACGAGCGGCTGGGCCCGTTGCTGCCGGCGCTGCACGCGCTGCTGGCGCAGCAAGGCAGCTCGGTGGATGCGCTGGGTGCGCCGCTGCGGCTGCCGACGCTGCCGCGCCGCTGATGCGCGCCGGCCCGCTGCTCGCAGCGCGCCGGCGCGGGGCACTGCGCCAGCCCGGCGTGACAGCCCGCCAGCGCGGTGGCAGGATGAGGCAGAAGGTTCTCAGTGGCCCCTGACCCGCGCAGTACCGACAGCCCCCCGCCGCAGCCTCAGATCGACGCCGGCTATCGCCTGCTGTTTGACCGCAACCCCTGGCCGATGTGGGTTTACGACCGCCAGACGCTGTATTTTTTGGCCGTCAATGAGGCGGCGCTGGCAGGCTATGGCTACAGCGAGGCCGAGTTTCTGGCCATGCGCCTGCCCGACATCCGGCAGGCCGGTGAGCAGGCTGCGCTGCTGGCCTATCTGGCCACGCCGCTGCCGCGGCGCACGCCCAGCCGGCACTGGCGCCACCGGCGCCGCAACGGTGAGCTGTTTGACGTCGAAATCGTCTCCGAGGCGATCTGCTTCAATGGCCGGGACGCGCGCCTGGTGCTGGCCAAAGACATCACCCAGCGCCTGCAAGCCGAGGCCGCGCTGCGCGACAGCGAGCGCCGCTACCGCCGCATCGTCGAGACCGCCAGCGAAGGCATCTGGGCCATCGACGCGCTGGCGGTGACGACTTTCGTCAACCCGAAAATGGCGCAGATGCTGGGCTACACGGTGCCCGAGATGGCGGGCCGGTCGATGACCGAATTCATGGGCGAGCCGGACGTGGTGCTGGCGCAACACTACCTGGGCCGTCGGCGCCAGGGCATGGCCGAGCAGCATGAGTTCAAATTCCGGCGCAAGGACGGCAGTGATCTGTGGGCAGCGCTGTCCACCAACCCGGTGCTGGGCGACGACGGCGCCTATGCCGGCGCGTTGGCGATGGTCACCGACATCACCGAGCGCAAGCGGGTCGAGACGCGCGATGCCAGCCGCGACCAGGTGTTGACGCTGATGGCAGCCGGCGCACCGCTGGCCGACGTGCTGGCGGCCATCGTGCAGGGCATCGAGGCCAGCCACCCCGGCCTGCTGTGCAGCGTGCTGCTGCTGGACGCCAGCGGCCAGCACCTGCTGCGCGGCGCCACCGGCAGCGTGCCCGAGTTCTTCAACCAGGCGGTGCACGGCGTGCTGATCGGCCCGGCCGTGGGCAGTTGCGGCACGGCGGCCCATACCGGCCAGCGCGTGATTTGTGAAGACATCCAGGCCGATGCGCGCTGGTTGTCGCTGCATGACCTGGCGGCCCGGGCCGGCCTGGC
Source organism: Betaproteobacteria bacterium (assembly GCA_031366635.1). Classification (GTDB taxonomy): domain Bacteria; phylum Pseudomonadota; class Gammaproteobacteria; order Burkholderiales; family Burkholderiaceae_C; genus Pseudaquabacterium. The sequence goes on along the minus strand of JANLOP010000267.1, from coordinate 2,333 downwards.
GTCGGGCTGGGCAGAGCCGATCCTGAGCCACGGCGGCGCGGTTTTGGGCACCTTCGGCGTCTACCAGCGCGTGGTGGCCCAGCCCACCGACGAGGCACTGGCCGCAGTGGCCGAAGCCGCCCGCCTGGCGGCCATCGCCATCGAGCGCCAGCGCACCGACGATGCGCTGCGCGAATCGCAGAAGATGGAGTCGCTGGGCACGCTGGCTGGCGGCATTGCGCATGATTTCAACAACATCCTCGGCGCCATGCTGGGCAACCTGGCGCTGGCCACGCAGGCCGGTGTGGCGCCCGCCGACGCTGCGGCGCGGCTGGCCCATGTGCGCCAATCGGCCTTGCGGGCCCGCCACCTGGTGCATCAGATTCTGGCCTTCAGCCGGCGCCAGCCGCACCAGGCGGTGCGCCAGCCGCTGGCCCCGCTGATCGACGAGGCGGTGGCGTTGCTGCGCGCCACCTTGCCGGCCAGTGTGCGGCTGCAAACCCGGCTGGCTGCCGAGCCGGAATGGGCCGCCGTGGACGCCAGCCAGATCCAGCAAGTACTGATCAACCTGTGCACCAATGCCTGGCATGCGATGGGGGGCGCGGCGGGCCAGATCGAGATCGGGCTGGCGCACGTGGCTGCTGCGCCGGGCATGGCGCCTGGCGGCCCGGCCGGCGGCTGGGCCCACCTGCGGGTGCAGGACTACGGTCATGGCATGGACGATGCAGTGCGGGCGCGCATTTTTGAGCCCTTCTTCACCACCAAACCGGTGGGCAGCGGCACCGGTCTGGGCCTGTCGGTGGTGCATGGCATCGTCAGTGAGCACCAGGGCCACATCGTGGTCGACAGCGCGCGCGGGCGGGGCGCGACCTTTCACCTGTACTTTCCGGCCACCGAGGCCGCTGCCAGGCCGCCCGCCCTGCCCGGTGCGCCCGATCTTGTGGCAGCCCCGGTTCTGCGCTGCAACGCTGAGGCCACCGGCACGCGCACGCGCACGCGCACCCGCATCCGCATCCGCATCCGCACCGGCACCGGCACCGCCACCGGCACCGGCACCGGCACCGGCACCGGCACCGGCAATGCCACCGGCGTGCTGCCGGTGCGCCACCTGCTGTGCGTGGACGACGACGCCGTGATCCTGCTCACCAACGAGGCCCTGCTGCAGGCCAGCGGCTTTTGCGTCACCAGCGTGGGCAGCGGGCGCGAGGCAGTGGCGGCGGTGCTGGCCACGCCAGACCGCTTTGATCTGGTGGTGGCCGACTTCAACATGCCCGAGATGTCGGGCATCGATGTCGCACGCCAGATCGCCCTCATCCGGCCCGGTCTGCCAGTGCTGATCTGCTCGGGCTATATCGACGCCAGCCTGCGCGCGCAGGCCAACGCCGTGGGCTTGCGCGCGCTGGTGAACAAAGAGAGCAGCGCTGAAACGCTGGCCCGCACGATCCGTCGCGTGCTGGGCCTGCCGGCGCGCTGACGTGCCGGCTGCGGCCCGGCTCGGCCCGGCCCCGCCCCGCGCCGCTGGCTTGCCCCGGTTGTCAGCCCGCCAGCAACTGGCGCAGCACAAACGGCAGGATGCCGCCGTGCCGGGTGTAGTCCACCTCGATCGGGGTGTCGATGCGCAGCAGCAGCGGCACTTGCTGCGCGCTGCCGTCAGCACGGTGGATGACCAACTGCGCCTGGCGCTGCGGTGCCAGCGCGCCGTCGACCACCACGTCGATGGTCTCGTCACCGCGCAGCCCCAGGCTTTGCCAACTGTCGCCGGGTTTGAACTGCAACGGCAGCACGCCCATGCCCACCAGGTTGGCGCGGTGGATGCGCTCAAAGCTGCGCGCCACCACCGCCCGGATGCCCAGCAACTGGGTGCCCTTGGCGGCCCAGTCGCGGCTCGATCCAGTGCCGTATTCCTCACCGGCAAACACCACAGTGGGCACGTCGTCGGCCAGATAGCGGCTGGCAGCATCGAAGATGGCCAGGCAATCGCCCGACGGCTGGTGCAGGGTGTAGCCACCCTCCAGCCGCGCGCCTTTGGCATCAACCGGCAGCATCAGGTTCTGCAGCCGCACATTGGCAAACGTGCCGCGCTGCATCACCTCATGGTTGCCGCGCCGGGCGCCGTAGCTGTTGAAGTCGAGCGCCTTCACACCCCGGCCCAGCAGGTAACGGCCGGCCGGTGAATCGACGGCGATGTTGCCAGCCGGCGAGATGTGGTCGGTGGTGATCGAGTCGCCCAGCAGCGCCATGATGCGCGCGCCAGCCACCCCCACTTCAACGCCTTGGCCCAGCGCAGGCGGCTGCATCTTGAAGCCATCGAGAAACGGCGGCCGGGCGATGTAGCTGCTGTCGGGCCAGGGGTA
>JANLOP010000229.1:0-6557 GCA_031366635.1 Betaproteobacteria bacterium | reverse complement strand
TGCAATACAGCGGCAATGCGCATGGCTTGATCAAGGGCATCGGCATGGTCAACTGTCTGTACGTCAATCCGGACACTGGCCAGTACTGGATCGCAGACTACAGGCTTTTTGACCCAGACGGGGATGGGAAGACCAAGCTAGTCCATGTGCGGGACATGCTGATCTCCTTGGTCGCTTCCAAGGCGACGCGCTGAAAAGCAGCCTGTGCGGCACGGTGCCCTTCCCCCACTCGCTGGACGACGACCCGCGCGCCAGGCTGGCCACGATGTTGAACCAGGCCCAGTGGGGGCAGCACAAGGCGCTGCACCAGTGGATACGCAACAGCCGGCTGGATGGTTTTGGCAAGCTGATGAGCGGCGTTGATGCGCAGGACACTGAAAAGCAGGCCATCATGGCCCGCTTAAAGCAGCAGGTGGTGGCGGCGATGGCCAATTTGCCGAGGCTGATTTCGGGCTGATCAGCGTCGCGGTGGCGGCGGGTCGAAATGAAGGTGCCCAGCCGTCGGCGCTTGCCGGATTGTCACCCCCGCTGCATCGGCCGCCGCGAAGTGTGAAACACCCGCAGCACCTCGACCCGGTTGCCGCGCACCCGGTAGGGCACGATGTAGCGGGTTTTGGCCACCACCAGCTCTCGAGTGCCGGGCACCCGGCCCGGCCGGCCCAGCCCCGGCTGGTCGGCCAGTTGGGCCACCGCACTCAACACCCGGTCTACCACCTGCTGCGCGGCACGCGGGCTGTCCTGGGCGATGTAAGTGGCTTCGTCGTCCAGGTTGCGCAGCGCGGTGCGCAGCCACTTAATCTGCATTCACCGGGCCGGCAGGGGTTGCCGCAACCCGCCATTTGCACGCCAACGCGGCCACCTCGTCGTCGCTGGCAAAGTCACCGGCGTCGGCCTCGGCCAGCGCCAGTTGAGTTTGCTGAATCTGCCACTCGTGGGTCTCAACATAGTCGCGGATGGCCTCGGCAGCCAGAAACGATTTGCTGCGCTGGGTGGCGCCGGCCAGCACATCGAGCCGGGTCTTGATGTCGTCTTCCAGCCGCAAGGTCATGGTGATGGACATGGCGTGATCTCAGGGTGTTGCGATGTACACACCTTATCACACGCTTGCAAACCGACCCCTCACCAAGCGCGCAACCGGCTGCGCAAGCGCGCAATGCTCTGGCTGTGCAACTGGCAGACCCGGCTTTCGGTGACCTTCAGCACGGCGGCGATTTCTTTCAGGTTCATGTCGTGCTCGTAGTACATGCTCATCACGTACTGCTCACGCTCGGGCAGGTTTTTGATGGCTTCGACCAGCGCCTCGCGCATGCGGCGGTCTTGCAGCATGGCCAGCGGGTTGACATCGTTGTCAATCATGTGGCGGTCGAGGTAGTCGTCATCGCCCTCGTCGCCGGTCATGTCTTCGAGGTAGACCAGTTGCGTGCCACGCACTTTGCCCAGCAGCTCCTGGTAGTCGGTGAGCGACAAGCCCATTTCGGCGGCGATCTCGCTCTCGTGCGGTGCGCGGCCCAGGATTTGCTCCAGTTTGCGCAGCGCGGATTCGATGGACCGCTGCTGGCGCCGGTCGCCCCGGCTCATCCAGTCGTTGCCGCGCAACTCATCGAGCATCGCGCCGCGGATGCGCTGGGTGGCAAAGGTCTCGAACTGCACGCCGTGGGCAGCGTCAAACCGGGTGAGTGCATCAGACAGGCCGATCATGCCGACCTGGATCAGGTCGTCCAGCTCCACATTGGCCGGCAGCTTGGCGATCATCTGGTGGGCCAGCCGGCGCACCAGCGGGCTGTATTGCTTGAGCAGCGTGTTGGCATCCAGGCGGCCCTTGGCGGTGTAGGTGTTCATCATGTTCCGGGCAGTTCAGTTCAGGCGGCCAGCGGCCGTGGGCTGGCGGGTGGCCGGTCGGGCAGCGGATGGCGTCGGGGGTCGGTCGTTGCGCGGGGCGCTGGCCGGTGCTGCCGGGCGGGCCTGGCCGCGCTGGCCAATCGGACCAACCTGGCCTGAGGCCAGGGCGATCAAGTCCGCACCCAGCGGTGCCTGCGGCGCGCCCAGCGGGTCGAGCACCGCCACATGGCGCAGCGCGGCGCCCAGAAAATGGTCAGCGCATTCCGACAGCCGGTCGGCCATGCGCCCGGCCCGGCGCGGCGCCACGTCGCCGACGATCACCAGGTCGTAGGCCAGTACGCCCAGGCGTTGTGAGAGCAGCTTCATCGACGTGTAGGCATGGGTCAGGCTGTCCGGGCGGTTGCCGGCCAGCAGCAGCGGCGACGGTGTCTGGTCGGTGAACATGCGGCGCAAATCCAGTGCGCCGGCATGCAGCAGCACCACGTCAGCCTGCGGCGCAGCGCCGCGCAGGGCGGCCAAAAAACCGGTCAATGAGGCCCGCTGGTCGAGGTAATGCATCGCCAGGCCGCCGGCCGCCAGGTACGACACCTGGGGCGACAGCGGCTCGACACAGGCCGGCAGATCCACCCCCGCCAGCTCATGCGGGCGGGACGCACTGTCGGCCGCGTCCACCACCAGCGTGTGCAGGCCCTGGGCGGCAAAGGCGGCGCACAGCCGCTCCATCACCGCGCCGGCGCCAGTGACGTGCGGGTTGTGCACCAGCGGCACAAACAGCGGGCCGGCGCGCAGCCCGGTGCCGGCAAACATCTGGCGCAGGCCGTGCGCCTGGTCACGCGGTGCGGGGGGGCGGCGGGCGGGCTGTGAGGGCATGGGCGGCGTGCGGTGACAAGGCTTGCGGTGGCTGGAAGGTGCGGCAGGATCGGCTGGCGGGCGTTCAGGCATGCAGCGCCGCGCCGTGGCGTCCGGTTGGGTGGTCGCCCTGCGGCCCGGGGTAGCCGCCGCCCACGGTGGCGGCAAACTGCAAATGCACCTCGGCCGCGTCCAGCCGCCAGGAGGCCCCACCGCCGCCGCGCAAGGCGCGCTGCACTAGCGCCTGGGCCGTCAGCCGGTGCCAGTCTTCGGGCACGCGCTGGCCGTTGGCCACGCCCACCACCTTGCAGCGGTGGCGGATCAGCGCGTCCAGCGCCGGGCCCAGCTTGACAGCCTCGTCGAGCTTGCTGACGACCACCCCGGCGCAGTGCTGCACGCCGTAGCCCAGCATCACGTCTTCAACCGTCTCGCCCTGGGACGCCGCGTTGACGACCAGCAATTTGTGGATCGACCGGTGCGCCAGCATGTCCAGCAGCTCGCGGGTGCGCACGTCGCGCTGGGCCATGCCGGCCGTGTCGATCAGCACCAGTTTCTTGCCGGCCAGCAGCTCCAGCAGGTCTTCGAGTGAGGCCCGGTCGTGCGCCGTGTGCACCGGCACGCCCAGGATGCGGCCGTAGGTGCGCAGTTGCTCATGCGCTGCCACCCGGTAGGCATCGAGCGTGATCAGGCCCAAATGGCTGGCGCCGTGTCGGGTGGCAAAAGCCGCCGCCAGCTTGGCGGTGGAGGTTGTTTTGCCCACGCCGGTGGGGCCGATCAGCGCCAGCACACCGTCATGGTCTTCGATCGGCCCGTCGTGCTCGTCGGTCAGCAGATTGCGCTGAAGCACACCCGCCGCCCAGGCCAGCTCGTCGGGCGCGGTCTCGGCGCTGGGCAGACTTTGCACCAGTTTGCGCACCAGCGCGGGCGACAGGCCGGCGTCAAACAGCTTTTGCGACAACGTGGCCTGGCGCGGATCGCGCTGCAGCCGCTCCATAAAGGCCAGCATGCCAAAGCGCTCATCGATCAACTGGCGCACCGAGCGCAGCTCACCCATCAGGTCATGGCCATCCGACGGCTCACGCGGGTGGGCGGCGCCGGGCCGGACGGCACCGTCGTTCAGCAAATCATGCTGGCCGGGGCCGGCAACGCGGATTTCATCGCGCAGCACCGGCGGCTCGCGCCGGGGCGCGTCAATGCGGTTGCGCAGCGCCTGGTGGCGCAGCGGTGCGGCGGCATGTTGGGCGGCATGTTGGGCAGCATGTTGGGGCGCGGCGGGTGGCCCATCGGCCAGCCGGGGATCGCCGGCCGGTTTGCCGGCGGGGCCCACGCTGCCGACGGCACGCAACGGCGGCAACGGCGGCACCGGCAGCACCGGCAGCCGAGCGGCTGCCGGCCGGGCCGGGGCCGGCAGCAGCGCGGCGGGCAGATCAGACACGGGCGCCAACCCCCGCCCGGATAGCGACGCCGAGCCCTGCTGCGTGATCTCGGCCTGCCGGCGCTTGAGCATGCGCTCACGCACATAGTCCTGGAAGGTGAGTGTGCTCATGCCCAGGGTGGCAACATCGCGCGCCACGCTGGCTTGCAGGCCCGGCTCAGCCAGCGGCGGGCTGCGGCCGGCGTGCACGCCATCGTCCATGCTCGGGTCGTGCCGGACGGTCTGCCGGGGGTCAAAGCGCTGCACCAGCTTCTCACCGCGGGCGGCGATGCGCTCGGCCAGCGTGCTGGGGCGCGGCGTGGCTGGGGTGGACGCGGGTAGCGGGTGCACGGGCGCGGCCGGGGCATGCACCCGCTCGGCCTGGTCGGCCGCCAGCTCGATGCGGGCCAGGCCGTCGGGCGCCAGCGCCAGCACCTCCACACCGTCGGCGGACGGCCGGGTGGACAGCACCACCGCGTCGTCACCCAAAGCCTGGCGCACCAGGGCCAGCGCCTCGCGGGCGGTGCGGGCGGTGAAACGTTTGACATTCATGGTGCCACCTGCCGAGCCGCCTCAAAGGAGGCACGCGCCCCCGGGGCCGCGAAGAGGCCCTTGCAGGCGCCTCGGGGCAGCGAACGAAAGTGAGCCAAGGGGGTCATGTCGTGCCTCCAATGATCGAGCCGATCCGGATCGAATGCGTCTCAGGAATCTCGCTGTGGCCCAGCACCTTCAAGCGCGGTGCGGCCCTTTTCAGCAGCCGGGCCATCGGCACGCGGATCGCGTCGGGCACCAGCAGGCAGGCCGGCTGGCCCAGGTCCTCTTGCTTTTGCGCGGTTTTGGCGGCCTCACGGGTCAGCGTGTCGGCCACGCCGGGGTCGAGTGCGGCGCCGTGCGGCGAGCCCAGCGCCTGGCTTACCAGCCGCTCCAGCTCGGGCTCCAGCGCAATCACGTCCAGCTCTTTGGTCGGGCCGTAAATCTGCTGCACGATGGCCGGCGCCAGATGCACCCGGATGCGGCGCGCCAGCTCGGCCGGGTCAGTGACGGTGCCGGCAAACTCGGCGATGCACTCGACGATGGAGCGCATGTCGCGGATGTGCACGCCCTCTTCCAGCAAGAGCTGCAACACTTTTTGCACGGTGGCGATTCCGACCATTTTGGGGATCACATCCTCGATCAGTTTGGGGGCCTGTTTGGTCACATGCTCAACCAGTTGCTGGGTCTCCACCCGGCCCAGCAGGCGGGCGGCGTTGACCTGCATCAAGTGTGAAAGATGGGTGGCCACCACGGTCGCGCAATCAACCACGGTAAATCCATTCATTTGGGCCATGTCGCGCTGGCGCTCTTCGATCCAGGTCGCCGGCAGGCCAAAGGCCGGATCGACGGTCACCGTGCCGGGCAATTTCACCGTCGCGCCGCCCGGGTTGATGGCCAGCAACATGCCCGGGAAGGCCTCGCCCTCGCCCACCACCGCGCCGCGCAGCAGCACGCGGTAGGCGCTGGGCTTCAACTCCAGGTTGTCGCGGATGTGCACGGCGGGTGGCAAAAAGCCCACCTCCTGGGCAAACTTCTTGCGTACGCCTTTGATTCGCGAGAGCAAATCGCCTTGCCGGGCTTTGTCCACCAGCGCGATCAGCCGGTAGCCCACCTCAAGGCCCAGCGTGTCCACCGGCAGCAGGTCGTCCCATGTGGCTTCGGCATTGGCCGGCTGGGCGTCGGGCGGCGGTGCCGGCGGTGCGGCCCGGGCCAGCGCGTCGCGGCGGCGGGTCCACCAGGCCAGCGTCCCGATGGCGCTGCCGATCAACAAAAACACCAGATGCGGCATGCCCGGCACCAGGCCCAGCACGCCGACGATGCCGGCGGTGATGCCCAGCGCGCGCGCGCTGCCAAACACCTGGCTGCCGATCTGGTTGCCGATGTTTTGCTCTTTGCCGACGCGCGAGACCACCATCGCCGCCGCCACCGAGATCAACAAGCCGGGGATTTGCGCCACCAGCGCATCACCCACCGCCAGCAGCACGTAGCGGTCGGCGGCGTCACCGGCGCTTAAATTGTGGCTGGCCACGCCGATGATGAAGCCGCCTACCACGTTGATGAACAAGATCAGCATGCCGGCGATGGCGTCACCGCGCACAAACTTGCTGGCGCCGTCCATCGAGCCGAAGAACTCGGCCTCCTCGCCCACCTCGATACGGCGCCGTTTGGCCTCTTTCTCGTCGATCAGGCCGGCGTTCAGGTCGGCGTCGATGGCCATCTGTTTGCCCGGCATCGCGTCCAGCGTGAAGCGCGCACCGACCTCGGCAATGCGCTCGGCGCCCTTGGTGACGACGATGAAGTTGATGACCACCAGGATGGCGAAGACGATCAGGCCGACGGCAAAGTTGCCGCCCACCAAAAAGTGGCCAAAGGATTCGATCACCTTGCCGGCAGCGGCCGCGCCGTTGTGGCCTTCCAGCAG
>JANLOP010000221.1:0-17213 GCA_031366635.1 Betaproteobacteria bacterium | reverse complement strand
AGCGCGCCGCGCTGGGTGGCGCTCAGCGAGGTCGAGCAGGCATTGCAAGCCAAAGCCGGCTGGATCTTGCGCAAGCTGCATGAGCAGCATGAGCGCGCCCAGCGCCTGCAAGCCGCCAAAGTGGATTGGCGCGACGGCACCACCGTGCCGTTTCTCGGTGAGCCGGTGATCGTGCTGCTCGATGCCCGGGTCACCGGCGCCCAGCTCAACAGCGCCGGCCAGGCCCTGCCGGGCGTGCCGCAGCTCACGCTGCATGTCGGCCTGCCGCAAACGGCCAGCCAGGCGCAGATCCGCGAGGCGGTGCAAAGCTGGCTGCAACGCCAGGCGCGCCGGGTGTTCGAGGAGCGCTGCGCCCACTTTGCGCCGCGCCTGGGGGTGCGCATCCAGCGCCTGTCGCTCAGCTCGGCGGCCACCCGCTGGGGCAGCGCCAGTGCCAGCGGCGCGGTGCGGTTGAACTGGCGGCTGGTGCACTTTGCGCTGCCGGTGATCGATTACGTCGTCACCCATGAGCTGGCCCACCTGCGCGAGATGAACCACAGCCCGGCCTTCTGGGACGTGGTGCGCTCGGTGTTGCCTGACTTTGAGCAAAGCCGGGGCGCGCTGCGCACCGAGGTGCTGCCGGCGCTGGATTGAGGCGCTGGCGGCGCTGCTTTCGTCTGCCCTCGGCCGCAGGCACGGTCCCAAAACACCCTCAGGAGACACCCATGAGCCAACTGCCCGGACTCGACTTCCAGCTCGGTGAAGACATCGATGCGCTGCGCGACGCGGTGCGCACATTTGCCGAGGCCGAGATCGCGCCGCGTGCCGCCGAGATCGACGCCAGCGACCAGTTCCCGATGGACTTGTGGCAAAAAATGGGCGCGCTGGGCGTGCTGGGCATCACCGTGGCCGAGCAGTACGGCGGCGCCAACATGGGTTATCTGGCGCACATGATCGCGATGGAAGAGATCAGCCGGGCCAGCGCGTCGGTGGGCTTGAGCTACGGCGCGCACAGCAACCTGTGCGTCAACCAGATCAAGCGCAACGGCAGCGACGCGCAGCGCGCCAAATACCTGCCCAAACTCATCAGCGGTGAGCATGTGGGCGCGCTGGCGATGAGCGAGCCGGGCGCCGGCTCTGACGTCATCAGCATGAAGTTGAAGGCCGAGGACAAAGGCGGCTACTACCTGCTCAACGGCAACAAGATGTGGATCACCAATGGGCCCGACGCCGACACCTTGGTGGTCTACGCCAAAACCGAACCCGAGCTGGGTGCAAGGGGGGTCACCGCCTTCATCATCGAGAAATCGATGCCGGGTTTCAGCGTCGCGCAAAAGCTCAACAAGCTGGGCATGCGCGGCAGCCACACCGGCGAGCTGGTGTTCAACAACGTGCAGGTGCCGGCCGGCCATGTGCTGGGCGCGGTGGGCGGCGGCGCCCGGGTGCTGATGAGTGGGCTGGACTATGAGCGGGCGGTGCTGGCCGCCGGGCCCATCGGCATCATGCAAAGCGTGATGGACAACGTGGTGCCCTACATCCACGACCGCAAGCAGTTTGGCCAGAGCATCGGTGAGTTTCAGTTGATCCAGGGCAAGGTGGCCGACATGTACACCGTGCTGCAGGCCGGCCGGGCGTTTTGCTACACCGTGGGCAAAAACCTCGACAAGCTGGGCACCGATCACGTGCGCCAGGTGCGCAAAGACTGCGCCAGCGTGATCTTGTGGTGCGCCGAGAAAGCCACCTGGATGGCCGGCGAGGGCGTGCAGATCTTCGGCGGCAACGGCTACATCAACGACTACCCGCTGGGCCGGCTGTGGCGCGATGCCAAGCTCTACGAGATTGGCGCCGGCACGTCGGAGATACGCCGCATGCTGATCGGCCGCGAACTGTTCGCCGAGACGATGTGAGCCCCGGCCACCGTCAAACCCCGGCTGCGTAAACTGTGCGCTGCAACATAACCGCCTGATCTGCCGCCCGAGGATTGCCGCCATGAGCACCAACTTGCAAGAGCTTTTCCAGAGCAATCGCCAGTGGGCGGCGGCCACCGAGGCGCGTGAGCCGGGGTTTTTCACCCGGCTGTTGAACCAGCAAAGCCCGCAATACCTGTGGATCGGCTGTGCCGACAGCCGGGTGCCGGCCAATGATTTGGTCGGCCTGCTGCCGGGTGAGCTGTTTGTGCACCGCAACGTGGCCAACCTGCTGGTGCACAGTGACCTGAACGCGCTGAGCGTGGTGCAGTACGCAGTGGACGTGCTGATGGTCAGCCACATCATCGTCGTGGGCCACAGCAATTGCGGCGGCGTGCGGGCGGCGATGACCAACCAGCGCGCCGGCCTGGTGGACAACTGGCTGCGCCATGTGCAAGACGTGCGCGACGCCCACGAGGGCTTTTTGGCCGGCCTGCATGAGAGCCTGCGCGTCAATGCGCTGGTCGAATTGAATGTGCTGGAGCAGGCGCGCAACGTCTGCCGCACCACCGTGCTCAGCGATGCCTGGCACCGCGGCCAGTCGGTGGTGGTGCATGGCTGGGTGTACGGCCTGCACAACGGCCTGCTGGAGGATTTGAAGATCACCGCCACATCGGCCGCCGAGGTGGGCCTGGCCTACGACACCGCGCTGGCGCTGGTCAAGCAGCGCTATCGCCAGATGCAGGCCCAGCACGGCGCGGCGGCGCTGGTGGCGCCGATTGAGAAGGCAGAACACGGCGCCAGCCAAACGCCCGCCCAGGCGGTGATTCAGGCGGTCACCGAGGCGGTCACCCAAGCTGCAGCCTGACAAAAGCCGCCGTCCCGTGTTTCCGCACCGCCTGACCGACAGCCGGGCCTACGACATCGCGCAGGCGATGCTGGAAGGCTTCAACCGGCATTACCGCTTGTTCTCGGAGACCAACCGCGCCGCCAAGCGCCGCTTTGAGCAGGCTGACTGGCATGGCCAGCAGCGGGCGCAGCGTGAGCGCATTGAGTTTTACGACACGCGGGTGGGCGAGGCGGTGGATCGGTTGCAACGAGAATTCGACATCAGCCACCTGGCCGCCGACACCTGGCAGCAAGTCAAGCTGCATTACATCGGCCTGCTGGTCGATCACCACCAGCCCGAGCTGGCCGAGACGTTTTTCAACTCGGTCACCACCAAAATCCTGCACCACAGTTACTTTCGCAATGATTTCATCTTTGTCCGGCCTGCCGTCAGCACCGAGTACATCGAGAACGACGAGCCGGCGTCACTGCCCACCTATCGCGCCTACTACCCGACACGCGACACGTTGCGCGACACCTTGCTGCGCATCGTCGACAACTTTCAATTGCAGCAGCCGTTTCAAGACCTCGGCCGCGATATCGACGCCGTGCTCGCCGAGTTGCACCGCGTGGTGGGCGACAAGGTTCGGCTGCGCGCCAATTTTCAGATTCAGGTGCTGTCGTCGATGTTCTTCCGCAACAAGGGCGCTTACATCATCGGCAAGATCGTCAACGGCTTTGCCGAGACGCCGTTTGCGCTGCCGGTGCTGCATGCGTTGGACGGCGTAAATGGCGTGGGCGGCCAATTGGTGATCGACGCGGCCTTGTTCAGTGAAGACGATTTGCTGATGCTGTTCAGCTTTGCGCGCGCGTATTTCATGGTGGACATGGAAATACCCAGCGCCTACGTGCAGTTTTTGCGCTCGCTGATGCCGCGCAAACCGCGCAACGAGATTTATTCGGCGCTTGGCCTGCAAAAGCAGGGCAAAAACCATTTTTACCGCGATTTTTTGTACCACCAGCGTCACAGCAGCGACAAATTCGATATCGCACCCGGCATCAAGGGCATGGTGATGCTGGTCTTTGACTTGCCATCCTTCCCGTATGTCTTCAAGGTCATCAAGGATTTTTACCCGCCGCAAAAAGACACCACCCGCGAGTTGATCAAAAGCAAATACCTTCTCGTCAAGACCCATGACCGGGTGGGCCGCATGGCCGACACGCTGGAATACACCAGCGTCGCCTTTCCGCGCTCCCGCATCAGTGCTGCGCTGGTCGCCGAGCTGACGCACTTCTGCCCGAGCCAGATCGAGATCGACGGTGACTCCCTGATCATCAAGCATGTCTATATCGAGCGCCGCATGATCCCGCTCAACATCTACCTGCAAGACGCCACACCCGAGCAGCTCGACCATGCGGTGGTGGAGTATGGCAATGCCATCAAGGACCTGGTGGCGGCCAATATCTTCCCGGGCGACATGCTGTGGAAGAACTTTGGCGTCACCCGGCACGGCAAGGTGGTGTTCTACGACTACGACGAGATCGAATACATCACCGATTGCAACTTCCGCCGCGTGCCGACAGCGCGCAACGAGGAAGAAGAAATGTCGGGTGAGGTCTGGTACACGGTGGGGCCAAAAGATGTATTCCCTGAAACCTTTGCGCCGTTTCTGCTGGGCAATATCGCCGTGCGTGAGGTGTTCATGAAACACCATGCCGATCTGCTCGACGCGGCTTTCTGGCAAGGCCATAAAGAGCGCATCAAGGCCGGTTATGTGCATGATGTTTTCCCTTACGAACAGCACCGCCGTTTTGCGTCACAACGGGTCGGTTTGGGCAGTTAATGGCCCACTCTGGCAGCGGTGGTTTACCCTCTCTGCCGGGCCGCTGCGCGCCGCCCGCACTTGGCCAATCCGGCTGCGCACCGGGGGGCTTTGGCGCATCGCCGGCCGGGCCGGCTGCGGCGCTGCGCCGGTCAGTGTGTGCGGTACAAGACTTGCGATCAGCCTGCCGGTGCCGCAAGCCAGCGCAGCCTATCGGCCGCGTCCCGCGCGCCAGGCGCACTGACCCGGGGCCACCGCCCGGGGTCGGCCTGGTCGGCCCACCCGATACCGACAGTCAAACTCGCGCTGATTTGAATTGCGCTGTGCTGTATTGCGCCGGCCGCAAGCCGAGCGCCCCACCCACAATATTGGAGACATTCCATGACGATGCTTGTTGCGCTGACTATTTCTATCGGATTGCTCGCCGTTGCCGCCGCCTGGCTGTTTCTCGGGCCATTGGCCGCGTTGAACTTTCAGGTCTGGCAAGCCTTTCTCGCCTGGGCCAGTTTTTACCACTGCGGCGGCAAAACAGATGGCTTTGTGAAAACCGTGGTCTGCATGAGCTTCGGCGCGCTGGTCGCCATGGCGTCGGTGTTGTTGATCGGCCAGTTGGGCGGCCTGGGTGCGCTGGCCGCGCCGGTGGCGGTGGGTATTGGCGCGGCGGTGATCGTGGCCGCTGCGCATCTGCCGCTGTTGTCCACCATCCCGTCCGGCGTCTACGGCTTTGCCAGCGTGGCCGGGCTGGTCCTGCTCAAACCCATGGCACCGCTGGATGCGATTTTGCCCACCATCGGCTCGATCATCCTGGGCGCGGCGTTTGGCTATTTGTCAGAACTGATTGGCGGCAAGCTGGCCAAGGCCAGCTAAAGCGCCGGCGCGGCCCCCACGCCGGATGCGGGCGGGCGCTGCGCTGAGGCCAGCCAGCCCCGTCCCGCCCCGCCTTGACGCGGGCCAGCCACTGCCCAAGGCGGTGTTGCCGCACACCGCCTTGGGCAGATTGGCGAGAATAGGCGCCTGCAACCCAGGAGCCCCCGCATGTCCGAAGCCATCGTCATTGTTTCTGCCGCCCGCACGCCCATCGGCGGTTTGCTGGGTGATTTCGCATCGCTCGCCGCCTGGGAATTGGGCGCCGTGGCCATCCGGGCGGCAGTTGAGCGGGCGGGGGTGCCGGGCGATGCCATCGACGAGGTGTTGATGGGCAATTGCCTGATGGCCGGCCAGGGCCAGGCGCCGGCGCGCCAGGCGATGCGCCGCGCCGGCCTGCCCGACAGTGCCGGCGCGGTGACGCTGAGCAAGATGTGCGGCAGCGGCATGCGCGCCATGATGTTTGCCCACGATGCCCTGGCCGCCGGCAGCGCCACGGTGCTGGTGGCCGGCGGCATGGAGAGCATGAGCAACGCGCCGCATTTGATGTTTGCCCGTAAGGGCGTGCGCTACGGCGCGGCGCAACTTTTTGACCACATGGCCCTGGACGGGCTGGAAGACGCCTACGAGCGCCTGCCCAACGGCGCCGGCAAGGCGATGGGCGTGTTTGCTGAAGCCTGCGTGGATAAATACCGCTTCACCCGCGAGGCGCAAGACCAGTTTGCGATCACCTCCACCACCCGCGCACGGCTGGCCAACGAGGACGGCAGCTTTGCCTGGGAGATGGCGCCCGTCACCGTGCCGGGCAAGGCCGGCGACATCACCGTGGCGCAGGACGAGCAGCCGCGCAAGGCCAAACTCGACAAAATCCCCGGCCTGAAACCGGCCTTCAAGAAAGACGGCACGATCACCGCCGCCAATGCGTCCAGCATCTCCGACGGCGCCGCCGCGCTGGTGCTGATGCGTGAATCCACCGCCCGTCAATTGGGCCTTGCGCCGCTGGCCCGCATCGCCGCCCAGGCGGTGTTTGCGCAAGCGCCGCAGTGGTTTGCCACCGCGCCGGCCGGCGCCATCCACAAAGTGCTCAAGCAAACCGGCTGGGACGCCAAAAGCATCAACCTGTGGGAGGTGAACGAGGCCTTTGCGGCGGTGACGATGGCCGCGATGGCTGACTTTGACCTGCCGCACGACATCGTCAATGTGCACGGCGGCGCCTGCGCGCTGGGCCACCCGATCGGCGCCAGCGGCGCGCGCATCGTCGTCACCCTGCTCGGCGCGCTGCGCCAGCGCGGGCTGAAGCGCGGCGTGGCGGCACTGTGCATCGGCGGCGGTGAGGCCACGGCGCTGGCGCTGGAGATGTTGTGAGCCAGCGGCTTGGCCTGGCCGCAGCCGGTGGGTCGGGCATCCTGTTGGCCAAGGTCGCGCCGGCTTGATGCACCCCGGCGGCGCCCGCCCGCGCACCGCCAAACAACGAGGAAAAAACCCGATGTTGCTCAGTGACGACCACCAAGCCGTGTTAGACGCGGTGCGCCAGTATGTGCGGGCCGAGATCACGCCGCATGCCGCCGGCTGGGACAAAAGCCACCAGTTCCCGCGGGCCGCGCTGCGTGGCCTGGCGGCGCTGGGCTGCTACGGCGTGGCCGTGCCCACCGAGCACGGCGGCGCCGGCCTGGACTATCTGGCGTTGGCGCTGATGCTGGAAGAAATCGCCGCTGGCGACGGCGCCACCAGCACCGTCGTCAGCGTCAACAACTGCCCCGTCTGCTCGATCCTGATGGCCTTTGGCAACGACGACCAGAAGCAGCGGTTTCTCAAGCCGCTGGCCAGCGGCGAGATGCTGGGTGCGTTTTGCCTGACCGAGCCGCATGTCGGCTCTGAGGCCGGCGGCCTGACCACCACCGCCAAATGGGTGGCCAGCGCCGACGGTGACCACTACCTGCTGAACGGTGTCAAGCAGTTCATCACCAGCGGCAAAAACGGCGATGTGGCCATCGTCATGGCGGTGACCGACAAAGCCGCTGGCAAGCGCGGCATCAGCGCCTTCATCGTGCCCACCAGCAGCCCCGGTTACACGGTGGCCCGGGTGGAAGACAAGATGGGCCAGCATGCCAGTGACACCGCCCAAATCCTGTTTGAGGATTGCCGGGTGCCGCTGGCCAACCGCATCGGCGACGAGGGCCAGGGCCTGAAGATCGCGCTGTCGGGCCTGGAGGGTGGGCGCATCGGCATTGCCAGCCAGTCGGTGGGCATGGCGCGCGCGGCGTTTGAGGCCGCGCTGGCCTACAGCAAAGAGCGCAAGGCCTTCGGCGTGCCGATCTTCGAGCACCAGGCCGTGCAGTTCAAGCTGGCCGACATGGCCACCAAAATCGAGGCCGCGCGCCAGTTGACCTGGCATGCCGCCAGCCTGAAAGATGCCGGCCGGCCCTGCCTGAAAGAGGCGGCGATGGCCAAGCTGATGGCCAGCGAGATGGCCGAGGCCGTGTGCTCAGCCGCCATCCAGGTGCTGGGCGGCTACGGCTACGTCAGTGATTTCCCGGTCGAGCGCATCTACCGCGACGTGCGGGTGTGCCAGATTTACGAGGGCACGTCCGAGGTGCAGAAGATCCTGATCGGCCGGGCGCTGGCGCGGTCGGACGGCTGAGGCGGTCGTCGAGCGGGGCTTGCCCGGTGGCCGATGGCCGCGTGCTGGCGTCACGGCCATCACGGGCGTCACGGGCCCCGGATCAGCGCTTGATGGCCAGCACCAGCACACCGGCGGCGACCATCGCGATGCCCGTCCACTCCCGAAGATTCGGTCGCTCGCCGAGGAAGGCAAACGCGAAGACCGCGACCAGCACCAGGCTGAGCTTGTCGACCGGCGCGACCTTCGACGCCTCGCCGATCTGCAGCGCCCGGAAGTAGCAGACCCACGAGGCGCCCGTGGCCAGGCCGGACAGGCCGAGAAACAGCCAGGTTCTTGGCGGCAGCGCAAACGGGTTGCTCCACTTGCCGGCAAACCACACGAACAACGACAAGACCAGGATGATGATGGCGGTTCGAACCAGGGTGGCCAGGTCGGAATCCACGCCCTGAATACCGATCTTGGCAAAGATGGCGGTGAGCGCCGCGAAGACGGCGGAGGCCACCGCCCAGAAGAACCAGTTCGTCGATGGGGTCATGCTGGGCTCTCGTTGAAGGTGGGCCGGCGAAGCTGGCGGGCCCGCAGGCGGCCTGCACCGGCGAGGACCGAAGCATGCCGCATCCGCAGCCAGCAGGGCGCGGCACTTGCCGGCTCGGATACCTGGCGGACAAACGCCGGCAGCGCAGGCGTCGGCTGCTTTTGGCGATGCACCACCCGCTCGTCCTGCGGCCCTGCGGTGACCGCCAACGCACGCGGCAACGGCGCACGCCAGGCATCGTCGGCCGGGCTGGGTTCGCCTGCTCCCCGGCCTGGCACCACGCGGTGCGCTGACCGCGCTCGGCATCCGTTTGAGCCGCAGTACCTGGCGGCGGGACCAGGGCTTCAAGACGCTGACGCTGGCCATCGTGCCGGGCATCTTGGTGGGCAATACCGAGATCGACACGGTCCTTCTTGCCAAGGCGATGGCAGCACTCGGCCTGTTCACCCACCCGAGCACCATTCGCAAAGACGGCAGCGCGCTTTACGTCAACCACCGGGCCAGCAGCACCGTCACGCGCTTCGACACGGCCACCGGCCAGGCGCGCGCTGTCATCACCGGCTTCGTCCAACCGCGTCAGGGTGTGCGGCTGAGCCGGAACGGCGCCGTGCTGTGTGTCACCAACTGTGTCGGCGACAAGATCACCTTCGTCGATAGCGCCACCAACCAGATCACCGGCGAGATCACCGGCGAGATCACCGGCTTCAAGATGATCCGTGCGATCTCGGACAGCGCCGACGGCAAGACTCTGTTTGCCGGCAACAGCGGCAAGAGTGCCTGCAACGGCCCCTGCGCCGCGCTCTGGCCACCGATGATGGCCGACGCCAGCGATCAGCCGGTGGCGCCTACAGCATCGTCATCCGCGACGACGGGTCACGCCAGTGGGCCTACAAGTGCAAGCCGGTCTACACCGACAAGGCCGACCAGAAGGCAGGGGACCGCAGCGGCGACAACTTCAAGGACGTGTGGCACATCATCAAGGAATGATCGTCCCTGATCGCGTCCCTGATCGCTGTTAAGGCCAGGTGAAGCCACGCCCATGCACAGTGCCAGCAACTGCTGATCTGGGTGCCGCGCCTGCGCCGCTACGCGCGGGCGCTGGCCGGCAACCGCGACGATGCCGACGATCTGGTGCAGGACACGCAACCGCGCGTCGTCAATCTTTGGGGTGCCGGCACGCCGCGCCGTCGCCGCACTTGCCTACACTGGCCGCACGGCCATAACCGGGTGGCCACTGCTTCGCCTGCGGCGTGCCGGGCGTGATGCCCAGGAGGTTGCAACATGACTCGATTGCGTTTTGGCTTGTGTTGGCTGGCCTGGGCCCTGGCCAGCAGCGCATCGGCCGACGAAGGCATGTGGACCTTTAACAACTTCCCGTCCCAGAAGGTGTTGCAGGCCCACGGTTTTGAGCCCACCCCGGCCTGGCTTGACCACCTGCGCCTGGCGTCGGTGCGCATCGCCGGTGGTTGCTCGGCGTCGGTGGTCTCGGCCAGCGGCCTGGTGATGAGCAACCACCACTGCGCGCGCGGCTGCATCGAGAACCTCTCCGGCCTGGCCCGCAAGGATTTCAACCGCGACGGCTTTTATGCCAAGACGCTGGGCGACGAAGCGCGCTGCCCCGGCATGGAAATCAACCAACTGGTCGAGATCAGCAACGTCACGGCGCAGGTGCAGGCGTCCACCGACGGCGTCGCTGCCGAGCGCTTTGCCGAGCGGCAGAAGGCCGCGCTGGCCGGGATCGAAAAGCAATGCGCGACATCGGATGAGGTCCGCTGCGAGGTCATCAGCCTGTACCAGGGCGGGCGCTACGACCTGTACCGCTACCGGCGCCTGCAAGACATCCGGCTGGTCTTTGCCCCCGAGGACCGCATCGGGTCTTTTGGCGGCGACCCGGACAACTTCATGTTCCCGCGTTACGACCTCGATGTGTCGTTTCTGCGCATCTATGGCCCGGACGGCCGGCCGATGGTGATGGACCACCACCTGGCGTGGTCGGATGGCGGGCTGCGCGACGGTGAGCTGACCTTTGTGTCCGGCAACCCCGGCGGCACATCGCGCGGCAAGACGCTGGCGCAGATCGACGATGACCGCGATTGGCGCTTGCCGAGGAAGATGAATTTCGCGGCCGAGCTGCGCGGTTTTGTCACCGAATACCAGCACCGCGGCGCCGAGCAGAAGCGCCACTCCGAAGAGTTGCTGTTCGATTACGAGAACTGGCTCAAGGCGCTCAAAGGCCGGCATGCGGCGCTGGCTGACAAGACGTTTTACGGCCAGCTCGCCAGCAACGAACAAGCCCTGCGCGCCCAGGTGGCCGCCCAGCCAGAACTCACCCGCCGCTACGGCGCCGTGTGGGACCGGATTGAGCGCCTGGTGCAGCAAGACCAGGCTTTGCGCAAGACCTTCAACGCGCTGGAGGACGGCCCGATCTCGGCGCTGTTCGAGATCGCCCGTGGCCTGGTTCGTTACGGCGACGAGTTGGGCAAACCCAATGGCGAGCGCTTGAAAGAGTTTGCCGACGCCCGGCTGCCGCAGCTCAAACAGCGGCTGCTGGCCAAGCGGCCGGTCTACGACGAATTCGAGATCGCCACGCTGACCTGGTCGCTGACCAAGATGCGTGAAGACCTGGGCCCCGACCACCCGGTGATCCGGCGTGTCTTCGGCCAGCGCAGCCCGGCGCAGATCGCCACCGCTGCGGTCAAGGGCAGCCGGCTCAAAGACATCCGCAGCGATGCCACCGGCAATGCCATCGGCGGCTTTCGCAAAGCCTTGTTCGACGGCGGCCAGACGCGCATCGTCGCGTCCCGCGACCCGATGATGGTGCTGGCCCGGGCCATCGACGCCGACGCCCGCGCGGTCCGCCACCAGGTCGAGACCGAGGTGGACGGGCCGATGAAGCAGCAGCAAGAGCTGCTCGCCAAGGCCCGTTTTGAGGTCTTGGGCGGCAGCACCTACCCCGACGCCACCTTCACGCTGCGGCTGTCGTATGGCGTGGTCAAGGGTTTTGTGGACAACGGCGTGATGGTCCAGCCCTTCACCACCCTCGGGGGCGTATTTGACCGCCACACCGGCGTTGACCCGTTTGCGCTGCCGGCCTCGTGGCTGGCCGCCAAAGCCCGCTTGCGGCTGGGCCTGCCGATGAACTTCACCACCACCAACGACATCATCGGCGGCAACTCCGGCTCACCGGTCGTCAACCAGCAAGGCCAGATCGTCGGCCTGGTGTTCGACGGCAACCTCGGCTCTCTGGGCGGTGACTACGGCTTCGATGCGGCGGTCAACCGCACGGTGGCGGTGCACTCGGCCGCGCTGATCGAGGCCTTGCAGCAGGTCTACGGCGCCAGGCGCCTGGTGGACGAGATCGGCGTCCGGCCGGCCGCCAGCCGCTGACGAACGGCTGGCCAAGCGCTGCGGCCGCTACAGCAGCGGTTGCAAGTAGCGCTGATCGGAGTAGGTGGCCAGCCACTGCGGCCGAAAGGCGACAAAGATCGCTGCCAGCATGCCGGTGATGAAGGCCTCACCCGACGCCGCCAGGCCGCGCGCCAGCAGCAAATCGTCGGCCGACGTGCCCACGGGCAGCGGGCTCAACAGCAGTGCGCCGGCGCCGGCCAGCGTGGCGGCCAGCAGCGTGACAAAAAAGCCCCGGCCCAGGATGTAGACAAACAGGTGGTGGGGCAACCAGCGCCGCAGCAGCATGGCCAGGCTCAGCGCCAGAGTGCCCGGCACGACACCCAGCCACACGCCCCGGTGCAGGCCCTCGGCCCAGCCCAGATCACCCAGCCACGCGGTGACGGCGGCCACCGGCAGCAGTGCCAGCATGGCCAGCGGCCAGCCCGCACACAGCACCAGCAGGGCGGCGCCCGACAGCGGTTGCAAGATCGGCATCGCAGCGTAGCGGTCGGCGCCCCACAGCAGCGGCATTGCTGCGGCGCAGGCCAGCCAGGGCCAGGGTGGGCCAGCGGCGCCCAGTGCCCGCCAGGGCTGCAGCCCCAGCGCCACTGCCAGCGCGGCGCCGGCGAGCAGCAGATCAATCAACCACAGGGGCGGCATCGGCCGATGGGGCAATGAGCGTGAAATGACGGTGCATTGACCGTGCGGTTAGCCGTGCATGGATCCCGCCGCGCCACGCTGTGCCGGGCCGCCCGCCGCGCCAGCCAGCCGGCGCCTCACGCCACCCGGCACACTTTGAGCATGTTGGTGCCGCCCGGATAGCCCATCGGCTCACCGCAGGTGATGGCGTAGGTGTCGCCCGGCATCAGCACACCGCGCGCCACCAGCACCTGCTCGGCGTCGGCCAGCGCGGTGTCGCGGTCGTTGTGGGTGGGCATCAGGATCGGCTGCACATTGCGGTACAGCGCCATGCGGCGCTCGGAGGTGTGCTTGTGCGTCAGGCCGAAGATCGGCACCCGGATGCCGTGCCGGCTCATCCACAGCGCGGTTGATCCGCTCTCGGTCAGCGCGATGATGGCCTTGCAACCCAGGTTGTGCGCGGTGAACAGCGCGCCCATCGCGATGCTCTGGTCGATGCGGCCAAAGTGGCGCTGCATGAAGTCGTCTTTGAGCGTGATGTCGGCGGCGCGCTCGGCCTCCAGCGCGATGGCCGCCATCTGCTCCACCGTCTCGACCGGGTATTTGCCGGCGGCGGTCTCGGCCGACAGCATCACCGCGTCGGTGCCGTCCAGCACCGCATTCGCCACGTCGCTGACTTCGGCCCGGGTCGGCACCGGGTTGACGATCATCGACTCCATCATCTGGGTGGCGGTGATGGCGATCTTGTCCATCTCGCGCGCCATGCGGATCATGCGTTTTTGCAGCGCCGGCACCGTCGCATTGCCGACTTCAACCGCCAGATCACCCCGCGCCACCATGATGCCGTCGCTGGCGCGCAGGATGGCCTCCAACTGCGGAATCGCCTCGCTGCGCTCGATCTTGGCAATCATCGCCGGCTTGTGGCGCCACGGCTCACCGGCCACATTGGCCAGTTGGCGGGCCATCTCCATGTCGGTGGCGTTTTTTGGAAAGCTCACCGCCAGGTAATCGCACTGGAACGACATCGCCGTCTTGATGTCGTCCATGTCCTTGCCGGTGAGTGCCGGCGCCGTCAGGCCACCGCCCTGTTTGTTGATGCCTTTGTTGTTGCTCAACTCACCGCCGATCTTGACGACGGTGTGCACCTGCTCACCGCGCACCGCCTCCACGGTGAGCACGATCAGGCCGTCGTTTAGCAGCAAGGTGTCGCCCGGCTTCACGTCGCGTGGCAGCTCTTTGTAGTCCAGCCCCACGCCGCCCAGGTCACCCAGCTCGATGCGCGCGCCGTCCAGCACAAAACGCTCGCCGTTGACCAACATCACCTTGCCGTCGGAAAATTTGCCGACGCGGATTTTCGGGCCCTGCAAATCGGCCATCACCGCCACCGGCTTGCCCACTTTCTCGGCGATGCGGCGCACCAGCCCGGCGCGGTCGATATGGTCTTGCGCCGTGCCGTGGCTGAAGTTCAGCCGCACCACATCCACGCCCGCCCGCAGCAGCCGCTCCAGCACGTCCGGGTCACTGCTGGCGGGGCCGAGGGTGGCGACGATTTTGGTGGCGCGTTGCATGGGGGCAGTCTCAGGCGGAAAAGGGGTTGGATTATCTGCCGCGCAGCCACCGGGCAAGTACAAGCGGGTTACGGTGCCAATCCAGAAATAGAGACGCCGATTGCGAGTCGTGCCAATGTTTGCGTGTCAACCCATATATCAACCAACCCGGCTCACGCCTCAGCCCGCCGCCGCCGCCGTCAACTCCGCCGCGTCGGCCACCGCCAGCGCCGTCATATTCACCAGCCGCCGCATCGTGGCCGATGGCGTCAGGATGTGCACCGGCGCGGCTGCACCCAGCAGGATCGGGCCGATGGTCACGCCGTGGCTGGCGGTTACTTTCAGCACATTGAACAGGATGTTGGCGGCGTCCAGGTTCGGCAGCACCAGCAGGTTGGCCGCGCCGGTGAGCGTGGTCTGGCTCAAGAAGCTGGCCCGGATCACGTCGGACAGTGCGGCGTCGCCTTGCAGCTCACCGTCGCATTCAATGCCGGGTGAGCGCGCCACAAACAAGTCGCGCGCCGCCCGCATGCGCCGGGCCGATGCGCGCGGTGAGCTGCCGTACATCGAGTGCGACAAAAACGCCACCTTGGCCGGCATGCCAAAGCGCTGCACCTCCTGGGCCGCCATCAGCGCGATGTCGGCCAGCTCTTCCGCGCTGGGTTCGTCATTGACAAAGGTGTCGGTGATGAACAGCGTGTGCGCGTCCAGCATCAGCGCGTTCATCGCCGCCAGCGTGCGGGCGCCGGGTTTGAGGCCGATGATCTGGCGCACATGGTCCAGGTGGGCCTCATAGCGGCCCACCAGGCCGCACAACATGCCGTCGGCCTCACCGCGTTTGAGCATCAGGCTGGCGATCAGCGTGTTGCTGCGCCGCACTGTTGCTTTGGCCACGTCGGGCGACACCCCTTCGCGGCCCATCAACTGGTGGTATTGCTCCCAGTAGCTGCGAAAGCGCGGGTCGTTCTCGGGGTCGCACACTTCAAAATCGCTGCCCGCCTTCAGCCGCAGGCCGGCGCGCTCGATGCGCATGTCGATCACCGCCGGCCGGCCGATCAGCACCGGTTTGGCCAGCCCCTCGTCCAGCACCACCTGCACCGCGCGCAGCACGCGCTCGTCCTCGCCCTCGGCGTAGACCACCCGGGCGGTGTTGTTGGCGCAGGCGCCGCGGGCGGCGGCAAACACCGGCTGCATCACCATGCCGGTCTGGTAGACAAACCGGGTGAGCTGCTGGCGGTAGGCCGCCAGGTCGGCAATCGGCCGCAGCGCCACACCTGAATCGGCAGCGGCTTTGGCCACGGCCGGCGCGATGCGCAGGATCAGCCGCACATCAAAAGGCGTGGGGATGATGTAGTCAGGGCCAAACTTGAGTTCTTTGCCGGCATACGCGGCGGCCACCTCGTCACTGGGCTCGGCCTTGGCCAGCGCGGCAATCTCCTGCACGCAGGCCAGCTTCATCGCCTCGTTGATGGTGGTGGCGCCGCAATCGAGTGCACCGCGAAAGATGTACGGAAAGCACAGCACGTTGTTGACCTGGTTCGGATAGTCCGACCGGCCGGTGGCCACGATGCAGTCGGGCCGCGCCGCCTTGGCCAATTCAGGCCGGATCTCGGGTTCAGGATTGGCCAGCGCCAGGATGATGGGCTGGCGCGCCATCGTCTTGACCATCTCGGGCGTCAGCACGCCCGCTGCCGAGCAGCCGAGAAACACATCGGCACCGTTGATGGCATCGGCCAGGGTGCGGGCCTCGGTGCGCTGGCAGTAGCGCTGCTTGGATTCGTCCAGCTTGCCGGCGGCCACGTCGCTGCGGCCTTCGCGGATCACGCCCTTGGAGTCGACGGCAAAGATGTGCTCGATCTTCACGCCCAGGCAGCACATCAAATCCAGGCAGGCGATGGCCGCCGCGCCAGCGCCCGAGACCACCAGCTTGATCTCGCCAATATTCTTGCCCACCAACTCGAGCGCATTGATCAAGGCGGCCGACGAGATGATGGCGGTGCCATGCTGGTCGTCGTGGAAGACCGGGATCTTGAGCCGCTCGCGCAGCTTCTTCTCGACCAGAAAACACTCGGGCGCCTTGATGTCTTCCAAATTGATGCCGCCGAGCGTGGGCTCCAGCGCGGCGATGATCTCGACCAGCTTGTCGGGGTCGTTTTCGGCCAGCTCGATGTCGAAGACATCGATGCCGGCGAACTTCTTGAACAGGCAGCCCTTGCCCTCCATCACCGGTTTGGCGGCCAGCGGGCCGATGTTGCCCAGGCCCAGCACTGCGGTGCCGTTGGTGATCACGCCCACCAGGTTGCCGCGCGAGGTGTACTCGGCCGCCAGACTGGGGTCGGCCTCGATGTCCAGGCAGGGGTAGGCCACGCCGGGCGAATAGGCCAGGCTCAGATCGCGCTGGTTGCTCAGCGGCTTGGTCGGCGTGATCGAGATCTTGCCGCGGGTGGGCGAGCGGTGGTACTCGCGGGCGGCTTCACGCAGGGCTTGTTCGGCGGCGGACAGGGGGGTCGACATGGGCGGCTTCCGGCAGAGACTGGGGCACCCAGGTTACGCCGGATCGACGCCCACCAGGCTGTGGAAAACCGCTAGCCGGCGTGGCGCCGCCAGATGCCCGACACCGGCGCGGCGGCGGGCGGTGGGCCTCAACCGGCAGCGCGCTTTGCCAGGATCTCCAGGGCCGGCAGGGTCTTGCCCTCCAGCACCTCCAGAAAGGCGCCGCCGCCGGTGCTGATGTAGCCGATGTCTTTTTCGATGCCGTACTTGGCGATGGCCGCCAGGGTGTCGCCGCCGCCGGCGATGCTGAAGGCGCTGCTGGCGGCAATCGCCCGGGCAATCGCCTCGGTGCCGTGCGAGAAGGCCTCGAACTCGAACACCCCCACCGGGCCGTTCCAGACGATGGTGCCGGCGGCCTGCAGCTGCGCGGCCAGGATGGCCGAGGTCTGCGGGCCGATGTCGAGGATCAGGTCGTCGTCGGCCACCTCGGTGGCGGCCTTGATGGTGGCCTCCGCATCGGCCGAGAAGGCCTTGGCACAGACCACGTCCACGGGGATCGGCACCGCCGCGCCGCGGGCCTTCATCGCC
>JANLOP010000193.1:0-24358 GCA_031366635.1 Betaproteobacteria bacterium | reverse complement strand
GCAGCGCCGTCCGAGGCATCGTCGGAAATCAGGATTTCGAGCGGCGAGTAGGTCTGCGCCAGCGCGCCGGCCACCGCCGCGCCCACGGTGTCGGCCTGGCGGTAGGCGATCAGCAGCAGCGAGACCAGCGGCCGGGGTGGGGCGGCGTGGGCTGGGGGAAGTTGGGCCATGGTCAAAAGCGGTGCTGATCGGGCCAGATCGCGGCCAGATCGTAGCAGCCCGCCGACGTGGGCTTGCCGAGGGATGACCGTTAAGATTTCAATATGACAGTCCCTCGCATCAGCCTGGTTTTGCTGGTTTATAACCAGCGCGAATTTGTGCAGGCAGCGGCGCAGAGCTGCCTGGCGCAAGTGGGTGAGCCGCTGGAAATTGTGTTGTCAGACGACGCATCCAGCGACGGCTCGTTCGAAGTCCTGCAGGCCATCGCAGCGGCATACCGCGGGCCGCACCAAGTGCGGGCGCGGCGCAACCCGGTGAACCTGGGCATCGGCGGGCACTACAACCTGCTGCTGTCCGAGACTTCGGGTGAACTGATCGTCACTGCGGCTGGCGATGACTTGTCGCTGCCCTACCGGGTGCAGGCGCTGGCGCGGGCCTGGGATGCGGGTGACTGCAGGGCCGATCTGATCGCCAGCCATTTCACCGACATGGCCCCTGACGGCACATCCGGCGCCGTGGTGTGCACCGACGATCTGGGCGCGCTGACCTTGGCGCACTGGTTGCAGCGCCGGCCCTACACCACGGGCGCCACCCATGCCTTCACCCGGCGCCTGATGCATCGTTTCGGGCCGTTCATCGACGGCATCTGGTACGAGGACTTGGTGATGGTCTTTCGTGCGCTGGGCATGGGCGGTGCGCTGACGGTAGCCGAGCCGCTGGTGCTGTACCGACGTGACGGCAGCTCTAAGAGTCCCGATCCAAAGGCCATCACCGGCCTGCGTCAGCGTGCCTGGCTGGCACGACAGAACGGGCGGGTGTTGGCCGAAATCACTCAACTGGTGCAGGACGCCAGTTTGCTGGGCTGCGCTGATGCGGTGCGTACCGCTTTGGCACCGCAATGGCAGCGCGAAACCTATTTGCGGGCGCTGCTGCGCGGCGGCAACCTGCCCGTGCGCTGGTCGGCCATGCGCGCCGCGCCCCTGTTGCCGCTGGCCTGGCGGCTGCGCAAATTAGTTTTTTTTGCGCTACCGGCGCTGGCCGAAAGCTCGGCGGCGGTGCGGCGGTTGCGCCTGCGCCTACGTCGGCGTTGAGCGCCGTTCTTGCGGCTTGGTGTTGGCGCGTCAGCCTGGCGGCTTCTCGCGTGCAATCCATTCCCACACCAAGTGACTACAACCGCCCCTGCGTAGGCGCTGCCATTGGCGCAGACGATGCACCAAGCCGACCTCGCGTGGTTCGTAGGTCAAGCTGGGCCGGATGCGCAGCACCCGGTCGATGTCAAAGTGTCCACGGAATCCGTACTGCCGCGCCAAGTACTGCGGCGCGGTGAAATAGTGATGGGTGACGCCAGTGATGATGTTGACATGGGTTGGGTCTTGAAACGCGGCACCGTGGGGGTAGGCCGGTGTCAGCGCATACAGCCTGCCGCCAGGCACCAGCACTCGCCATATCTCGTTCATCAGTTCAATGAATGGCAACCGGGTGGATTTACCGTCTGCGGTGCCAAGCACCCTGGGTACATGCTCCAGCACATCGAAAGCCGAGACCGAATCGAAGTAGTGATCCGGGTAGGGGATTGCATCTACCGCCAGATTGGCTTGGCGAAAGGTCAGCGGCAATACGGTGGATGGCTCGGTGATGTCCACGCCATGCAGCTCAGCGCTGTTGTAGGGGTTGTGCGGACGCGAGCCACAGCCTAGGTCCAGGTGTCGGGTAGGAAGGCTCATAGTAAGACTGAAAAAGTGAATTCACGCCGGCCAAGTGACTGGCCAAACGTGAGGTGGGATGGCCAGGCCACGATCACCGAGCGCTGTGCTGCTACTGGATACTGACGCAGCGCTTGCCACAGAAAAATTCAGCCAGCTCCCTGCATAAAACTGATGCTGTAGTTTAGGCGTTCGGCCTACACGCCGCGGCAACAGCCGAGCCTGGCCTGCACCGCCGCCATCACCTGGCCCAGGCTCGGCCAGTCGGGCCGGGCCGACAGCCAGGTGACGTTGCTGCCCCAGGGCCGCCACTGCGCCACCAGGGTGGGGCCCAGCACGCTGATCAGCGGCGCGCCGGTGGCCGCAGCGATGTGGCCGGGGCCGGTGTCGTTGGCCACCACCAGCCGGCTGCCCTGCAGCAGCGCGGCGTAGGCGTCCAGCGGCAGATCGGCCACCACCTGGGCGCCCGGGTAGGCACGGTGGGCCTGGTCAACCTCGCCCGGGCCGGGGCAGACCACCACCGTCTGGCCCATGGCCACCAGTTGCCGGGCCAGATCGGGGAAGCCCGGCCAGCGCTTGTCCATCTTGTGCACCGTGCCGGCGGCAAACGGTGCGATGCAGACGTAACCGCCGGCCCAGCCGCGCTCGGCCACCAGCGCGCGGGCCCGTTGCAGCGCCGGGGCGGCGATCTGGATGGCGATGTCGGCCGGCGGCGCGGCGCTGCTGCCCAGCAGGCCGCCGGCCAGGGCCCAGAACGACTCCAGCGCATGCGGGCCGGCACCGGGGGCGATGCGCTGGGCCAGCAGCAGACTGCGGCCGTCGCGCGCCACGCCGGCCACGCGCAGGCCGGCCAGCCGCAGCTCCAGCGCGCTGGAAAACGAATTGGGCATCGCCAGCGCGTTGCTGCGACTGGCCATGCCGGCGTCCAGCGCCTGGTTTTGCTGCCGGATCGCCGTCAACTGCTGCACCCGCTCGCGCAGCGTGTTGGCGCGCACGGTGACCGGCCAGCCGTAACCGCTCAACAGGGTGGGCGACCAGCCTTTGCCGTAAAGGTGCAGTTGGTAGCCGCCGGCCTGCAGGCGTTGCAGCGCGGGCAGGCCCAGCACCACATCACCGATCCAGTTGCACAGGCGGACGATCAGTGGTCGGGGTGGCATGCAGGGTGGTTGGGCGGGTAGACCGGCGGGTGGACCGGCAGGTAGACCGGCAGGTAGACCGGCCAGTAGACCGGCGGGCAGTGGATCAGATGGGCCGGGGGTCAGATGGTCGGGCTGCGGGGCAGGCGGCCCGGCCAGCGCCAGAAAAGGCCAGCGTCGATAATTCAGCCCCCGCATTTTGACACCCGCCATGCACCCCACCCTGCCCACTGCCGCCCAGGTGATTGCCCTGCATGACCGCTTGCTGGCCAGCGCCGGCTGGCCGGCCACCGAGACAGCGCCGCCCGACGCCGCGCTGTGGCACTGGGTGCAGACCAACCACCGCTTCAACTGCCGGCTTTGGGCCGAAGAAGACCTGGCGCGCCGCACGACGGTGGGCGACAGCCAGATTGCCGCCAACAAGCGCGCCATCGACGGCTTCAACCAGGCCCGCAACGACGCCACCGAGCGGGTGGACGAGCTGCTGCTGGTCACGCTCGGCCTGGTGGATGCGGCGTCAGCGCGCACCGACGCCCCGCTGTCCAGCGTGCCGGCAGGGGCCCGCTTGAACAGCGAGACCGCCGGCAGCATCATCGACCGCATGGCCATCATGGCGCTGAAGGTGCATGCAATGCGGACGCAGACGCTGCGCGGCGATGTGGACGCGGGCCACATCGCCGCCAGCCGCACCCGGCTGGCGCGTTTGCAGCAGCAGCGCGCCGACCTGGGCGATTGCCTGGACGCGCTGATCGCCGACGCGCAGGCCGGTCGGGCCTATTTCAAGGTCTACCGGCAGTTCAAGATGTACAACGACGCGCGCTTCAACCCGGCGCTGGTGGCCGAGGCCCGGGCCAAGACCTGATCGGCGGCTCGGGGCTTCAGCGCCGGGGCGGCGGCAGTTTGTGCGGCACCGGCCGGCCGTCCAGCCACAGCTTCAAATAGCGGGCGGACGAGGCTTGGGCGTCCAGCAGCGCCAGCACCAAGCCCAGCCGGCCGTCGAGAAAACCACGCCGCAGGCCGTAAGACCGGACAAATGCCCAGAGGCCGTGGCCCAGCGCCCGGCCCAGCCCGCCGCGCCGGCCCTGGCCGCGTTGGTCAGCGGCACGGCCGGTGGAATAGCGGTTCATCTTGTCCAGCCCGTCATGCAGCGTGGTGATGCTGTTGTGCAGCAGCCGGCCGGGCAGCGTGGCGGTGGCCCCGGTCAGCAGCAGCCGCTCATGCACCTGGTCGTCTGAGAACCTGGCGCTGCCGCGTTTGAAGAGCCGCACGCCAAGGTCGGGATACCAACTGCCGGCGCGCATCCACTGGCCGCAAAACGCCGACATCCGGCTGACCGCATAGCCGGCGGGTTGATGGGCGCTGTCGGCCGACTCGGTGATGGCGGATTCGGAGATGGCGGATTCGGTGATGGCGGATTCGGTGATGGCCCGGACGGCGGCGGCCAGCTCGTCGTCCAGCCATTCATCGGCGTCGATGCTGAGCACCCAGGTGCCGGTGGCAGCGGCCAGCGCGCGCTGTTTTTGCGGGCCGAAGCCGGGCCAGTCAGCGGTGCTGATGACGCGGGCGCCGTGCTGGCGGGCCAGCGCGGCCGTGCCGTCGCTGCTGGCCGAATCGACCACGATGCACTCATCGGCAAAAGCCACCGAGGCCAGGCAGGTGGGCAGGCGCTCAGCCTCGTTTTTGGTGATCACGATCACCGACAGGCGCGGTGCGGCGCGGGTTGGCAGCGGCGTTGTCATCGTCATTCGGCTCGCCTCGTCAGTCGGCCTGCATCACCACATCGATCAAGCGCCGGGCCGAATGCTCGGTCATCACGCGGGCCGCCGCCGCCCGGGCCCGGGCGGCAAAACCGGCATGGTCGGCCAGCACCTGGTCGATGGCGCCGATCAGGCCAGCGGCCGACAGATCCGCAGTGATCACGCCGGCGCCAAAGCGCCGCAGCAGGCCGGCCATCCAGGTGCCGTCGGTGGCGACCACCGGCGCACCGGCGGCCAGCGCGTCCAGCGTCACGCCGCTGACCCGGTCTTTGAAGTCGGCTACCCCGTAGGGTTGCAACACCAGCGCGCCGTCAAACAGCGCCCGGTAGCCGGCCGGGCTCAGGGCTTGGTCGCTCAAGCTCAAGCCGGGGTAGCGGGATTGCAGGCCGCGCAGCCGGGCCAGCGCCGAGGCCAGCGCCGGGTCGTGGCGGTGGCGCGGCTCGATCGAGGTCTGCACGGTGATCGGCCAAGCCAGGCCGCGCTGCGCCAGCTCGGCCACCAGATCGACCACCTGGCTGAAGCCTTTGTCGATGCGCGCCCCGCCGGCCACCAGCAGGTGTCTAAAGGCCGGCGGCGCGTCGGCCGGCGCTGGCGCAGTGGCTGCCAGCGGGTAGGGCACTTGCGTGGCCGGGAGGCCGCAGGCGCGGAAAAATTCGACCACCGATGCGGTGGGCGCCAGGATGTGGATGTGCGGCTGGCGCCGGGCCAGCGCCGACAGCCGGCGCGCCTTGGCCGGCTTGGCGCTGAGCCAGTGCACAAACAAAAACAATTTGTGCGGCGCGATCTGGCCGCTGGCGGCCCAATCGGCCAGCAGCAGGTCGGTGCTGCCGGCGGTAGAGATCAGCACGCGCCCGGGCTGGCGCAGCAGGCGGCGCAGCAGCCAGAAGGCTTGCAGGCGGCGCCAGCGGCGGCTGAAGTGGGCCGCCAGCCTGGCCGGGCCGGACCAATCGGCCACCGCGCTGCGCCCGGCCCAAACGGTGACCTCGGCCGGGCCGGCCGTCTCGCTGGCGGCGGCTGTTGCCGCGTCCACCAGCGCCCGCACCAGGCTGTGGCAATGGCCGGCCGGGCCGGTGAGCGTGGGCTCGATGATGTGCAGGGGCGGGGGCATGGCGTTGTGCCGGGTGCCGGGATCAGCCGCCGAGCGGGTGGTTGGGCGCGTGGTCGGGCGCGTTGTCAGCCTGCGCCAGTGCCGCAATGCCCTGGCCAGCGGCGGCCTGCCGGCTTGCCCGCAGCCGCGCCACGTGGGCCAGCAGCGCGTCCAGGTGCGCCGCCACCGATGGGTTGTAGCGCAGCGCGTCCAGCGGCTGGGCCACTGCCAGCGTGCCGTCGCGCCAGCGCGCCAGCGCCAGCTTGATCACGCCCTCCAGACTGCCCGGCACATCCACCTCAAACGGCAACGCCGCCGGACCGCCCAGCACCTCCATGCAGCCCATGCCGGCAGCGCCGATCAGCGGCGTGCCGCACAGCACCGACTCCACCCCCACCAGCCCGAACGGCTCGTAGCGTGAGGCCATCACGGTGCAGTCCACCGCGCGGTAGACATCCTCGATGTCGTCGCGGTAGCCCAGGTAGCGCAGGTTGGGCGCCTGCATGTTGACCGGCCGGCCGGCCACCACCAGCAGCACCGGCTCGGCGCTGTGGCCGAGCGCGGCCACCAGCAGATCCAGCCCCTTGCGCGCATGGCCGGTGGACGCCAGCAAAAACACCGCCCGGTCGTGCGGCAGGCCGAGCCGGTCGCGCAACGCGCGCCGCTGCTCGGCCGGCACCGGGTGAAAGCGCTGCGTATCCACCGGCGGGTGCAGCACCTGCACCTTGGCCGGCGGTATGCCGTAGAAGCGCTGCACCTGGCGGGCCATCAATTGCGAATGGGCGACCACCAGCGCTGCGTTCTGCAGGTGGCGGCGCTCCAGCGTGATGGCCAGGCGGTCTTGCCAACCGGCGCGTTTGCCGATGGCCGCCAGGTAGCCGGGGTGGGTGCCACCGCAGATGGCGATGTCGGCGGCGGCGGTCTGGTTCAACGCGACCACCGGATACCAGCCGCGCTGGTCTTTGAGCCGGCGCAGCCGCAGATCAAACCAGCGATCACGCAGCGCGCCGCCCAGGCCCCAGCTGCGGATGAGCACCGGGTCCACCCAGCCATACTCGGGCAGGGTCGGGTCAAAGCGCCGCGCCACCACGGTCGGCCGCAGGCCGCGGGCATGCAGGCCATCAACAAGCGTGAGCAGGTAGCGCTCGATGCCGCCCGAGTGGCGCAGGCCGTGGTTGCTGAGGACGAGGTGGGCAGTCATTCGGGGCCGGCGAATTATCCTCGCGGCTTTCCGGCGCCCAAAAGGACAGCCCGATGCACCCCGCTTTGCCCGCCGCTTCGCGCCCTGATTTGCATCCCGGTTTGCAGCCCGGTTCGCACCCCACTTTGCGCCGCCGCACCACGCCGGCCCGGTCCCGATGCGGGTGCTGATCGTCAAAACCTCGTCGATGGGCGACGTGGTGCATGCCCTGCCGGCCGTCACCGACCTGCACCGCGCCGTGCCCGGCGTGCAGGTGGACTGGCTGGTGGAAGCGCCGTTTGCCGCCATCCCGCGCCTGCACGCCGGTGTGGCCCGGGTGCTGCCGCTGGCCTGGCGCAAATGGCGCCAATCGCTGTGGGCGCCGGCCACCCGGGCGGCGATGGCCGCGCTGCGCGCTGACTTGCGGCGTGAGCGCTATGACCTGGTGATCGACCTGCAAGGCCTGCTGAAAAGTGCGCTGTGGGGCTTGCAGGCGCGTGGGCCGCTGGTGGGCTACGGATTTGCCAGCGCCAGAGAGCCCGCTGCCGCGCTGTTTTACCGCCGCCGCGCCGACGTGCCGCGCCAGATGCAAGCCGTGGCGCGCAACCGGCGGCTGGTGGCGGCGCACCTGGCGCACCTGGATTTTGCGCTGCCGACGCCGGCCAGCGCGCCCGATTTCGGCATCGCCCCGCCGGTGGGCGGCTGGGCCGCAGCGGTGCCGCCGGGCGCCGGCACCGCCGCGCTGATCCCCTGCGCCAGCCGGCCTGAAAAGCGCTGGCCCGAAGACCGCTGGATCGCCGTCGGCCAGCGCCTGGCGGCGGCCGGGCTGACGCCGGTGCTGGTCTGGGGCAGCGCTGACGAGCACGCGCTGGCCCGGCGCATCGCTGCCGGCTGTGGTGGTGTGGTGCCGCCGTTTTTGTCGGTGGCCGACACGGCGGCGGTGCTGGGCCAGGCGCGCCAGATCGTCGGGCTGGACACCGGATTTTCGCATCTCGGCGCCGCGTTTGGCGTGCCCACGGTGGGCATTTACTGCGACCACGCGCCGGGCCTGGCCGGCATCACCGGGCCCGGGCCGGTGGCCAGCCTGGGCGGCAAAGGCCAGGTGCCCAGCCTGGCCGAGGTGATGGCGGCGCTGGCGCTGCAGTTGGCAGTGCCCGGTTGAGCCGGCGGGGCGCGCGGCGGCGCAACAGCGCCGAAGTCAGCGCCGCAGCCCGCGCCAAGGTCAGCGCCGCAGTCCGCGCCAAGTCCAGCGCCAGATCAGCGCTTCATCAGCCCGCGCGCGCAATCGCTCACCAAGCCCGGCCCCTTGTAAATCAAACCGGTGTAGATCTGCACCAGATCGGCCCCGGCGTCGATCTTGGCGCGGGCGTCGGCCGCGCTCATCACCCCGCCCACGCCGATGATCGGATAGGCCGGGCCGAGCGCGGCGCGCAGCAGGTGGATCACCCGGTTGCTGGCCTCGAACAGCGGTTTGCCGCTCAGCCCGCCGGCCTCGTCGGCATGCGGCAGGCCCTGCACCGCGTCCCGGCTGACGGTCGTGTTGGTGGCGATCACGCCGTCGATGCCGTGGCGTTGCAGCGTGGCCGCGATCAGCGCCACCTGCGGATCGTCCAGATCGGGCGCGATCTTGACGAACATCGGCACGTCTCGGCCATTTTGGCGGCCGTGCATCTTGGCCAGCTTGGCCTTGCGCACCTGCAGCGCGCCCAGCAGGGCATCGAGTGCGGCATCGCCTTGCAGCGCGCGCAGGTGCTGCGTGTTGGGGCTGGAGATGTTCACAGCCACGTAGTCGGCATGCGGATAAACACCGTCCAGCGCCAGCAGGTAATCGCTGGCCGCCTCGTCAATCGGCGTGGTGGCGTTTTTGCCGATGTTCAGGCCCACGATGCCGCCGCCCGCCCGAAAGCTGCGCGCCCGCTGCACATGGCGCACAAACGCCGCCAGCCCGTCGTTGTTAAAGCCCAGCCGGTTGATCAGCGCGTCTTTCTCCGGCAGGCGGAACATCCTCGGCTTCGGGTTGCCCGGCTGCGCCTTGGGCGTCACCGTGCCGACCTCGATGAAGCCAAAGCCCATCGCGCCCAGGCCGTCGATGCAGCGGCCGTTTTTGTCCAGGCCCGCCGCCAGGCCGATGCGGTTCGGGAATTGCAGCCCGGCAAGGGTCACCGGATCGGCGATGCGGGCCTGCTGCCACAGGCATTGCAGGGGCGTGCCTTGCAGCGTGGCGATGGCGTCCAGCGTCAGGTCATGGGCCCGCTCGGGGTCGAGGCCGAACAGAAACGGGCGCGTCAGGGCGTAGGGGATCGGTGACATCCGACGGATTGTTGCAGGCGCTGGTGAGGTGTCGAAGACCGCCGGTTTCCATATACTTGCCGGTATACGTGGGCGCCAGCCAGCGTGGAGACCCGACATGGCCCAGATCACGCTCTACATCGACGACGCGACCCAGCAGCGGCTGCGCGAAGCTGCGGCCATGCGCAAGGTGTCGCAAAGCCAGTTTGTGGCCGATTTGATCCGCCAGGCCACCGCATCGGAGTGGCCGCCGGAGGTGCTGGCGCTGTTTGGCTCGGTGCCCGACTTTCCGTTGGCCGAGGAGTTGCGGGCGGGTTTGCCGCCAGACGCCGAGCGGGTGTTGTTTTGAAGGGCATTCAGTGACGTGCGCTGGCTGAGCTGGCCCCGGTGAAATTCGCGCTCGACAGCAACACCGTCAGCTATGCCCTGCGCGAAGAAGGGGCGGTGGCGTCCCGGCTTCGCGCCATCGGACCGCGACAAATCGTCTTGCCGTCGGTCGTTGTCTTTGAGGTCAGATTCGGCCTCATCCGTGTCGGCAAGCATCGCTTGGTCAGTGCTTTCGAACGCCTGGCTCAGACACTGCCGGTGATTGATTTCGACCTGCAGGCAGCCGAGCATGCCGCCGCCATTCGGGTTCACCTGGATTCGCGTGGCACGCCCATCGGCCTGGCCGACCTGTTGATCGCCGCCACCGCCCGCCGCCACGGCTGCACGCTGGTGACCCACAACACCCGCGAGTTTGCGCGGGTGCCCGATCTGCTGATCGAAGACTGGTACTGACGGTCCTCTCGGCTTCCACCCATCCATCCATCCATCCACCCACCCCTCCCGCCATGACCGCTGACGATCTGAAAACCCTGGTCGGCCAGGCCGCGCTGGCTTATGTGCAACCCGGCAGCGTGGTGGGCGTGGGCACCGGCTCCACCGTCAATTGCTTTATCAGCGCGCTGGCCAGCATCAAACACACGATTGCCGGGGCGGTGTCGAGTTCGGTGCAAAGCACCGAGCGGCTGCGCGCGCTGGGCATCCCGGTGCTGGACGCCAACCAGGTGGTGTCGATCCCGGTCTACATCGACGGCGCGGATGAGATCGATCACCACGGCTTCATGATCAAAGGCGGCGGGGCCGCGCTGACGCGCGAAAAAATCGTCGCCGACCTGGCCGAGCGCTTTGTCTGCATCGCCGATGACAGCAAGCGGGTGACGGTGCTGGGCCGCTTCCCGCTGCCGGTGGAGGTGATCATGATGGCCGCCGCCCAGGTGGTGCGGCGCTTTGCGGCGGCTTACGGCGGCGTGGCCACGGTGCGGGCCGGGGTGGTCACCGACAACGGCAACGTCCTGCTCGACGTGCGCGGCCTGGCGATCACCGATCCGCTGGCGATGGAGCGCGAGATCAACCAGTGGCCCGGGGTCGTGACGGTGGGCATTTTTGCCCGCCACCGGGCCAGCGTGTGCCTGCTGGGCACGGCGCAGGGCGTGCGCACGCTGCGCTTCGGCTGATCAACCGGTGGCAGCGGGCCGGCGCGCCGCGCGGGCCACAAAGCGCGCCGGGTCCAGCGCGTCCAGCAAGGAGGACGGCACGGGCAGCGGGGCGCCGGTGATCCAGCCCGCCAGCAGCTCACCACCCAGCGCGGCCTGGGTGATGCCGCGTGAGCCCAAGGCGGTAAAAACATACAGCCCGGGCTGGCGCGGCACGAAGCGGGGCTGGTCCTGGCGCGGCAGTGCGCCCGCCGACGCGGGATGGGCCGTTGGCGGTGCCGGCACCGGCCCCAGCACCGGCAGCCGGTCGTCGCTTTGCAGCCGCCAGCCGACCCGGCCGTGCAGCGTGGCCGGGTCCACCGCACCGGCCCAGCCGGTGAGGCGGCGCAGGATGGCCAGGTGCTGTTGGTGGTCGGCCGTGCGCAGCGCGGCGCATTCGCTATCCGCTGGGTAGCCATCCGCTGGGTAGCCATCGGCCGGGTAGCCATCCGCCGGGTTGCCATCGGCAGAATCGCCTTGGGCGCCGGTGCTGCCGCCGCACAGCAGCCGGCCGTCGGCCAGGCGCAGCGCATAGCCGGTGTCGGCCAATGGCAGCGGCAAGGCCGGCAGGCCGGGGGTGTTGGCCGGCAGCTCGGTGGTCTGGCCCCGCACCCGGTGCAACGGCCAGCCGGGCTGGCCCAGCAGGCTGAGCAGGCGGTTGGCATCGCCGGCATTGCACAGCACCACAGCCGCCACATCGGCCAGGCCGTGGCCGTCAGGCCCGATCAAACGCCAGCCGGCGGGGCTGGCCTGCAAGCCCTGCACGGCGCTGTTGAAGTGGCAGGTGATGCCCGGCGCCGCCAGCCAGTGGGCGCACAGATCGGCCGGCGCCACCCAGCCGCCACCGGGGTAGAACCAGGCCGGGCCGCCGGCCAGCGCGCCGGGCCGTACCTGCACAAAGTCAGCCGGCAAGCCCAGGCGCTGCACCAGTTGCCGCATCGCGCCGGCGTCCAGCGTCTGTTCACCGCGCAGCAGGCCGTCGAGTGCGCCCGGCACCTGGCCGCTGTGGATCAACGGACGCAGCAGCCGCTCGGTGTGCAGCGCGGCGCTGCGATGCCAGCGCGCATGCGGGCCGTCATGGCCGTGCACGATGCCGTGGAACAGGCCACCGGCATTGCCCGATGTCTCGCCGGCAGCGCCGGGCTGGCGGTCAAACACCTGCACCGCCACGCCTTGTGCTGCCAGCGCCCGCGCCACCGCCGCCCCGGCCAGACCGGCGCCGATGACGGCGACCACCGCAGCGGCAGGCGGCCTCGCGCTGGCGCCGGCCAGCAGGCTGAACGCGGCCAGCGGCCGCCGGCCCGGCGGCGGTGCGGTCTGAAAGCGGGGCGCAAACCGGGCCAGCGTCAGCGCCGGCCCGGCGTCAGTGCCTGGCGCGGTGGTCACCACAAAGCCGGCAGCGGCCAGGCCGTCGCGCACGGCGGCTTGCAGGCAGGGGGTTGCCAGGGTGGCATCGGGGGCCGCCAGCCGCGTCAAGCGGCGCAGTGCGTGGGTGTCCCAAGGCAGGGTGCCGGCCGTGCCGGGGTTGCTGCTGGCGAGCTTGCGCAGGCCGGCGCCAACCGGGCCGCTGTGCGGCTGGCCGGCGCCGTGCGCCAACGCAAAGCCGGTGAGGTAGAACGCATCGACACTGGCCACCAGCTCGCGCAGCACGGCGGCCACATCGCCCAGCGCCAGCAGCAGCCGCACCCGGCCGCCGTCGAAGTCGAGGCTGTGCAGGCCAGGCGCCAGTGGTGGCCACTGCCCGATCAACGCGCCGGCCAGCGCCGCCAGCCCCGCGTCCGCCGGATCGGCATCGGCATCGGCATCGGCGTCGGCGTCGGCATGGGCGTGGCCGTGCGCGCTGGCGGCATGGCCGTGGGCGTGTGCCAGCTCGGCGCGCTGCGGCGGGTGGTTTTCAATCGCCAGGTAGCAAAGCCGGTCGCAGCGCCGGCCATCTTGCCGCCAGGCCTGCCAGGTGGCCAAAAAAGCGTGGCCCAGGCCAAAACCGGTTTCCAGCAGCACAAACCGGGCCCGGCCGGCCCAGCGCGCCGGCAGCCGGTTGCCGTCCAGCAAAGCCTGCGCGACGGCGGCGAGGGCGTGTTCGGTCACCGGGCGGGCTCGGCCGCCCGGCGTGCCAGCCAGCGCAGCAGCGGTGCCTGCACGTTGGCCAGGCCGCGGTAGGCCAGCACAGCCGGGCTCATCGACGCCAGCGCGTCGTGCACCCGGCCGGCCTGGCCGGCTGTGTCAAAAGCGCGGGCCAAAGGCGTGCTGTTGACGAGGATGGTGAACACCGCCTGGGCTGCACCGTGCGCGCCGCCGGGCACCGGGATGAAGGTCTGACGCTCGGTGCGCCACCAGGTGTGGGCGGCGATGTGGTGGGCGATGGGGTCGGCGATGACGTCCGCAGAGCGGTCCGCAGTGCGCGCGGCACCGGCTGGCGCGCCGTCGGGCCCGGCCAGCGCCGCCCAGCGCGCCGCATCCACCCGCTGCGGGTGGGCATGCAGCCGGGGATGGGCGGTGAGCGTCCAGACAAAGCGCTCCCAGCGCGCATCGCCGGTGACGAGTTTGACCAGCGGCCCGGCGGCGCCGACGATCAGCCGGTTGTCGGCCACCGGTGCATGCACCTCGGCAAAGTGGCGGCCGATTTTTTGCTCGGGCGCCCACATTGACGGCAGCGCCACCGCCAGCCAGGGCAGGGTGGCGGTGGCGCTGTCGAGCACCGCAAAATCCTCGGCAAAAGCCAGGCACAGCAGCGCGGCGCGGCGCCATTCGGCGGGCATGCCGGCCAGCAGCGGGCCGACCTCGGGCCAATCGGTGCCCAGGTCTTGCGGCTGGCCAGCGGCGTCCAGCGCCCAGCCCAGGGCTGGGGCCCGCCAGCAGTCACCGTCCAGCCGCAGCGCGCGGGGATGCTCGGCAGCGGCGTGCCCGGCCAGCGCGGCGAGTGCCGGCCGGGCATCAAAACCGGCCACGCACAACATCGCCTGCGACCGGAAGGCGCCCAGCACCGCCAGCTTTTCGCGCAGATGGCGGGCCAGGCTGCGGTGCGGCGCGACGCTGGGCGTGAGCTGCCTGGCACCCGGCGCCAGCCGGCGCAGGCCGGGCTGCATGCGGTGCGGCGCGCTGACGGCGGCGTCGAAATCAAAGCTCATCGGGGCACGCTATCACCGGCGGGTGTCAGCCGGCGCAGCCCCGGCCGGCCATGAAAAAGGGCACCGAAGCGCCCTTTTTTTGGTCAGCCGTGGCGCCCGCCGGCTGCGGCGCCAAACCACCGCATCAACCGACGGCATCAAGCCAGCGCCTCAAACCCGCTTGCGGTACTCGTGGGTGCGGGTGTCGATCTCGATCTTGTCGCCCTGGGCCACGAAGATCGGCACCGGGATGTCGAAACCGCTGGCGATCTTGGCCGGCTTGAGCACCTTGCCCGAGGTGTCGCCCTTGACGGCCGGCTCGGTCCAGGTGACTTCGCGCACCAGCGACGTGGGCAGCTCGACCGAGATGGCCTTGCCGTCGTAGAACACCACTTCCACCGGCATCGCGTCTTCCAGGTAGTGGATGGCGTCGCCCATGTTCTCGGACTCGACCTCGAACTGGTTGTATTCGTCGTCCATGAACACATACATCGGGTCAGCGAAGTAGGTGTAGGTGCAATCCTTTTTGTCCAGGATCACCTGGTCCATTTTGTCGTCGGCCTTGAACACCAGCTCGGTGGCCTGGTTGTTGAGCAGGCTTTTGAGCTTCATGCGCACGGTGGCGGCATTTCGGCCACCGCGTGAATACTCGGTCTTCAGCACGACCCAGGGGTTTTTGTCCTGCATGATCACGTTGCCGGCGCGGATTTCTTGAGCGGTTTTCATCGGGGGTCCGTGTGTGTTCTGGAGGTCGTGTTCGGTGGTCGTCTCGGTGCTGCGGGTCAAGACTTGACACCGACGGGCGTTTGACGCAAAACCCAGGATTTTAGCCGCTTTCTAGCCACGCTTCTGGGCAGCAAACCCGATCAGTTGGCTGCACAGATCGGTTTGCGTGCCCAGGTGCTGCTGCCAGCGCTGCTGCACCGCCGCCCACCCGGCGCGACCGGGCAGCGTGGCTGGCCAGGGCTCCAGGCCGTTGAACGCACGGAACGCAGCGCGCACCGCATCGGCAATGCCGGCCGGGCTGCCACCCAGGTACAGATCGAGAAAAGCCTCCAGCTTGGCGACGTGGGCAGCGTCATGCTGCGGGTAGATCTGCCAGAGAAATGGCGCCGTTGCGCTGCGCTGGGCCTGCACAAATGAGTCTTCACCCCGCACCAGGTTGAAGTCGGCGCTGGCCAGCAAGCGGTCAAAATCGGTTTGACACAAATACGGCAAGGCCAGCAGCCGCATGCCGGCCGGCAGCGTGAGCGCCTGCAACTGCGCCAGCACCGGCCCGGGCGGCACCCGCAGCACGGTGGGCGGCCCGGCCAGCGCATGCAGCAGCGCGGGCAGCGCCGGGTTGGGGTAGCAGAAGACGGTGACCGCCTGGCCACCGGGGGGCGCACCCCAGCCTTGGGCCTGGGCCCAGGTGCGGGCGACGGCGCGGACACCGGCCCGGCCGGCGTCGCCGGCAGGCTGCACCGGGCCCAACAGCCCGCCGGTGGCCGGCGTGAAGCCGGGGTAGAAAAACCATTTCTTCAAGCCCGCGCCCGGCCCGCTGAACTGCGGCGACAGCAGGCCGTGCGAGCGCTCAACATAGCGCTCGGCGCTGAGGTATTCGAGGTTGATCCACACCGGCGGCGGCCGGGTCTGCGCCATGCGGGCGACAAAACCGGGCGGCGGCGCGCAGCCAAACGCCTCGACCACCACCGCGCCGGGTGCCAGGTCGGGCGCCGGGTCGGCCCAGTCGATCACCTGCACGCCCGCCGCACCGCCGGGTGCCAGCCAGGCCAGTGCCCGGGCGTCGTCAAGCCACAGCCGCACCGGTTGCCCGCGCCCGGCCAGCCCGGCGGCCAGCCGCCAGCACACGCCGACGTCGCCAAAGTTGTCGATCACGCGGCAGAACAGATCCCAGGCCATGGCCGGGATTATTGGCGGCGGCAAAATCGGGCCTTGCTGACGATGCCGCCGATGCCTGTTTCTACCGACCCGCCGATCCCTGCTGCCGTGCCGGCTGCCGTGCCCGCTGCTTTGCCTGCTGCCGCGCCCACCGCACCCGCCGTGCAGCCCACCCCGGCCGCCGCCGACGCCGCGCGCGCCCGCCTGCTGGCCGAGGTGGCCGCGCTGCCCGGCCTGCCGGGCGTCTACCGCTACTTCGATGCACAGGGCGGCGTGCTGTACGTGGGCAAGGCGCGCAGCCTGAAAAAGCGCGTCGCCAGTTATTTCCAGAAAGACCACGGCGGCAGCCGCATCGGCCACATGATCAGCCGCATCGCCCGGCTTGAGACGACGGTGGTGCGCACCGAGGCCGAGGCCCTGCTGCTGGAAAACAACCTGATCAAGACGCTGGCGCCGAAGTTCAACATCCTGTTCCGCGACGACAAGAGCTACCCCTACCTCAAATTACAGAACCACCCCTTTCCGCGGCTGGCGTATTACCGCGGCGCGGTGGACCGCAAGCACACCTACTTTGGCCCGTACCCGGGGGCCTGGGCGGTGAAAGAGACCATCCTGCTGCTGCAAAAAGCCTTCCGGCTGCGCACTTGTGAGGACACGGTGTACGCCAACCGATCCCGGCCCTGCCTGCTGTACCAGATCCGGCGTTGCTCCGGCCCGTGTGTGGGCCTGGTGTCGCCGGCCGACTACGGCCGTGACGTGGCCAATGCCGAGCGCTTTTTGCGCGGTGATGCCGAGCAGGTGGTGGCCGGCCTGCAAGCCCAGATGATGGTGTTCTCCGATGCGCTGGAGTTTGAGCGCGCCGCCGAGATGCGCAACCAGATCAGCGCGCTGTCCCGGGTGCTGCACCAGCAGAGCATGGACGAGAGCAGCCTGTCGTCGCGCGACCGAGACGTGGACATCCTGGCGGTGCGGGTGCTGGGCGGCCGGGCCTGCGTCAATCTGGCGATGGTGCGCGGTGGCCGGCATTTGGGCGACCGGGCTTACTTTCCGGCGCATGTGGAGGATGCCACGGCGGTGGCGGCGGCCGATGCCGATGCCGAACCGGAGGCTGAACCGGGTGCGGCATCGCAGGCCGAATCGGCGGCCGACGCCGGCGCCGATGCCGACGAATCGGACGCCCGGCCCGGCCTGGCATCGATCGAGCAGCAGGTGCTGGAAGCCTTCATTGCGCAGCACTACCTGGGCGTGGCGCCGCCGCCCGCGCTGGTCATCAGCCACGCCGTGGCGCCCGGCTTGCTGGCCGCGCTGAGTGAGCAGACGGGCGTCAAGCTCAATGCCATCCACCAGCCGCGCGAGCAGCGCCGGGTGTGGCTGGAGATGGCCGAGAAAGGCGCGCAGATCGCACTCGCCCGGCTGCTGGCCGAGGAAGGCTCGCAGCGTGAGCGCACGCGGGCGCTGGTGGACGCACTCGACCTGGCGGTGGACGATCTGGACGCGCTGCGCATCGAATGCTTCGATATCAGCCACACCGCCGGTGAGGCCACCCAGGCCAGTTGCGTGGTCTACGAGAACCATGCCATGCGCCCGGCCGACTACCGGCGCTACAACATCACCGGCATCACCGGCGGCGACGACTACGCCGCGATGCGCCAGGTGCTGATGCGGCGCTACGCCAAAGTGGCCGAGGCGCGCGCGGCGGCGCAGTTGGCCGGCACCGAGCCCGCCCCGCCCGACAGCGTGACAGCGGCCGATGCCCAGGCCGCCGACCACCTGCCGCTGGCCACCCCCACCGCATCCGCCAAAGCCTTGCGCCTGCCCGGCCTGGTGCTGGTGGACGGCGGCCGCGGCCAGGTGTCGATGGCACGCGAGGTGTTCACCGCCCTCGGGCTGGACCTGGCGCTGATCGTCGGCGTCGAAAAAGGCGAGGGCCGCAAAGTGGGGCTGGAGGATCTGGTGTTTGCCGACGGCCGCGACAAGGTGTATCTGGGCCATGACTCGGCCGCGCTGATGCTGGTGGCGCAAATCCGCGACGAGGCGCACCGCTTTGCCATCACCGGCATGCGGGCCAAGCGCGCCAGCGTGCGCACCGGCGGCAGCAAACTCGAAGACATCGCCGGCATCGGGCCGAAGAAGCGCGCCAACCTGCTGCAGCGCTTTGGCGGCCTGCGCGGCGTGGCGGCGGCCAGCGTGGACGAGCTGAAAGGCGTGGACGGCGTCTCGGCCGAGCTGGCCGAGGCGATTTACCGGGCGCTGCGCTAGAAAATCGGGCCGATGCCCGTCCTGCACAATGCCCGGATGTTTCTGACGCTGCCGACCATCCTGACCTGGGCCCGCATCGTGGCGATCCCGCTGATCGTCGGTGTGTTCTACCTGCCGTTGGACGCCGCCACCCGCAACACGGTGGCCACGGTGATGTTTGTGGTGTTTGCGGCCACCGACTGGCTGGACGGTTACCTGGCGCGCAAGCTGAACCAGACCTCGGCTTTTGGCGCGTTTCTCGATCCGGTGGCCGACAAGATCCTG
Organism: Betaproteobacteria bacterium; assembly: GCA_031366635.1. Lineage (GTDB taxonomy): Bacteria > Pseudomonadota > Gammaproteobacteria > Burkholderiales > Burkholderiaceae_C > Pseudaquabacterium. Next base: position 6,019 of record JANLOP010000193.1, on the reverse strand, counting down.
GTCTGCGCCGCGCTGCTGGTGCTGGTCAAGCTGGACCGGGTGGACGTGTTGGTGGCGCTGGTCATCATCGGGCGTGAGATCGCCATCTCGTCGTTGCGCGAGTGGATGGCGCAGATCGGCGCGTCGCGCAGTGTGGCCGTGCACATGCTGGGCAAGTTCAAGACCGCCACGCAGATGACGGCGATCCCGTTTTTGCTGTTCGACGGCTGGCTGTTCAGCCTGATCGACACGCATTTCTGGGGCACGGTGCTGATCGCCATCGCCACCGTGCTGACGATCTGGTCGATGGTGTATTACCTGCAGCGCGCGCTGCCTGAAATCCGGGCCAAGGCGCGGTGAGCGCCGGCTTGGGCGGCACGCCCACCGCGCAGGGCCGGTTGCTGGCCGCCATGCCTTGGGTGTTTGTCGGGATGTGGAGCACCGGCTTTGTGGTGGCCCGGCTGGCCATGCCGCATGCGCCGCCGATCACCTTTTTAAGCTGGCGCTACGCGCTGTCACTGCTGGTCTTCGGGCTGTGGATCCGCTGGGCCGGCGTGGCCTGGCCGCAGGGCCGGGCGCAGTGGGGCCATCTGGCGGTGAGCGGGGTGCTGATGCATGCCGGCTACTTGGGCGGCGTGTGGGCGGCGGTGAAGGCCGGCATCCCCGCCGGCACGGTGGCATTGATCGTTGGCCTGCAGCCGCTGCTCACCGCGCTGTGGGTCAGCGGCCGGGGCCAGATGCGGGTGACCGGCGGGCAGTGGATGGGGTTGGCGCTGGGCCTGCTCGGGCTGGTGCTGGTGGTGTGGCCCAAACTGGCCACCGGTGAGGTGACCGGCTTCAATCTCGGCCTGTCGCTGTTGGCGCTGGTCTCGATCACTGCCGGCACGCTGTACCAGAAGCGCCATTTGCGGCCGGTGGATGTGCGCACCGGAAACTTTGTGCAGTTGCTGGCCGCGCTGGCCGTCTCACTGCCGCTGGCCTGGGTCGAGCCCGGCAGCATGGATTGGCACCCCCACCTGCTGCTGGCCCTGGCCTGGTCGGTGCTGGGCCTGTCGCTGGGCGCCAGCTCACTGCTGATGCTGCTGATCCAGCGCGGCGCGGCCACCCGTGTAGCCAGCCTGTTCTACCTGGTGCCGCCGTGCACCGCGCTGCTGGCCTGGTGGCTGTTTGATGAGCGCCTGGGCAGCGCCACCTGGGCCGGCATGGCGTTGTGCGCGCTGGGTGTCGGCCTGGTGTTGCGGTCGGACACCGCGTGACGGTGGCCCGGCGGGGGCGCGCGGCTTGTGAACTTGCGCACGGTGCGGCCGATGAGGTGGCAAGAAGCAGGCACCTAGAATCCGCGCTGTCGCTTGACACTGCCGTCGGCGCACGGCTGTAATGCCCGGGAGCAAAACGAAGGTGTTTGCCAGGCCGGCCCGCTGTCCGGACCAGGCCACGAGATAAAACCGACAGGGGGACGTTTGTGAACAAAGCCGAGCTAATCGAGCACATTGCCACGCAGGCCGACATCTCCAAGGCCGCCGCTACGCGGGCGCTGGAGGCGATGATCGACGGCGTCAAGACCACCCTGAAGAAAAACGAAAGTGTGTCCATCGTCGGCTTCGGAACTTTTGCGGTGGCCAAGCGCACCGCGCGTGCCGGCCGCAACCCGCGCACCGGCGCGGTCATCAACATCAAAAGTGCCAAGGTGCCCAAGTTTCGCGCCGGCAAGGGTTTGAAGGATTTTGTCAACTGACGATGGCTGGCCGGGTGCCGCGCGCCGGTGCACGGGCGGGTTGGCAAGGCTGCGGGTGCTTAGCTCAGTGGTAGAGCAGCGCCCTTACACGGCGTAGGTCGGCGGTTCGAGCCCGTCAGCACCCACCACCGCATGCCTGGTTGCACCGCTGCGGTGCCGGCCCCCACCGTAGAATCAGGGGTTTGGCCCGCGCGCCCCCGAGATTGCCACCATGTTTGAATTTGTCCGCTCGCACACCCGGCTGCTGCAATTTTTGCTGTTGATCCTGATCGTTCCGTCGTTTGTGGTGTTTGGCGTCCAGGGTTACTCCAAGTTCACCGAGGGCGGCAATAGCACCGTGGCCAAGGTGGCTGGCCAGCCCATCACCCAGGGCGAGTGGGACGCCAGCCACCAGCAGCAAGTGGCCCGGGCGCGCCAGCAAGCGCCCAACATCGACATCAAGACGCTCGACTCACCGGCCGCACGGGCCGAGACGCTGGACGCGCTGGTGCGTGAGCGGGTGCTGGCCACCGCCGCCGACAAGCTGCACCTGGCGGTCTCGGACGAGCGGCTGCAGCGGCTGTTTGCCAGCGATGCGCAATTTGCCACGTTGCGCAATGCCGACGGCAGCGTGAACAAGGATCTGCTGGCCGCGCAGGGCATGAGCTCAGAGATTTTTGCCGCCCGGCTGCGGCAGGATCTGTCGCTGCAGCAGGTGCAGGGCGGCATCACCGGCTCGGTGCTGGCGCCGCCGGCCACCGTGGGGCCGGCGCTGGACGCGCTGCTGCAGCGGCGTGAAATCCACTACAGCCGGTTCGATACCCAGGCTTATCTGGCCAAGGTCAACCCCAGCGACGCCGAGATCGAGGCGTTCTACAAATCACACGAGGCCGACTTTCGCGCGCCCGAGCAAGCCACCATCGACTACGTGGTGCTCGATCTGGCGACGATCAAGAAGGGCATTGCGGTGCCTGAGGACGACCTGCGAAAGTACTACGCCGAGAACGCCAGCCGCTACACCGCCGCCGAAGAGCGGCGCGCGCGCCACATCCTGATCAAGGCCGAAAAGGACGCCGCGCCGGATGTCAAGCAAAAAGCCCGGGCCCGGGCCGACGCGCTGCTGGCCGAGTTGCGCAAGACGCCTACCGCGTTTGCCGAGCTGGCAAAGAAAAACTCTGACGATCCGGGCTCGGCGGCGCAGGGCGGCGACCTTGATTTTTTCGGCCGGGGCGCGATGGTCAAGCCGTTTGACGATGCCGTGTTCGCGATGAAGCCGGGTGAGATCAGCGCCGTGGTCGAGTCGGACTTCGGCTTTCACATCATCGGGCTTGACGCGGTGCGCGGCGGCGATAAAAAGCCGTTCGAGGCGGTGCGCGCCAGCATCGAGGACGAGGTGCGCCAGCAGCTTGCCACCAAGCGCTGGGCCGAAGCCGCCGAGCAGTTCACCAACACCGTTTACGAGCAATCCGACAGTCTGCAGCCGGTGATTGACAAGCTCAAGCTCGACAAGCGCAGCGCCACCGTGCGGCGCGTGCCGGCGCCGGGTGCCAGCGGGCCGCTGGCATCGGCCAAATTGCTGGAATCGGTGTTTGGCAACGACGCCGTCAAGAACAAGCGCAACACCGATGCGGTGGATGTGGGCCCGAACCAGCTTGCCGCCGCGCGCGTGATGCAGCACCAGCCGGCCCGCATGCTGCCGCTGCCGGAGGTGCGTGACGCGGTGCGCCAGCGCCTGGTGGCCAGCCAGGCCGAGGCGCTGGCCCGCAAAGACGGTGAGGCCCGGCTGGCGCAACTCAAGACCGATGCGGGCAGCGGCGCCCTGACGGGCGCGGCATCGACCGGCGCGGCATTGACGGGCCCCGCATTGACGACAGCGGCCACCGTGTCGCGCGCCCAACCCGAGGGTTTGCCTCGCGGCGCACTTGAGGCGGTGCTGGCGGCCGATGTGGCCAAGCTGCCAGCGCTGGTCGGCGTGTCGTTGGCCAGCCAGGGCTATCTGGTGGCCCGCATCGACCGGGTGCTGCCGCGTGCGCCCAACCCCGAGCAGGACAAAGCCCTGCAGGCGCAATATGGCCAGGCCTGGGCGCGGGCTGAATCCGAGGCGTATTACCAGGCCCTGAGCGTGCGCTACAAAGTTGAGAAGCGGGTGGATCCGGTGGCCGCAGCGGCCGCTGCATCGGCCAACGCCAAGCCCTGAGCGGATATACTTGATGGTTCAGCGGTGGCTGTAGCTCAGTTGGTAGAGTCCAGGATTGTGATTCCTGTTGTCGTGGGTTCGAGCCCCATCAGCCACCCCATCCCTGCTCTCCATGAGGTCTCATAGAGACCCAGACGCCACGCAGAATCAACGACTGACGAAGTCGTTAGTGTCTGGAGAGTTCTTGCCGTCTCACGGTAGCTCAGTGGATGTGGGGGGACATGCAGGGGAACGAACGGCAGCGTCCCCGTCCGTTCGCAGGCTTGTCGCCCTGCGCTTACTCAAACGCATTGCAAAAACGCGATCTGCCCAGGAGGCAAGCTGCGCATCCGACTCGCGGACGCCGGTGCCTTATATCTTGAGGTTGTTCAGTCGGGATCGAAGCGCTGGTTCTGGAAGTACTACTTCAGCCGGGCGTTGATGGCACGGCTGCCGACGCAGCGCCGCACCGGCGAAGCTGTGCAGCGAAGTCGGCTCGCTCAGGCCAGAGCACAAGCTTCGACCACTCATGAGCTCACGGCCTGAGCCTGGGCCGGCGACCGCCCTACATCAGCAAGTGTTCACCGGCGTTGTCGCTGCCCAGGATCACGTAATTGACCTTGCGGATGTCGAACAAGTGTGTGCCGCCGGCATAGCTGATCGAGCTTTGCACGTCTTCGCGCATCTCGCGCAGCGTGTCGGCCAGCTTGCCCTTGATAGGTTCCAGAATGCGCTTGCCCTCGACGTGCTTGTACTCGCCCTTGTTGAAGTCGCTGGCGCTGCCGTAGTACTCCTTGCACAAGCTGAGTAAGCGTCTAGCCGTCCCACCTTGATGCTGACGGAGTTTTGTAGGAGCCTTGTGTCCACTTAGTTTTTGGTGGACACGTGCACACTATTTCCAACGAAGTCGGCGCTGGCCGTCGACGCCGGCGCGAACACAGCGCCGAGTTCAAGGCGCAAGTCGTCGCGGCCTGCAGCGCGCCTGGTGTATCGATCGCAGCGGTGGCGATGGCCAACGGCATCAACGCCAACCTGGCGCGCCGCTGGGTGGTTAGTGGCGAGCGGCGCAGCCGCGCCCAGTTGGCCACGACCGCAAGCGTTGCGCCGATGGCCTTCGTGCCGCTGGGCTTGCCGCCCGCGACACCGGCGCCGGCGGACATCCGCATCGAGCTGCGCCGCGGCGCCACCGCAATCCAGGTGAGTTGGCCCTGCGCCGCGTCATCCGAGTGCGCGGCCTGGATGCGTGAGCTGCTGCGGTGATCCGGATCGACGCCGTCTGGCTGGCAGTCGAGCCGATCGACATGCGTGCCGGTGCCGAGCGGCTGCTGGCCAGCGTGGTGCAGGTCTTTGGTGCCGCGCAGGCCCACCATGGCTACCTCTTTGCCAACGCGAGATCGACCCGCATCAAGCTCCTGGTGCACGACGGGTTCGGCGTCTGGTGCGCAGCACGGCGCCTGAACAAAGGCAGCTTCGAGTGGCCACGCCGCACGGCGGTTGGCACCGCCGCCGGCACCTCACCGGTCACGCCACCCGTCACGTTGACCACCGATCAGTTCAACGCCTTGGTGCTCGGCTTGCCGTGGCAGCGGCTCGAGCAACTTCGGCACATCACGCGGATGTGAGCACGAGTGTGGGCACAGGTGTTGGCATGGGCGTGGGACATGGTGAGACCGGCCAAAGCGACCCATTCAATGCAATTGGAACAAGCCCCGATGGTCGTACTGCCACCGGGCATTTAACAATGCTGCATGCTCGATGTGCAGGCGATCAAACCCCAGGACCTCAAGACGCTCAGCGCTGGTGAACTGGGCGCAATCGCCGCGCAAATGCTGGCCCACATCAGCGAGCAGCGCAAGCACATCGGCGAGCAGAGCAAGCGCATCGACTCGCAAGCCCAGGCCATCAAGTGGCGGGACGCCAAGATCGAGAGCATCACCTTCCAGCTGGCCCGCCTGAAGGCCTGGAAGTTCGGCGCCAAGACTGAAGCCATGAACGCCGATCAGCGCGCGCTGTTCGAGGAGACGTGTGCTGCCGATCAGGCCAGCCTGGAGGCCCAGCTCGCGACCCTGCAAGGCAGCACCGAAGGCGCCAGTGCACCCGACAAGCAGCCACGCCGCCAGCCCAAGCGCGAAGCACTGCCTGCCCATCTG
>JANLOP010000180.1:0-4920 GCA_031366635.1 Betaproteobacteria bacterium | reverse complement strand
GCGCAGGTAAAGCGGCCGCCGTAGTCGGTGACGCCTGCGGTGTGGCGCGCCTCAGACGGCGCGGCATGGTAGCTGTGCACAAAATAAAAGTAGCTGCCGTCGGGCACGCCGGCCCAAACCGGGTGCGGCGTGCCACCGTGGCTTTGCTGCCAGACCTGGTTCCAGCCCATTTGCGGCACTTTGTAGCGGCTGCCGTCGGGTTGCAGTTGGCCCGCCAACTGAAAGCGCCGCACCCGGCCCGGGATCAGCCCGAGGCCGGGCGTGTCTTGCTCTTCGCTGTGGTCGAGCAGCATCTGCATGCCCACGCAAATGCCCAGCAGCGGTTTGCGGGCCGCCGCGTCCAGCACCGCTTCTTTGAGGCCGGACTCTTGCAACTCGCGCATGCAGTCGCGCATCGCGCCCTGGCCGGGCAGCACCACGCGATCAGCCGCCAGCACGTCCTCAGGCCGCTGGGTGACGATGACCTGGTAGCCCGAGCCGGCCGCCACATGCATCACCGCCTGTGACACCGAGCGCAGATTGCCCATGCCGTAGTCCACCACGGCGACGGTTTTGCTCATGGTCTACAGGCTGCCTTTGGTGGACGGGATCACCCCGGCCGACCGCGCATCGAGCGTCAGCGCCATGCGCAGCGCCCGGCCAAAAGCCTTGAAAACCGTCTCGGCCTGGTGGTGGGCGTTGTCGCCTTTCAAGTTGTCGATGTGCAGGCTGACCAGCGCATGGTTGACGAAGCCCTGGAAAAACTCGAACGTCAGTTGGGTGTCAAACGTACCCACCATGCCGGCTTTGAACGGGATGTGCTGGTGCAGGCCGGGCCGGCCCGAGAAATCAACCACCACGCGGGACAGCGCCTCGTCCAGCGGCACATAGCTGTGGCCGTAGCGGGTGATGCCGCGTTTGTCGCCCACGGCTTGGGCCACCGCCATGCCCAGCGTGATGCCCACGTCCTCCACGGTGTGGTGGCCGTCGATGTGCAGATCACCCAGGCACTGGATGTCGAGGTCGATCAAGCCGTGGCGGGCCACTTGGTCGAGCATGTGGTCAAAAAACCCGATGCCGGTGTTGAACTGGCCCTGGCCGCTGCCGTCCAGGTTGAGCCGGACGCGGATCTGGGTTTCTTTGGTGTTGCGCTGGATGTCAGCGGTGCGGTCCATGCTGGGCTTTCGAGGGGGTCGATTTCAAAGGCTGGCGCGCAGGGCGGCCAGCGTCAGCAGGTTCTCGTCGGCCGTGCCCACGGTGATGCGCAGGCAGTTGACCAGCAGCGGGTGCAGGGCCGAGATGTTTTTGACCAGCACGCCGCGCTGGCGCATGCCGGCAAAAGCGGCGCCGGCATCCGGCACCCGGGCCAGGATCATATTGGCCTGGCTGGGGTAGGGCATCACGCCGGGCAGATCGCTCAGCCCGGCAAACAGGCGCTGGCGTTCACGGCGGATCAGCGCCGCCTGGCGCGCGTACTCGGCCACGTTGTCCAGCGCAAACAGCCCGGCCTCGGCATTGAGCACGCTGATGTTGAACGGCGGGCGCAGCTTGTTGATCTGGCCGATCAGCCGGGCCTGGCCCATCAGGTAGCCGATGCGCACACCGGCCAGGCCAAATTTGCTCATCGTGCGCATCACCAGCACATGCGGATGGCGGCGCAGACTGTGCATCGAATCGCGCTCGGCAAACGGCTGGTAGGCCTCGTCCATCACCACCAGGCCGTGGTGCTGGCCCACGGCCGCGATCAGCCGCTCAATCACCGCGTCGTCCCACAAGTTGGCAGTGGGGTTGTTGGGGTAAGCCAGGTAGAGCAGCGCGGGCCGGTGCTTGTGGATGGCGGCCAGCATCGCGGGCGCGTCGAGCTCAAAGTCGGCGGTCAGCGGCACGCCGACAAATGGCACGCCTTGCAGCGCGGCCGACAGGCCGTACATCACAAAACTGGGCAGCGGTGACATGAACACGGCGGGTGGCACCGCGTCTTTCACAGCGCAGGCCAGGCTGAGCAGGCTGATCAGCTCATCCGAGCCATTGCCCAGCATCAGCGCACAGCCGTCGGGCAGCGCTGCGTGGCCGGCCAGTGCGGCGGCCAGGTCATCGGTGCGCTCGGCCGGGTAGCGGTTCAGCGCCACCCGGCCCAGCCGCTCACCCAGCGCGCGCTGCAGCGCCTCGGGCAGGCGGTACGGGTTTTCCATCGTGTCTACTTTGACCAGGCCGGCGCTGGGCTGCACCGCGTAGGCTTGCAGGCCCTGGATATCCGCGCGGATCACCCGTTGCATGCAGGCGTCGAGATCGGTCATGGCGCTGCGGCATCAAGCACATCGGGCCCGACCAGAAAAGGGTTGAGGATGCGCACGCCGTCGATCTGCTGGTTGTGTTGCAACTCTTCGGTGAGCAGCCACTCACAGCCTTGCTGCTGGGCGCTGGAGACGATCAGGCAATCCCAGTAGCTCAGGCCGTAGCGGCTCTCGATGGCCCAGGCGGTTTCTACCGTGGGGTGGTCGATCACCCAGGGACGCCAGTTCTGGTAGCGGCGCACCTCGGCACGGGCATCACCGGCCGACAGCATCGACGGAAACTTTTTGCGCGCATTGGCATAAAACTCATTCAGCACCTGGGTGCTCAGCCGGCCGCAGCGGCGTTGCCAGCAGGCGGTGATCCAGCGGCGGGCGGCGTCGCGTTTGGGCACATCCTTGTCGTCAACCCCGTACAGCAGCACGTTGGTGTCGAGAAACATCAGCCGGGTCACCGGGCGCCCCGGTTGGCGGACCGGTCGTACATCTCGTCGCGGCTGAGGTAATGCCCGTCGGACGCGCCAAAGCTGCGGAACTCCAACACCTCGCGCATCGCCCGCTCGTAGGCATCGTCGTGGCGCATCTTCTCGGCTGCCAACTCACCCACCAGCCGCGAAACGCTGGTGTTGCGCCGGGCCGCCTCCATGCGGGCCCAGTCGGCAACACTCTCTTCCATCGTGATGGTGACGTTTTTCATCAGGCAGCTCCCAAAGTCCAAAAAATCATAGCACACGAAATTCGTGTTGCACGAAGTTCGTGTTAGTTCACTTGATGTGATTGAGAAGGGGCTAACGCGGTGCGGCGCGGTGGCCTGTGCGGCGATGCCGTAGCCTGCGACCACCGTCGGAATTCTGACCGTGCACATCAGGACCCCCATGATCTCTGGACGTTTTACCGCCCTCGGCGGCCTGCTCGTCGCCTCGGCCCTGGCGGCCGTGGCGGCTCTTTCCGGCGGCGGCTCATCACCACCGGCCCGCCCGCTGCCCACGGTGGCGGCGGTCGGCCTGGCCGGCTACAGCGGCGTGTGGTGAGAGACCGCGCTGCTGCCCAACCGGTTTCAGGCGCAGAGTGTGTCTGACACGCCAGCGCGCTACCGGCCGCAGGGCGATGCCATCCAGGTCTTCAACCGCTGCCGCAAGGCGGATGGGTCGGTGGCCAACGCCACCGGCGTGGCCAAGGTGGTGGCTGGCAATGGCAAAGCCAAGCTGCGGGCGAGTTTTTCAGGCCGTTTTACGGCGATTTCCAGGTGCTGGCGCTGCCAGACGACTACCGCTGGGTGCTGATGGGCGAGCCGTCGCGCCAGTACGGCTGGGTGTTGTCGCGCACGCCGCAAATGGCGCCGGCCGACTACGAGGCCGCGCTGGCCCGGGCCGAGGTGCTGGGCTACCCGCGCAGCGCCTTCACGCTGACACCGCAAAACCAGCCCTTGCCCTGACGCCAGGCGCTGACCGCCGCCAAAAAACGATCCGTCAACTGCGCACGCCCGGCGCCGGCATCGGAAGCGCGCTGCTGCCGGGCTGGGCTTGGGGCGTGATCACCGGCGCGCGCGCCACCCGCACCTTGCTGCCGGTGGTGACAATGATCACCGGATCACCCGCCTGGAAGGCTTCCGCGCCCTTCGCTTGCACGATGGCGCGGCGCTCACCGTTGCGCAGTTGCACCATGATTTCGAGCGATTCTTCCTTGGTGCTGCTGCGCTCGATCACATTGCCGATCACCGCACCGGCCACCGCACCGATCACGCCGATGGCGGCTGATTCACGCCGGCCACCGACCGACGAGCCGGCGATGCCGCCCACCAAGCCGCCGGCTACCGCGCCGGCACCGCTCTGGCTGCCGTCCACCGTGACGGCGCGCACCGTCAGCACGGTGGCGTCCACCACGGTGGACAAACGCTGCGCATCGCTGCGGCTGATCATATCCGGGCTGCTGGTGGCGCAGCCAGCCAGCGTGAACGTCAAAGCGGCGGCCAAGGCCAGGAGCAAAAATGAGCTGCGCACGGGAGTCTCCTCAAAGGGTTTATTCTGTACAACGGTGGAAAGGGGACTGCCGTTGACGCAACCCGCTTAGAGCCGCTGTGGGCCGGGCGGTTCCGCCACACCCCAGCGGGATGTGTGAAGTTGGGTAAACCGACGCCCGGCCCGGACCCAACCGGCGCTCAACCGTGCAGCTGGCTGGAGCGCGGCACGCAGGCCAGCAAAAACTCCATCTGGTCGGCCAGGATGCGGCCACGCAGGATCATGTCCTCGTGCAGGCTGGGGGTGTACGGCAGGTACATCAGGCTCATGCCAAATTCTTGCGGCAGGCGGTTGCCCTTGCGGCCGTTGCAGGCACGGCAGGCGGTGATGCAATTCATCCACGTATCCCGCCCGCCGCGTGAGGTGGGCACGATGTGCTGACGGGTCAGGGTGTCGAAACCGAAGCGGCCGCCGCAGTACGCGCAGACGTGGCGGTTTATATGTAGCGAATCGGCAACGTAGTTGAGCATCTGTATTGCAATGTAGATCGCCTAAGGCATCGCGCAAAAATAACATGACTAACTTTTCTTACGAGTCGGCAGGACCGTGTAGTTCCAGTCGCCATGAAAGTTGTCCAGCTTGAGATTGAGCGAGGCCATTTCTGCGTCTGTGATTTTGATACCTGTCGGGTA
>JANLOP010000179.1:0-20211 GCA_031366635.1 Betaproteobacteria bacterium | reverse complement strand
GCGCGCACGTTGTCCAGCTCGGCTTCCCAGCGCCTGAGCCAGGTGTCATCGGCCATGGACCAGAGGTCGGCCTCGGCCTTGCGCATCGCACCTTCGGTGGCGATGGCCTGCGCTTGGCGCGCGGCGGGCAGCTCGCCTTCTTGCCGCAACATCCGCAACGCGTAGTCGCGCTGCGTCTCCAGCAGGCGGTAGCGGCGCGGCGGGTCGGCGCGATCAATGTCGACCAGGCCGCGTTCGACGAGCACGTTCAGGCCTTCGATCAGCGTCCACTCGTCAATGTCATCGCAGCGTGCCTGCCCGACCGCCAGGTCCAGGCTGAATCCGCCGACGAACACGCCCAGTCGCCGAAACAGCGCCTGCTCCTGCGGCGGCAAGAGGCCGTGGCTCCAGTCGAGCGCCGCCAGCAAGGTCTGCTGGCGTGCGGGGGCGTCAGAGCAATCGGCGGCAAGCATTTGCAGACGCTCGCCCAAGCGCGACACCACTCCGGCAAGGCCCAGCACCGGCAACCGCGCGACCGCAAGACGGATCGCAAGTGGCAGGCCTTCGAGGCGTCGGCACAGCTCGATCACCATGCCAAGGTTCGCCGGCGTGAGCTCGAAGTGCTGATCGCCAGCACGCGCCTGCTCGACGAACAGTGCCACCGCACCGCAGCCGGCCGCCTCGGCGAGCGTCGCACCGGGCGCCGGCACGTCCAGCGCCGCCAGCCTGAACACCTGCTCGGTCTCGATGTGCAACGGCGCCTGGCTCGTCACCAGCACGCGCAGGCCCGGCGCGGCGTCAAGCATGGCCCGCGTGAGCCGGGCAACCCCGGCGACCAGGTGCTCGGCGTTGTCGAGCACCAGCCAGGCCGTCACCGGGGCCAGGGCGGCCAGCAGGCCCGGCAGGGGGTCGCCACCCTGGGCAATCGGCAAGCCGAGCGCGCGGGCGACGGTGGCGGCCAGCAGCATCGGGTCCGCCAGTGCGGCCAGATCGACCCAGGCCGACGTCGACGGCGCATCGGCAGCCAGCGACCGGGCAGCCACGACCGCGATGGCCGTCTTGCCCACGCCGCCTGCGCCGACGATGGTGACCAGCCTGTGCCTGGCCATCAGCGCGCCCAGGTCGGCGAGGTCCGCCGCGCGGCCAAACAGCGGGCCGCGTGCGGCAGGCAGCGGCGCGGTGCGCTGCAGGCCGCCATCCGGCGCGGGCTCGTCCGGGGCCAGCAGCAGGTAGCCCCGGCGCGCTGCCGTCTTGATGATCCGGTGCCCATCGCTGCCGAAAGCCGCCCGCAGGTCGCTGACCGCCCGCGCCAGCGAACCGTCGGTCACCACCCGACGGGGCCACACGGTATCGAGCAACTGGGTCTTGCCGACCACCCGGCCCACGTGACGCACCAGCAAGGCCAACACGGCCCAGGCCTGCGGCCGCACGGAAATTGGCGCGCCGTTGCCATCACGCAGCAGGCCGGCGTCGAGGTCGACGACGCGGCCGGCCAACAGCAGCGGCGCGCTGGATGTGAACGTTGGAGGTGCAGGCGCTGTCATCGTGTGCCGGACGGATGCCAGTCCGCCGGTGCGGGCATTCTGACTTCGGTCGATGAATCTTCAGGGTTTCGTCAGGACTTGCCGGCGCCGATCACCGATGCTGCTGGCATCCAGCGATTCGAAAGGCAGCGACGTGAACACCATCGAAGCAATCCATGCCAGGCGGTCGATTCGGGCCTACCGGGCCGATCCGGTCGAGCGGGCGGCACTTGAGCAGATCGTCTGGGCGGCGGCCCAGGCCCCGACACCGCCGATCAGTGGTGACCAGCCCTGGGTCTTCTGCATCTTCGAGGGCATCGATGCCATTGATGATCTTGGCGTGCGCGCCAAGCAATTCGCGCACGACCATCAACCCGCCGGCCGGCCCTGGGCCTGGGCCGACCGGCCCGAGTTCCGGGTCTTCTGGGGCGCGCCCGCCCTGCTGCTGATCTGCGCGCGCGGCGCCAACCCGGAGACGCTGCAAGACTGTTGCCGCGCCGGGCAGAACGCCATGCTGGCCGCCTGTCACCTGGGCCTGGGCTCGTGCTGGGTCGGCGCGCCAATGCCCTGGCTGCGCAGCGCGGGGGTGGCCGATGCACTGGGTTTGCCGGCGGGATTCGACCCCGCAGTGGCCATCGTGATCGGCCATGCCGCCGAGTCGCCCCACGGGCAACCCCGGCCCCTGCCGGCGATCAAATGGTGTAGCGCGGCCGGCGCCCGCCTGCCGTAGCGCGCGTGATAGCCGCGTCGTCCACCCCCCCCCATGAGCACGCCAGTGCCGGGCACCCACAGTCGGGCCATCGTGATCGGCGCTGGTATCGGCGGCCTGACCGCCGCCGGCGCGCTGGCCGGCCACTTCGATCAGGTCATCGTGCTTGAGCGCGACGCGCTGCCGGCTGCGGCCGCCGCGCGTGCCGGAACGCCCCAGGCGCGCCATGCTCACGCGCTGCTGGCGGGTGGCTTGCAGGCCTTGGCCGAGTTGTTTCCAGGGATCGAGCAGGATCTGCTTCGTGCGGGGGCGCTGCCGCTCAACAGCAGCCTGGAGGTGCGCGTCGAGCGGCCGGGATTCGACCCCTACCCGGCGCGCGATCTGGGCGTGTTGACCATCGCGGCCTCGCGCCCGTTGATCGAGTTCGTGCTGCGCGCGCGGGTCGAGCGCTTGCCCACGGTGCGGCTGCAATCGCCTTGCCGGGTGAAATCCATCCCGTGCATGGCCGACGGCGCCAGGGCCACCGGCGTGTGTTTTGAAGACGCCGCCGGCCAGACCCACGATCTGCAGGCCGACCTGGTCATCGATGCGTCGGGACGCGGCAGTTTGACGATGGACTTGCTGCACGCTGCCGGCCGCGCGGCGCCGCCTGAGACCACCATCGGCGTGGACATCGGCTACGCCAGCGCGACCTACGAGATACCGCCGGGCGCCGATCACCGGTGGAGGGGCGTGCTGACCTTTCCGCAGGCACCGCTGAGCGGCCGGGGCGCGCTGATGCTGCCCCAGGAGGGCGCACGCTGGCTGCTCAGCCTGGGTGGCCGCGGCACCGACAAGCCACCGGGTGACGAGGCCGGCTTTCTTGACTTTGCCCAACACCTGCGCACGACGACGATCCACGACGCGATTCGCGGCGCGCGCCGGGTGGGCGAGATCCACCGCTTCGCCTTCCCGCAGAGCCGCTGGCGGCACTTTGATCGCGTGGTCGATTTTCCGCGCGGCGTGCTGCCCATCGGCGACGCGATCTGCATCTTCAACCCGGTTTACGGCCAGGGCATGAGCGTCGCGGCGCAGCAGGCGCGCTTGCTCAGCCGGCTGCTGGCGCGCGGGCGGGGCGACAGCGCTGCGCTGGCCAATCTGCCGCAAGCCTTTTTCGCAGCGCTGGGGCCGATTCTTGAAACCCCTTGGGCGATGGCCGCCGTCCCGGACTTCATCTTTGCGCAGACCACCGGCAATCGCCCGGCCGACTTTGATCGCCTGCTGCGGCTGGGTTTGGCGATGCAGCGCCTGGCCGCGCGCCGGCCCGAGGTGCACAAGTTGGTGGCCGAGGTGCAGCACCTCCTCAAACCCCGCAGCGCCTACCGAACGCCGCTGTTGATGGCCCGGCTGCTGCTGGAGTCACTGCGCCGCTGAGCAGCGCCAGCCCAGCCTCAACGCCGCGCCAGATCGCCGGCCGCCAGCGCCCGGGCCAGCCGGTCAGCGGCCTTGCGCAGCGTGGCCGAGGTCGAGCCGCCAGCCACCGCCAGGCAGCCCCGGCTGTAGGCCGGCTCGCATTGCAGGCGGTCCAGGTCCACCCGGTGGCCCTCGCCGGCCATCAGCCATTTGAAATCGACAAACTCCAGCAGCTCGGGCGCATGCGCCCGGGCGGACAAGCTGGCAGCAGGGGCAGTGACGAGGTGCATGGTGCGTTTCAAAAAAAGGGCTTGACGTGCCGGCCAGCGTAGGCCGGCCGAGACCGGCCGAGCGCGCGAGCAGCGGGGGGAAAACCGGCCATCTCCGGCGCCCCGGCCGGCCTGGCCCGGGGCCCGGAAGAGCGGCCTCGTTATGCTTGTCGGCATGATGGCCCTGGCCCTGCAATATTCAGACATCGCCGCCGCCGCGCAAAGGCTGCAAGGTGTGGCACATCGCACGCCAGTGCTGCGCTCGCACAGCGCCGACCAGCGCTGCGGCGCCCGGGTGTTTTTCAAGGCCGAGCATTTGCAGCGCGTCGGCGCCTTCAAGTTTCGCGGCGCCTACAACGCGCTGGCCCAGTTCACGCCCGAGCAGCGGCGCGCCGGGGTGCTGGCTTTCAGCTCGGGCAACCATGCACAGGCCATCGCGCTGTCGGCCCGGCTGCTGGCCCTGCCCAGCGTGATCGTGATGCCGCATGACGCGCCGCCGGCCAAGCTGGCCGCCACCCGGGCTTATCAGCAAGGCCAGGCCGGCAGCGAGGTGCTGCTCTACGACCGCTACACCGAAGACCGGGCCGCTATCGGCCAGCGCATCGCCGCCGAGCGCGGTTTGACGCTGATCCCGCCGTTTGACCACCCGCATGTGATGGCCGGCCAGGGCACGGCCGCGCTGGAGTTGGTCAACGAGGTGGGCCCGCTGGACGCGCTGCTGGTGTGCGTGGGTGGTGGCGGGCTGATCTCGGGCTGCGCGGTGGCGGCCAAACACCGGCTGCCCGACATCGCCGTGATCGGGGTTGAGCCCGAGGCCGGCAACGACACCCAGCAAAGCCTGGCCGCCGGCCACATCGTGACGATCGACGTGCCGCAGACGATTGCCGACGGCGCGCAAACCCAGGCCAGCGGCGTGCTCACCTTCCCGGTGATCCAGGCGCTGGTGCAGCGCATCGTCACCGTCAGCGACGCGCAGTTGATCCGCACGATGCGGTTTTTTGCCGAGCGCATGAAGCAGGTGGTTGAGCCCACCGGCTGCCTGGCCGCTGCCGCGCTGCTGGAGGGCGTGGTCGATCTGCGCGGCGCCCGGGTGGGCGTGATCGTCTCGGGCGGCAATGTGGACCTGGCCCGTTTTGCGCAGTTACTTGCGCCCGCGCCCTGAAACGGGCCTGCTTGCCGACCCACCCTGCAACCGATGACACCCCGATGAGCGACCTTGCCAAGACCGAAGCACCCGCTGACCCCGACGCCGCCAAGCGCCAGCGCGACCAGGTAGACCGGTTGCTGGCGCGCCCGCCGGTGCTGGCCAGCGCGGCCGTCACACTGGCCAGCGGCCAGCGGCTGGATTTCCAGGTACGGGCGGCTTTTGTGCCGGTGCTGGCCGGCGGCATCGGCGGCGAGCGCGGCGAGCCGCAGGCGGCGGTGTTCACCGTGGCCTACCTGGCGCAAACCGCCGCGCCGGTGGCCGGTCAGCCGCAAATCCAGCCACAAACCCAGCCACAAACCCAGCCGCAAACCCAGCCCCAGCCCGCCGCGCCGCGCCCGGTTTGTTTTGCCTTCAACGGCGGCCCCGGCTCGTCGTCGATCTGGCTGCACCTGGGCGCGCTGGGGCCCAAGCGGGTGCCGGTCAATGACGACGGCACGCTGGCGGCCGCGCCCTACGGCGTGGTGGACAACCCGCTCACCTGGCTGGCTTTTTTTGATCTGGTGTTCATCGACCCGCCGCACACCGGCTGGTCGGTCAGCGCCAGTGACGCGGCGCGCAAAAAGCAGTTGTCGGTGGACGGCGATGTGGCCGCGCTGGCCGAGGTGATGCGCGGCTGGCTGGCCGCCAATGGCCGGTTTGGCGCGCCGCTCTACCTGGCCGGTGAGAGCTATGGCACCACCCGGGGCGCGGCGCTGGCCGACAAGATGCTGGATGCCGGGCTGGCGTTCTCGGGCCTGATCCTGGTGTCGTGTGCGATGGATTTGCAATCCATCGTGTTTGCGCCGAAAAACGATTTGCCGTATGCGCTGTTCCTGCCGGGCTTTGCCGCCACCGCCCACTACCACGGCACGCTCAAAGGCCCGCTGGCGGCGTCCAGCCAGGCGGCACGCGACGCGGCCGAGGCCTTTGTGCAAGACGACTACCTGGGTGCGCTGCATGCCGGCGCCCGGCTGAGTGCGCGCGCCCGCAGCCGCATCGAGCGCCGCCTGGCCGAGCTGACCGGCCTGGCCCTGCCGGTGGTGCAAGAAAACAATTTGCGCATCAGCGACAGCACGTTTTTTGTCGAGGCCTTGCGCCCGCGCGGCCTGCTGGTGGGCCGGCTGGAGTCGCGCGCCACCGCGCCGATGGCCGCCCGCCGCGAACGAGAAATGAGTTTTGACCCCGGCATCGAAGGCATTGCCATCCCGTACACCACCGCCATGCTGGCCTACTACGCCGCGCTCGGCCTGCCCACCGAGGCGCGCTACGAAACCCTGTCGATGGCGGTGCACAAGGCCTGGAACTGGCAGCGCGGCGGCGCTGACGGTGAGCCCGATGCCGACCGCGAGGCAGGCGGCTTCACCAGCACCAGCGCGGACCTGGCGCGCGCGCTGCGCCGCAACCCGCACCTGCGGGTGCTGGTGGCCAGCGGCCGCTACGACCTGGGCACGCCGTACTCGGCGTCCGATTGGTCACTGGCCCAGCTCGACGCACCGGCCGAGGTGCTGGCCCGCGTCGAACACCGCTACTACGACGCCGGCCACATGATGTACACCCGGCTGGCCGATCTGGCGCAACTGCACGCCGATCTGGCGGCCTGGCTGGGCTGACCGCGAGCCAGGCCCGGCCGGCGCCCAGACCCAGACCCTGACACTGACGCTGACGCTGACCCACCATGCACATCGGCATGCTCACCGGCGGCGGCGACTGCCCGGGCCTGAACGCGGTGATCCGCGCCGTCACGCTGGCGCTGGTGCACCAGTGCGGCGCCCGCGTCACCGGCATCCGGCGCGGTTTTCTGGGTTTGCTGACGCAAGAGGTGGTGGCGCTGGATGGGGCGGCGGTGGCCGGCATCCTGGCCCAGGGCGGCACCATCCTGGGCACGCACAACCGCTGCGATCCGTTCCACTACTTCGGTGCCGGCGGTGCCGATGTCTCGGCCGCCGCGCTGGCCTATGCCCGCAGGCTGGGGCTGGACGCGCTGGTGGTGATCGGCGGCGACGGCACGATGCTGATCGCCAACAAGCTGGCCGGGCTCGGCCTGCCGGTGGTGGGCGTGCCCAAGACCATCGACAACGACCTTTGCCACACCGACCGCAGCTTCGGCTTTGACAGCGCGGTGGCCGTGGTGGCCGAGGCCCTGGACCGGCTGGAGACCACCGCGCGCAGCCACGGCCGGGTGATGATTGCCGAGACGATGGGCCGCTACGCCGGCTGGATCGCCCTCGAAGGCGGCATCGCCGGCGCCGCCGACGTGATCCTGCTGCCCGAGCTGCCGTTCTCGCTGGACGCGGTGGCCGCGCGCTGCCGCACGCGAGAGGCTAACCAGGGCTACACCCTGATCTGCATCGCCGAGGGCGCGCGCCAGGTGGGCGGCGCGCTGACTGCGGCGCAAACCGGGGCCGACAGCGCCGGGCCGCTGCGCCTGGGCGGCGTCGGTGCGCTGCTGGCGCAGCAATTGCAGCCGCTGCTGCACAGCGAGGTGCGCGCCACCCTGCTGGGCCATGTCCAGCGCGGCGGTGCGCCCACGCCGTTTGACCGGGTGCTGGCCACCCGCTTTGGCTGGCATGCGGCCGAGCTGGTGCAGGCCGGCCAGTTTGGCCGCATGGTGGCGCTGCAGGGCGACCGCGTGGGCAGCGTGGCGCTGGCGGCGGTGGCCGGCCAGAACCGGCCGGTGCCGCCAGGCCACGCGCTGTTGGCGGCGGTGCGCGGCCTGGGGGTGTCGCTGGGCGATTGACGGCGCGCCGCACGTTGTACAGAACCACCGCGCCCACCCGGGCCAGAAAAGCGTCGCCGGTGGGGTGGCCGTGGCGGTCGTTCAGCGGCTTGAGGCGGTCGATGTTGATCATCAGCAGCGCCAACGGCGTGGCGTCGCGCGGCGCCGGCGCTGCCGGGCGCCACCAGTGGCTGCACCCGGCCGTCGGCGCCGGCCAGGCTGAGGGTGACGCCAAAACCGTCCAGCATGCTGGCCAGTGCCAGCGTGTCGGCCGCTGTCAAGGGCGGGACGGGGGCAAATCTGCCAAGTGGGGGGCCAAGCCAGGGTGCGGGCCGGCGGTCAAGAGGGGGCTCCTGGGGGGTCTTGGGCCGGCCGCACCAGCCGGTCATGGCGCGCCAGGGCCGGAAACAAGGCGGCCCACAACAGCACCACCAGCCCGGTGCCGAGACCGCCCCAGACCACCGAGGCTACCGGGCCCAGCCAGGCGGCTGTGGCGCCCGATTCGAATTCGCCGAGCTGGTTGGACGCGCCGATGAACACCGAGTTCACCGCGCTCACCCGGCCGCGCATCGCGTCGGGCGTGGCGAGCTGCACCAGCGATTGGCGGATCACCACGCTCACCATGTCGGCCGCGCCCGACACCACCAGCACCGCCAGCGACAGCAGCAAGCTGGTGGACAGGCCAAACAGCACCATCGTGGCGCCGTACAGCGCCACCGAGCCCAGCAGCCAGACGCCGCTGCGGCCTTGCACCGGCCAGCGCACCAGCACCAGCGACATCAGCAGCGCACCCACCGCAGGCGCCGAGCGCAGCAAGCCCAGGCCCCACGGGCCGGTGTGCAGGATGTCGCGCGCAAAAATCGGCAGCAGCGCCACCGCGCCGCCCAGCAGCACGGCAAACAGATCCAGCGACACGGCGCCCAGCACCACCGGCCGCTGGGCGATGAAGCGCAGGCCGGCGAGCAGCGCGTCGATGGTCGCCGGCTCGCGCAGGCGCAGCGCCGGCCGGGGCGTCAAGCGCAGCACGCAGCCGCAGGCCAGCGCAAAGCCCAGCGCCGCCAGGCCGTAGACGCTGGCCGCGCCGCCGGCATAGACAAAACCGCCCAGCGCCGGCCCGCTGATGATGGCGCCCTGCAGCGCGGTGGACGACAGCGCCAGGGCCTGCGGCAGCCGCTCAGGCCGCACCAGTTGCGGCAACAAGGCCTGGCCAGCCGGCATTTGCCAGGCCCGCAACGCGCCCAGCAGCATCGACACCGCCAGCAGCGCACCGCGCCCCATCAGCCCGGCCCCCGACGCAGCCGCCAGCGCCAGTGCCACCATCGCCTGGCCGGCCAGCACGGCGCCCAGCACGCGGCGCCGGTCGTGCTGGTCCACATGGTGGCCGGCCGGCAGCGCCAGCAGCAGCGCGGGCACAAACTGCGCCAGCCCCACCAGCCCCAGGTCCCAGGCGCTGCCGGTCAGGTCGTACATCTGCCAGCCCAGGGCCACCAGCAGCATCTGGCCGGCGGCGGTGCCGGCCAGCCGCGACAGCCAGAAGCGGCGGAAATCGGGCTGGCGCAGCAGGGCCAAGTCACTCATCTTCTTCAGCTTCTTCAAGCTGCTGCAATTGCACCAGGCGCTGGTAGATGCCACCGTTGATCTGCATCAGCTCGGCATGCCGGCCACGCTCGGCGATGCGGCCGTGGTTCAGCACGATGATCTGGTCGGCCCCGCGCACGGTGCATAGCCGGTGCGCGATGGCCAGCACGGTGACGCGGCCGTGCAGCGCGGCCAGCGCTTGCTGCACCTGCGCCTCGGTCTCGCTATCGATATGCGCGGTGGCCTCGTCCAGCAGCAGGATGGTGGGCGCGCCAGCCAGTGCCCGGGCCATCGCCATCAACTGCTTTTCGCCCACCGACAGCCGGGCGCCGCCTTCACCCAGCGGCGTGTCATAGCCCTGCGGCAGCCGGCTGACAAAGCCGTGGGCATGGGCGGCGCGGGCGGCGGCCTGCAGCGTGGCCTCGGTCATCGGCCGGCCCATCGTGATGTTGTCGCGGGCGCTGGCGGCGCGCAAAAAAGGCTCTTGCGGCACCAGGCCCACCGCGCGGCGGAAGTCGGCGTCGGCAATCTCGGTGATCGGCTGGCCGTCGATGCAAAGCGTGCCGGCCGGCGCCGGGTAAAAGCGCAGCAGCAGCGACAACAACGTGCTTTTGCCGCTGCCGGTGTGGCCGACGATGCCGACAAACTGACCGGCGGGTATCTCGATGTCCAGGCCGTGCAGCACCGGCCGGCCGGGCTGGTAGCCAAAGTGCAGATGGCGCACGCTGATGCGGCCGGCGCCCACTGTGGTGCTGCCGGTGGCCGGCGCGGCGGGCGCCTCGTGCAGCAAGGTGTTGACGCGGGCGGCGGCCACCACCGCCTGCTGCAGTTGCGAGAACTGCATCGTGATCTGGATCAGCGGCTCTACCACTCTGGCGATGTAGGCCACAAAGGCGTAGAGCACGCCCACTTCCAGCGCGTCGAGGGCACCGCCAGCAGCGCCCGCCTGGCGCAGGCCGAACACCGCGATCACCGCGGCCAGCAGCGCGACGTTCAAGAAGTCCAGCGCCGGCCGCAGCAGCCAGGCATTGGCGCGCAACTCGGCCCGGCGCGAGCCGAGGTGGGCCTGGTTGGTGGCGGCAAAGCGCTGCAGGAACCGGCCCGCCGCACCGTGCGCCTGGATCACCGCCATGCCGGCAATCGACTCGGCGGCCTGGGCGTTGATGTCGCTGCGCAAGGCCCGGGTGCGTGCCACGGCCGGGGCCGAGAGCTTCTGGTACAGCCAGACGATGGCCAGCACGGCCGGCACCAGCAGCGCGACGATCAGCATCAGCCGCCAATTGAGCCAGGCCATGGTGGCCATCATCATCGCCAGCATGATCAGGCTGTCGAGCATGACAAACAGCAGTTGTACGTACAGCGCCTTCACCGCCTCGGTGTCGTTGGTGACGCGGCTGACGAGCTGGCCGGTGATGGCCGCATCGAAGTAGGCCATCGGCAAGCGCAGCACATGGCTGTAGACCTGGTCGCGCAGCCGCTGCACCGAGCGCATCGCCACCCCGGCCAGCCGCACCAATTGCCAGTAGCGCAGCGCGCTGGCCAGCCAGCCGGCGGCCAGCGCACCGCCCAGCAGGCCGGCGATGGCGCCCAGGTCGGCGTTGCGCGGCAGCAGGTGGTTGTCGATGAAAGCCTTGCCCAGCAGCGGGCCGAATGCGTCCAGCGCGGCGGCCAGCACCAGCCAGGCCACGCCCCGGCGCAGCAGCGGCGCATCGGGCGCGGCGCTGTGCGCCAGCAGGGCCAGCGCGGCGCGGCGCTCGCTGGCGTCGGGCTGGGCTTTGTCAGCCGGGCTCATGCGCCCAACCGGCTTGCCGTCAAATCGGCCGCCGCATCGGTCATCGCCAGCGAGTCTTGCAACTGCTGCACCCGCCACTGCGTGGCATACCAGCCCGGGTGGCCATCGGCCAGCGTGGCCGCCAGCAAGTCAATATGCCGGCCTTGCTCGGTGATGCGGCCGTGGCGCAGCACCAGCGTCAAGTCAGCATCCAGCACCGTGGCCAGCCGGTGGCTGACGATCACCACGCTGCGGCCTTGCCGTTGCCGCCGCAGGTGGCCCAGGATGGTGGCCGCCGTGCCGGTGTCCACGGCTGAGAGCGCATCGTCCAGCAGCAGCAACTGCGCCTCACTGAGCAGTGCCCGGGCAATCGCCACGCGCTGGCGCTGGCCGCCCGACAGCGTGATGCCGCGCTCACCCACCGGCGTGTCGTAGCCCAGCGGCAGGCGGGTTATGTCGTCATGCACGGCGGCGTCGCGGGCAGCGGCCTCGATCTGCGCCCGCGTCGCATCGGGCCGGGCCAGCGCAATGTTCTCGGCCACGCTGGCCGAGAACAAAAACGGCTCTTGCGGCACCCAGGCGATGGCTTGCTGCAGCGCCGCCAGCGTGTGCTCGGCCAGCGCCACACCGCCCCAGACCAGCGTGCCGTGCTGCGGCGCCCACTGACGCAGCAGCAGCTTGAGCAAGGTGCTTTTGCCGGCGCCGGTGGGGCCGACGATGCCCAGCGTCTGGCCGGCCGGCAGCACAAAACCGACACCGGCCAGTGCCGGCGGGGCCTGGCCGGGGTAGGCAAACACCAGGCCGTCGGCGCGCAGCGCACCGGGCGTCACGGTGGCCCGGGTGCCGGCATCGTGCACGGTGAGCGGGCTGTTGATCACCGGCCCGAGACGGGCCCAGGCGGCGCGGCCGCGCTCGACCAGGCTGAGCACCCAGCCGGCGGCAAACATCGGCCAGATCAACTGGCCCAGGTAGAGGCCGAAGCTGGTGAGCTGGCCCAGCGTCATCTCACCCTGCCACACCAGCCAGCCGCCAAAGCCGAGCGACAGCGTCATCGCCGCGCTCAGCGTCAAGCCCACCGCCGGCTCGTAGCCGGCCTCCCAGCGCTGGGCGCGTTGGCCAGTGGCCGATGCGGTGGCGGCGAGCTGCGCAAACTGCGCGCTGCTGCGGGCCTCCAGCCCCAGGGCGCGCAGGGTGCGCACGCCCGTCAAGGTTTCCTGCACCTGGTCGTTGAGCGCGCCAAACGCATCCAGCGCGTCGCGCGCGGCGGCATGCAGGTGGCGTGAGATCCACCAGAAACTCAAAGCCATCAACGGAAACGGCAGCAGCACCACGGCGGCCAGCCGCCAGTCCACGCCGAGCGCCATCACCGCGATCACCAGCAGCAGCGTCAGCGTGCCGTCAAAACCGGCCAGCATGGCCTCACCGGCGGCCATCTCGACCGCGTCCACATCGTTGGTGGCCAGCGCCATCAAATCCCCCGTGCGCTGGGTTTGGTAGAAGCGCGGGCCTTGTTGCAGCAGCCGGCCGTAGAGCTGCAAGCGCAAGTGCACGCCGAGTTGGTAAGCGGTGGCAAAAAGCCGCAAGCGCCAGGCCACGCGCAGGCCATAGATCAGCGCGCCGGCGGCCAGCAGCAAGCCGATCTGTTGCCACAGCGCGGGGCCGGCCAGGCGCCCGGCCACCAACTGGTCAACGATCTGGCCCACCTGGCGCGGCAGCCACACGCCCAGCGCCGCCACGCCGGCCAGCATCACGGCGGACGCGGCATAAGCGCGCCAGTGCTGGCGCACAAAGCCGCCGATCAGGCCGGACAGGGTCATGGGGTTGGGCGGGCGCCTGCCGGCAGCGGCTGGGGCGGGTGCGGGTACCGGTGCGCAGGCTGGGAATAAACCCAGATTTTAAGTGGCCGGGTCAAACATCCCGGATGTCGGCCACCGCCGCCTGGCCAAAATCAGCCCGCTCCAGCCGGGCCAGCAGGCGCTGGGCGCAAACCTGCGGGCTGACCAGCGCGCCGTCGGCCTGCAGTTGCACAAAACGTGCACGGTCGGGGAATAGCGCTGCGTCGCTGGCGCGCAGTTCGGCCTGCATGTCGGTGTCGATCACGCCGGGCGCCATCGACACCACACGCGCCGGGTTGGCCAGCGCCGCCTGCTCCAGCGCCAGGGCACGGCTGAAGTGGTCCATGCCGGCCTTGGCCGCGCAGTAAGCCGCGCTGCCGGCCATCGCAAAGCGGCCCAGGCCGGACGAGATGTTGAGCACCCGCCGCGCGCCCGGCCAGTCGCACGTGGCGTGCAAAAAGGCCGCCGACAACAGCAGTGCGGCTTCCAGCCCCACGCGCAGCGCCTGGCTCAATGTCGCCAGCGGTATTTGATGCAGCGGCGCCAGCCGGCCCACCACGCCGGCGTTGTTGATCAGCGTGGCGCTGTTGAATGCGGCGCCGTCCAGCCCGGCCAGCCAGTCTTGCAGCCGGCTGGCGGCAACGGTGGCATCGGCCAGGTCGAGTGGCCATTGCTCAAAGCGGATGCCGGCGGCAGCGGCCTGAGCCTGCAACGCCGGGTTGGTTTGCCGGGCCATGCCCAGCACGGTGTGGCCGGGCAGCAGGCGCTGTGCCACCAGCGCGGCGCCCAGGCCACGAGACGAGCCGGTAATCAGGGTGAGGTGTTGGGTCATGGCGCGCAGCATAGCCAGTGGCTGGCGGCGCGGCCCGCCTGCGGGCCCGGGCTGCGCTGCTGACGCTTGATCGAACCACCGCCCGGCCGGGGCAGGGCGGTGGGCGACGGGCGGGGGATTACGGCGCGGTCGGGTCCGAAGCCCGGGGCGCCGGCATCCTGGCCTTCGGCGCCGGCGGCTCGCGCGTCACCAGCTCGCGCAGGATGCCGCCCGACTGCACACTGCCACTGACGCTGCCCTGGCCCTGCATACGCGCCAGGCAGGCGCTGCGCTCGTCGCCGGTGAGCGGATCGCAGCGTTTGCGCTGGTTGTCGCTGGGCGACGCACCGGCCACACCCAGCCCGGCGCGTTTGGCCTCGGCGTAGGCCGCGCCGGCCTCGCGCAGGCAGGTGGCACGGTCCTGGTTGGATTGGCCGCTGTTGCACAGCGCGCGCTCTTGCTGGTAGCGCGCCAGCAACTCGGACGATGCGGCGGCCTTGCCGGTCTCGGCCTTGCCCCCGGCCAGCGCGGCGACCGTGACCCACATTGGCAAGGTGGCCAACATGACCAGGCGCACAGTCCGCGCCGGGCACAGAAATTGATAGTAAGCGGCTTGCATTCACGTCTCCTTGGTCAGCCGAGCGTGGCCAAAACGCCCAACCCAATCCGATTCGGCTGCACCGCAGCGGCTGCCGACCGGCGGCAAACGCCCATTGCAGCCACTGGCGGTGCAGTGCCTCACGGCTTCAAGCCTGCCACCCCGCGCAGCCGCACTGACCACCGCGCTGCTGGCAGCCCGTCACCGAACCGCATGGGCCAGCGTGGCCAGTTGAGCCTCGGCTTCGCCGGGGCCGTCCAGCGCATCGCGATGCAGTTGGGTGAGACAGCTCATGCGCTGCCGCGTGGCCGATTGGGCGTTGCAGTGCCAGGCCGCATCGGCCTCTGCCGCTGCCGCGTGGCGGCGCAACTCGGCCTGCTGCACCGCACCGCTGACGACCTGGTAGAACGCCAGCAGCAAGCTGGCAATCACCACCAGCGCGACCCACGTTGGCCCCGGCGCGGCACGCCAGCCGGTGGCGGGTTGGGGATCAAGACTGCTGGCCTGCATGCGCATCGCGTGCCCCTTTTTGGCCTGCGGATTGCCGGCCGTTTGATGGCCAGAGCGTGCGTGAAGCGGCAAAAACCCACCATCAGGCCAGCGGCAGCCTGGCTGTAGGACAGCGCGCAGCGCCCGACCCCAACGCGCCGCGCCGCGCCGCCCTGCGCTGCATCAGCCCGGTGCCAGCAGCGCCCGGGCGATGCGCTGGCGCGCCACCCGGGTCTTGGGCACCGGCCCGTCAAACCAGCGCCGCACGTCTTGCTCAAGGCCGATGCCGTGCATGTAGTTGTAGATCGCCTTTTTAAGCCCGACGCCCAGCGCGTCGTGGTCCACACCGGTCGGGTCGATGAAGCAGATGTCGTTTTTGGCGAAAGTGACTGGCGGCAGCGCCAGCAAGCTGACGCCGTAAGCCGCCGGGTCTTGCCCCACCGGCGAATGCACAGTGCAGGCAAAGCGGTGAAAAAACCCGCTCTGGATGCAGCCGGCGGCAAACATTTGGCGCACGTACTCCAGCGCGTCCACCGTGTCCTGCACCGTCTGGGTCGGGAAGCCGTACATCAGGTAGGCGTGGACCAGGATGCCGGCGTCGGCAAACCCCTTCGTCACCCGCGCCACCTGGTCGACCGACACGCCTTTTTTCATCAGGTCCAGCAGCCGGTCCGACGCCACCTCCAGCCCGCCCGAGATGGCGATGCAGCCGCTCGCGGCCAGTTGCCGGCACAGCGCGGGCGTGAAGGATTTCTCGAAGCGGATATTGCCCCACCACGAGATCGCCAACTGGCGCCGTTGCAGCTCGGCGGCCAGCGTCTTGAGCGCTTTGGGCGGCGCGGCTTCATCGACGAAGTGAAACCCGGTCTGGCCGGTCTCGGCCACGATGGCCTGGATGCGGTCCACCAGCAACTCGGCGCTGGCGCCTTCGTAGCGTGAGATGTAGTCCAGGCTGACATCGCAAAAACTGCACTTCTTCCAGTAACAGCCGTGCGCCACCGTCAGCTTGTTCCAGCGCCCGTCGGACCACAGCCGGTGCATCGGGTTCAGCATGTCCAGCAGCGACAGGTAGCGGCCCAGCGGCAGGCCGTCCCAGGTGGGGGTGCCGATGTCGGCAAAAGCCACTTCGGGCTCGGCAAAGTGGGTGTAGCGCACCGTATTTGTGCCGGCCGGCCGGTTGAAGGTGCGCACCAGCCGTTGGGCCGAGCGCTGGCCGGCCAGGTGGTCCAGCAGTGCCAGCAGCGGGCGCTCACCGGCGTCGAGCGTGACGTAGTCGACGTGGTCAAACACCCGGGGGTCGCTCAGCTCACGCAGCTCGGTGTTGACAAAGCCGCCGCCCAGCACGGTGACGATGGACCGGTCGTGCGCCTTGATCGTTTGCGCGATGCGAAAGGCGGCGTACACCGCGCCCGGGAAAGGCACCGACAGCAGCACGATGGTGGGCTGGTGCTGGGCCAGCGCGGCCAGCGTCAGCCGGCGCAGCGTGTCGTCCACCAGATTGGGCGGCGCGGCCAGCGCAGCGGCCAGCGGGCCAAAGCTGGGCTGGCTCTGCGCCAGCGATTCGGCGTAGCGCACAAACTCGAAGCGAGGGTCTACTGCGTCGCGCAGCACGTCGGCGATGTCGTTCAAATACAGCGTGGCCAGGTGGCGCGCCCGGTCTTGCACGCCCAGCGCGCCAAAGGCCCAGGCCATCGGGTCACCGCCGTCGGGGTCGACGTACACCGCCAGCGACTCAAAGCGCGGCCCCTCGGGCAAAAACTGGCGGCTGGCGATGCGGTGCGCCAGCGTGCTGTCGGCGCCTTGCAAAAACGCCACCACCGGGGTGATGGTGGCCAGGTAGCGCTCAAATTGCGCATCGAAGGCGAGCACCGTGGCGCTGCGCCGGGCGGCGGGCAGGGCTTGCACAGCGGCTTGCACCTGGCGCAGGCCGTCGCGCGACAGCAACTCAAGAATCAAGCCCAGCGCCAGATCCACCTGCACCGCGTGCACGCCGCGGGAGCGCAGAAAGCCGGTCAGGTAGGCGGTGGACGGGTAGGGCGTGTTGAGCTGCGTCATCGGCGGGATGACGGAAAGCACCCGGAGTGCGGCGATGGCGGGTTGGCGCGTCGGCGTTTGCGTCGGCTCTGGCGTCGGCGCTTGCGTCGGGTTGCGGGTCGGCTGGCGGATCGGTTCAACTGGCATGGCAGCGCTGGATTGTCCGTGCTGTCCGGCCCGGCCCGGCGCCAGCGCGCCGCCAGACAATCCGCCGGATGAAACATCCAATCCTGCTGGCGCTGGGCGCCGGCCTGCTGGTGCTGCTGGTGGCGTTGGCGCTGGTGTTTTCGCGGCAGTTTTCGGCGCCGGTGCAGCAGCCGGCCAGCGGCGCGGCGGCGCCAGCCGGGCAAAGCCTGCCGTGGCAGGCCCAAGCCCGGCCCGACGGCACGCTGCAGGTGCTGGGCCTGCTGCTGGGCCACGACCGTCTGGCCGACGCCCGGGCCCGCATCGGTGATGGCCTGCAAGTAGCGCTGGTGGCTCAGTTGGGTGAGGTGGGCCGGCTGGAGGCGCTGGCCGAGCCGTTTGCCGCCGGTTTTGTCAGCGGTCGGCTGGTGCTGGCGTTTGACGTGCCGCCCGCCACGCTGCAGCGCTGGCGGGCGCGGGCCACCGGCTCGGCGCCGATGGACGGCGGCGTGCGGCGCTTTGCGCTGCACGCCGCTGACCGCGACGAGGCAACGCGCGCCGCGCTGGTGGGCCTGAGCTTTGTGCCCACGCTGCGCCTGACCGAGGAGGATGTGCGGCTGCGCTTTGGCACGCCGCTGGCCGAGGTGGCGCTGGTGGTGGCGGGTGCGGCGGGTGAGGCGGGTGTGCCGGGCGTGCCGGGCCTGCCGGGTGCGCCCGGTGCGGCAGTCGCGGTGGACCGCGCCAGCGCCGAGCCCGGCGCCAAGGCGCTGCTCTACCCGGCCATCGGCCTGGCGGTGAGCGTCGGCCCGGGCCGTCGCGGCGTGTTGCAGTATGTGCTGCCGGCCGAGTTCGAGGCCCGGCTGCGGGCGCCGCTGCTTGGGCCTGCGCCGGCGTCTGCGCCCGCTGCGGGCGCCCCGGCTGGGCCTGAATCTGCACAAAAAGCCCCGCGCCTGAGGCCGGCCCGGGCCGAATGCCCTGACTTTGTGGCCTAATCCTGGGTTGACTTTTACAACGCACCGGAGCCATTTCATGGGCAACAAGATCGTCACCGAAGCCGAACGCCGGGCCACCCCGCGCCCCGCCGCGCCCGCAGGCGTGTGCTTCACGGCGCCCAAAGGCCAGAAAATCAGCCTGGAGCGCGGCTCGCACACCCGCAGCAAGAAAAACCCCGGCAAGCGCCCGCGCAAAGGCGGATGAACGGGGGCTGAGCGGCGGCTGAGCGCAGGCTCGATGTCGTTTGACCGACGCCTGACTGACACCTGACCGGCGGTTGACCGCCCGCTGCCGGGCGATGCCCCGCCCCGCATGCTGAGAATCACCGAGTTGCGCCTGCCGCTGGCCCACCCGCCCGAGGCCTTGCGCACCGCGCTGCTGGCCCGGTTGGGCCTGGCCGACGCCGACCTGGCGGGCTTCAGCCTCTTCAAGCGCAGTATTGATGCGCGAAAAAAATCAGCCGTGGTGCTGATCTACACCCTGGACGCCACGCTGGCCGCCGGTGTGGACGAGGCCGCCTTGCTGGCCCGCCACGCCGGCGATGTGCAGATCCGGCCCAGCCCCGACACCCGCTACCGGCTGCTGGCGCAGGCGCCGGCTGATTTTGCGCTGCTGCCCGACGCCCGCCCGCGCCCGGTGGTGATCGGCTTTGGCCCATGCGGCATTTTTGCCGCGCTGGTGCTGGCGCAAATGGGTCTGCGGCCCATCGTGCTGGAGCGTGGCAAGCCGGTGCGTGAGCGCACCAAAGACACCTGGGCGCTGTGGCGCCAGGGGGTGTTGAGCCCCGAATCGAATGTGCAGTTTGGCGAGGGTGGCGCCGGCACCTTCTCGGACGGCAAGCTGTGGAGCCAGATCAGCGACCCGCGCCATTTGACGCGCAAGGTGCTGGCCGAGTTTGTCAAGGCCGGCGCGCCGGCAGAAATCCTGTTTGTCGCCAAGCCGCACATCGGCACTTTCCGGCTGGTGGCCGTGGTCGAGAAGATGCGCGCCGAGATCGAGGCACTGGGCGGTGAAATCCGCTTTGAGCAACGGGTGGTCGATCTGCTGATCGACACCGGCCAAGGGGCGCCGCAAGTGCGGGGCCTGACCCTGGCCAGCGGCGAGCAGATCCGCGCTGACCAGGTGCTGCTGGCGGTGGGCCACAGTGCCCGCGACACCTTCGAGATGCTGCATGCGCGCGGCGTGTTGATGCAGGCCAAGCCGTTTTCGATCGGCTTGCGCATCGAGCATCCGCAAAGCCTGATCGACCGTGCGCGCTTCGGCCCCAGCGCCGGCCACCCGATCCTGGGCGCGGCCGATTACAAGCTGGTGCACCACGCCGGCAACGGCCGGTCGGTGTACAGCTTTTGCATGTGCCCGGGCGGCACGGTGGTGGCCGCCACGTCCGAGCCGGGCCGGGTGGTGACCAACGGCATGAGCCAGTACTCGCGCAATGAGCGCAATGCCAACGCCGGCATCGTCGTCGGGCTGACGCCGCAGGACTACCGGCAGGACCGGGGCGGCAGCGGGCCGGTGTCGCCGCTGGACGGCATCATCTTCCAGCGTTTCTGGGAATCGCGGGCTTACGCGCTGGGCGGTGAAACCTACCGGGCGCCGGGGCAATTGGTCGGTGATTTTGTCGCCGGCCGGCACGGCAATGCGCTGGCGCGGCAGTTTGGCAGCGTGCTGCCGTCCTACCAGCCGGGCGTGCAGTTGACGGATTTGGCCGAGCCTGGCCGCAGCAGCTTGCCCGACCAGGCCATCGCCGCCATCCGTCAAGCCTTGCCGGCGTTCGAGCGCCAAATCCCGGGCTTTGCGATGGCCGATGCGCTGCTCACCGGGGTGGAGACCCGCACCTCGTCACCGCTGCGCATCCCGCGCGGCGCTGATTTTCAAAGCCTGAACGTCGCCGGCCTGTACCCGGCGGGCGAGGGCGCGGGCTATGCCGGCGGCATCATGTCGGCCGGGGTGGACGGCATCGAGGCCGCCGAGGCGCTGGCGCTGCGGGTGCTGGCTTCGGCGGCTTGAGCCGGCGCCGGCAACGATGAAAAACGGCGCCAGAAGCGCCGTTGATTGGCCGCAGGGCGCAAACCGCCCCCGAAACATCAGCCCGGCTGGCGCCGCGCCGCCCAGCCCAGCAGCGCCAGGCCGCCCAGCATCAGCGCCCAGGTTTGCGGCTCAGGCACGGCCACGGCCAGAGTCAGGTTGTTCAGCGCGGGGAAGACG
>JANLOP010000149.1:0-14407 GCA_031366635.1 Betaproteobacteria bacterium | reverse complement strand
GGCCTGAGCAAGCCCCGTGGCACCCGGGACGTGGGCAAGATCATGGAGCGGCTCGGACGTGCCAAGCAACGCTTCGCGCGTGCGGCGAAGCACTATCAGGTCGAGATCATCAAGGACGAGACCGGCACGCAGGTGCGCGCCATCACCTGGACCAAGCGCGTCAAACCCGGCAGCGCTGCCGCGCACCCGGGTGTGTATTGCCTGCGCACGACCCTCGTGGAGTTGGACAACGCCACGCTGTGGCGCACCTACACGATGCTGACCAACCTGGAGTCGGTGTTCCGCTCGCTCAAGACCGATCTGGGTCTGCGCCCCGTCTTCCACCAAATCGACCGCCGAGTCGAAGGGCATCTGTTCATCAGCGTGCTGGCCTATCACTTCGTGCACACGCTGCGTCTGCAACTCAAGGGCCATGGCATCGACGACAGCTGGGAGACGCTGCGCGAGACGCTCGCCACGCAGCAGCGCGTGACAGCCACCTTGCAGCGCCGTGATGGTCGGGCGGTGCATGTTCGCAAGGCCACTCGGCCCGAGCCGCATCATCAAAAGATCAACGAGATCCTGGGCCACTCGCCCAACCCCGGTGGCATCCACCGCGTGCTCGTCTAGCGCGATCTCATCGACCGCCCCAGCGCCGCGCCGCACGACACAAAAGTAGTGCCATACGCGCCGCAATATCGCCCTAACTCGTTGATTCCATTGGGGGTTGTGATGCCAAATGACAAACTTGAGCTAGCAGATGCTGCACCTATATTTCTGTGCTGCCCAACCAAGCCGGTAACCATCAATGCAATTTGACGTGCGGCTCGGTGCGCCGCACGATCAGCCGGGCCAGCGTGTCGAGCGACACCTTGACGGCACCATGCAATGCCAGTTCATGCATTTTGTACAGCGAGACATACATCAGCTTGGCAAACAGGCCCTCGACCATCAGGCTGCCGCCCACCAGCCCGCCCATCATGTTGCCCACAGTGCTGTACTCGCCGAGTGAGACAAGTGAGCCGAAATCACGGTAGCGCCAGGGCGTCAGCGGTTTGCCGGCCAGCCGGCGCTTGATCTGTCCGGCCATGTGCGACGCCTGCTGGTGCGCGGCCTGGGCGCGCGGCGGCACCCAGCCGCCCTGGCCGTTGTTGGCCTCGGGCCAGGCACAGGCCGCGCAATCGCCGATGGCAAAGATGTTGTCGTCGCGGCTGGTTTGCAGCGTCGGCCGCACCACCAACTGGTTGATGCGGTTGGTCTCCAGCCCGCTGATGTCTTTCAAGAAATCAGGCGCCTTGACACCGGCCGCCCAGACCACCAGCTCGGCCGGCAGCAGCCGGCCGTCGGCCAGCCGCACGCCGCCGGCCAGCACCTCGGCCACCTTGGCATCGGTGTGCACCTGCACGCCGATCTTGCGCAACAACGCCTCGGTGGCCTTGGACAAACGCGGCGGCAGCGCCGGCAGCACGCGCGGCGCGGCCTCGATCACACTGACCTGGATGTCTTTGTCGGCATCCACCTGGTCCAGCCCGTAGGCCACCATCTGGCGCGTCGTGCGGTGCAGCTCAGCGGCCAGCTCCACGCCAGTGGCACCGGCGCCGATGATGGCCACATGCAGTTGCTCGGGCCGCAGCGGTGTTTCTTGGGAATGGGCGCGGATGCAGGCATTGACCACCCGGGCATGGAAGCGCAGCGCGTCGGCCGACGACTCAAGCTTCATCGCGTGCTGGGCCACGCCGGGTGTGCCGAAATCATGGCTCTGGCTGCCGATGGCGATCACCAGCGTGTCGTAGCCGATCGCTCGGGCGGGCGTCACCAACTCGCCGGTTTCGTCCACATACGGCGCCACCTGCACCTGGCGCCGCACCCGGTCCAGCCCGACCATCGCGCCGGCCCGGTAGCGGAAATGGTGCCAGTGCGATTGCGCCAGGTAGCCCACCTCGTGCGCTGCCATGTCCATGCTGCCAGCGGCAATCTCATGCAGCTTGGGCTTCCAGACATGGGTGCGGCCGCGGTCGATCAGGGTGATGTCGGCCTGGCCGCGCCGGCCCAGCGTGTCGCCCAGCCGGGTGGCCAACTCCAAACCGCCGGCACCGCCGCCGACGATGACGATGCGGTGGCGCTGCGCGCCGCTGGCCGGCGGCCGGCTCACGGTGTGCCTCGTTGGGCCTGCTGCAGCGCCGCGATGAACGCCGCCGGCTGCTCGACATGCACCCAGTGGCCGGCGCCGTCGATGGGGATCGTGCGCGCCTGTGGAAACCAGTCGGCAAAGCCGGCCGCGTCGGCCGGCGTGACGTAATCCGACCGGCTGCCGTAAATCAGCAGCGCCGGCCCGCCGTAGTGGCGGCCCTGCAGCTCGGCCGGAAAACCGCTGAGGGCAGGCACCGCCACGCCGATGGCGGCCAGGTTCAGCCGCCAATCGAAATGGTGGTTGTGGCTGACCAGGTTTTGCAGCAGGAAGCCCACCACGCCGGGGTCGGCCAACCGGCCGGCCAACAGATCGGCCAGCCGCTCGGCCAGCCGGCCTTGCGCCACCGCCCGGCTGGCCAGCCCGGCCAGGTCCAGCCCGGCCATCGCCTGCACATACGGCGTCATGCGGTCACCGTAGGCCACCGGCGCGATGTCTACCACCACCAGGCCGCCAATGGCGGCGGGGTCTTGCAGCGCCAGCGCCATCGCCGTCTTGCCGCCCATGCTGTGGCCCACCAGCAGCGGCCGGTGCAGGCGCTGGCGGGCCATCAACTCGGCCACGTCGGCGGCCATGTCCAAATAACCCATGCTGTCGGCCCAGGGTGACGCACCGTGGTTGCGCAGATCGACGCACAGCACCCGGTGCTGCGGCGCCAGCGCCCGCGCCACCGAGCGCCAGTTGCGGCTGGAGCCGAACAAGCCGTGCAGGATGACGACCGCCGGGCCGTCACCGGTTTCTTCAAACGCCAGCGTCAGGGGCATCGTGGTCCTTGGTCGATTTGTGTTGGGGCGGCAGATCGATGCCGGGCAGACTGTGCACCTCGGTGGCGTCGCCGGTAGGGATGCGCGGCACTGCGCTGGCCAGTGCGGCCAGTGTGGCGAATGCCGCGAGCGCGGCGGGCGGCGTGGGCGGCGTGGGCGGCGTGGGCAGCGCGGTAGGCAGGCTGGCAGCCAACAGCCGCAGCGCGTCGCGCTCGCTGCGCTGCTGGGCCCGGCGGTCGGCAAAAAACTGCCGCAGCAAGGCCGACGCCGGCTCGGCCAGCACGCCGCCTTGGCAGGTGGTGCGGTGGTTCAGCCGGGGCTCGGCAAACAGGTTAAGCACCGAGCCGGCGGCGCCGGTCTTCGGGTCAACTGCTGCAAACACCACCCGCTTGAGGCGCGCATGCAGCAGCGCCATCGCACACATCGCGCAGGGCTCGAGCGTGACGAACAGATCGCAGTCGGGCAGGCGGTAGTTTTGCTGCAACTGGGCGGCGTGGCGCAGCGCCACGATCTCGGCATGCGCGGTCGGGTCATGCGTGGTGATCGGCCGGTTGTAGCCGGTGGCCAGCACCTGGCCGGCCAACATGATCACCGCGCCCACCGGCACCTCACCGGCCAACTGGGCATTCAATGCCTGGTCCAGCGCCAGGCGCATGGCTTGCTCATCGGCAGATTGGGGGCTCATGGCGGGGTGGGCAAGAATGGCAGGCGTTGCCAGGGCTGATTATCGAGCAGCCCGGCGCGCCGGCCAGGCCGGTGCGGGGTGTCCAAGCCGCAGCGCAGCGCTGTACTGCGTGGCACTGACGGCCACCCGCCCATCCCTGCACGACCCTGCCACCCCAACTTGGCCCACCGGAGTTGCCCATGCTTTTGCCCTTGCGCGCTGTTGCCACCGCTGCCGTTGCGGCTTGCATCACCGGGGCCGCACCCGCCGCGCGCGCCCAGGCTTTTGACGCGGTGCGGTTGTACAGCGCCGCGCCCGGTCACGACGGCGGCACCGTGGGTACCGCATTCATCGCCGGCACGGCCTACCCGGGCTCGGCCAAAGACCGCAACCTGATCGTGCCGTTGCTCGATTACCAGTGGCGCAACGGCTGGTTTGCCGGCGTCAGCAACGGCATCGGCATCAACGTTTCCAGCCGGCCCGATCAGCAATTCGGCCTGCGCCTCAGCGCCGATCTGGGCCGCAAATCAAGCCGGTCGGCGGCGTTGAGCGGCCTGCCCGACATCGATGCCAAGCCCGAGATCGGCGCGTTTTTCAACCACACGCTGTCGCCCGCGCTGTTTTTGACCTCATCGCTGCGCTACGGCGCCGGCCAGCACGGCTGCGGCCTGGTGCTCGACCTGGGCGCCGGCCACAGCACCGTGCTGGCGCCGCAGTGGCGCCTGGGCGTCGGCGTGGCGGCCAGCGTCGTCAATGGCGGGTGGATGCAATCGTATTTTGGTGTCAGCCCGGCCCAGGCCACGGCCAGCGGCTACCCGGCCTACCGCCCGGCTGCCGGCCTGCGCGATGGCCGGGCCAACGTGGCGCTGACCTACCAGATGGCGAGCCGGGCATCGATCACCGGCGCAGCGTCGGTGGGCACCTGGCTGGGGGATGCCCGCAGCAGCCCGCTGATGCGCAAATCGACCACGCTCACCGGCCTGGTGCTGATCGGCTACGCCTTCTGACCGGGCACGGCAGCGCGCTCGGCCGCGCCGCAGCGCCGGTGATGGCGACCCGGCTGACCATCAGGCCGGGCAGCAAGCCGGGCCGCCAGCCCGGCGGCGCAATGCCGCGCACCGGCGAAATGCGCTGGCGCGCCGGGCTGCCATGCACCAGCCGTGGCAAAACCGGCTTGTGCGGACGCCCGGCGACGGCATCAAAGCCTGCGGCGTCGTGCCGTCAATCCCGTCAACCCCAGGGCGGCGATCACCAGTGCCAGGCTTGACGGCTCAGGCACGCCGTTGGCCTGCGACTTGAAGGTGTAGCCGATGACATCCAGCATGGTGTTTTCGACGCCCATCTCGGCCGCCTTGCCAGACGCACTGAACGCGTCCTGGATCTGGTAAGGCGGGTTAGCGCCAAAGTTTCCGCCGCCGTTGTTGCTCCAGAAATCGCTGTAATCGCCGCGCGAATCCTGGTTGAAGCGAACCAGTTTGGACGTGCCATCAAGCGAAAAATAGGCGTCGTCACCGGCGGTGGTGAAGGCGCGATTGCCAGCCGCATCGTAGCGATAAAGATCAATCGCCGAGCTGGAGCCCGCAAAAAACGGATTGCTGCGGCCCAGATTGGACGTCGTGCCCAGCACCTCGTTGATCTCGTGCATGGCCACGCTGCGCTCGTCGTACAGGCCCGCCGTCGGGCTGGCGTGGTTGGTGCTCATCAACGCCAGGTTCAGGTCGATGTCGGCGTCCCAGGTGCTGGTGCCATTGCTTTGCGTGCCGACGTTGATGCCCACCGCAGCCGCATTGGCGCGGTTGATGATCAGTTGGTTGCCAGTACCCGGAACCGGTGAGTTCTGACCCGCAGCCGGCAACGCGCCGGTGCCGTTCGGGATGTTGGCCAGAGCCGTCGCGTCGTTTGCGGTGGTGGCATCAAGACGCAGCGCAGTGAGGTAATCAGCGTAGTTCACTTTGTAGAGCAATTGGCTGGTGGAGCCCAGCCCGGCACCCGAATTGAAGAACCGGATGTTCAGCATCATGTTGTCGCTGAAAGTGTTTTGGTAATACGCGATCGCGGTGTTGACCTCGGCCTGCTCGGCAACGCTGTAGGTACCGGCAAAAGTGGCGTTGATGACCAGGCCGGCCTGGGCGCTGGCCGCAAAAGCCAGGCAGCCGGCGAGCAGCCCCGTGTTGACAAATGCGCGTGAAATCGGATTGAGATTGGGACGGCTTAAGCGCACTTTTAGGTCTCCGGTGATTGATTTGGCAAATTTAAATCGCTGCAACGTGGCAAATGCCACGGTTGCGATCGATTGCCGAAGCACCACGCAAGGTTTGCGCCCAGTGGGTCGCAGGCCATATTTCTGGCCTGCGGTCAGCCAATTTCGTCAATTGAATCAATGGCTTGCAAGCCAGTATTTCTAACGCACCTGCCGGCCAGACCGGCCAAATGCCAGCCCTCGGGCATTGCCGGGTTCATCGCTGTAATAAATGCCGACAGCTCCGACAATCCTTCCGCCATTCCGGCTACGCGTAAACCCGCTCATCGCGGGCAAGCCGGCCGGGCCCGCCCCAACGCCCGACAGCCTCCTGGCGCTGGCTATCCTGGGTTGTTCCGTCGATCTCAGCGCCCCGTCTCCGCCAGGTAGGCCGCGCGCGCGGCAAAGCCGGTGTTGGCAAAGTCGGTGAACACGCCATCGACACCGGCGCGGAAATAGCGCAGGTACTCGGCCACCGGGTCGCCGTTGTAGGCGCCGGCCAGGTACTTTTTCTCGCTGCGGAAGGTGTAGACGTGCACAAACAGGCCCAGCTTGTGGGCGTCGGCGATCAGCGTGGTGGGGGCCACGGTGTTGACGTCGGCCAGGCCGGCGCCGGCCTTGAACGGCACCACGGTGAGGGCCATCACCTGCGGCTTCCACGGGCCGATGCCGTCGGCGTAGGTCTTGATTTCGGCCAGCCCGGCGGGCGTCAGCATGTCGCCAAAGTAGCGGCCGTCGCCGGCCAGCGTCCAACTGTACGGACGGCCATCGACAAAGTTATAGGCGTCGGGCTGTTGGTAGACCATCGCGCCGGTCTGGTAATCGACATCGTTGCCGTCCACCAGTTGCACCACCCGCGACGCCAGGCCGATGCTGCGCATGTACTTCAGGCTGGCCGGGTCAAAGCTCTGCACAAAGATCGGCGCGGCCTTGCTGTTCAGGTTGTTGTCTTTGATGAGCTTGACGATCGCGTCCTCAAACGGGTGGGCGCCACTGCCGCAGCCGTTGGCGATGGCCTGCTGGTTGTTCCAGTACGGGTTTTTTGCTTCGGGGTAAACCGTGATCGTGCGGCCGGTTGCCGTGCTCTTGGCTTTGGCGATGTCGATGATCTCCTGCATCGTCAGCACCGGCACTTTGCCGTTCAACGCGGTGGGCCGCTCATTGCGGGCGTCGTAGGTGGTGCCGCCAATCCACTGCTTGAGCTCGGCGACGGTGAAATCGGTGATCGACCAGTCGCCGGTGTGGTCTTCGCCGTCGACCACCAGCGACTTCAACACCGACTTCGGGTTGGCCGGGTCGGTCAAGTCGCTCAGATACTGGGCCGGGCCGCCGTAAGTGGCCAACGAGTACGCCACGTTGACCAGCACACCCGGCACGGTGCGCTTGCGCGCGGCCACTGCCGCGTTGGTCAGCGCCACGGTGGCGATGTTGGTGTTGTCGCTGAGCCACGGGTTGTGGCGGGCCACCAGCACGCAGTCCTTCGTCAGGTGCAGGTCTTCTTCGAGTGAGTCGGCCCCGGCATCGGCCGCGCCTTCGTAAGACGGCTGCGTCTCCTCGGGGAACAGGCCCGGCAGCCCACGGTGGCCGATCACCAGCGGCACGGCGCCGTCGACCGTCGGCAGCGGTGCCAGGGTGTCGCTGCCTCCGCAGGCGCTGAGGGTGAGTGCGCCGGCCAGCACCGTCAAAGCCAGCAGCGGGCGCTTCGTAGCGCGGATTTTGAAGTTGGGCATGATCGTCCGAGTGGGGTTGAACGTCGGATTTTGTGTGCCATCCGTGACACGGCGATGAAGGCCAGGCGGATGCGCTGCTAGCGCTCGGCGCCGTGATCGGCGCGCTGGCCGTCACGCGGCTCGGCGAGGGGGTTGGGCTCCGGGCCGGCGGTCTGGAGATGGATCTCGGCCAGCGCCCCCTGCCGGATCTGGCGCTTCAAAATCTTGCCCGACGGCGTGCGCGGCAGCGGCGCCCTGGCCTGCTGGATGTAGCGCGGCAGCTCGAAACGGGCCAGGTGGGCGGCCAGAAACTCGCGCAGCGCGCTGATATCCAGCGCCGGCGTGCCGAATACCGTGGCGCCCACCTCCTCACCCAGCCGGTCATCGGGCACGGCGTACACCGCTGCCTCCAGCACGTCGGGGTGCAGCAGCAACGCCGCCTCGACCTGGCCGCAGCCGATGTTCTCGCCGCCCCGGATGATCAGGTCTTTCAGCCGATCGACGATAAAGACAAAGCCGTCGTCGTCGATGTAAGCGCCGTCGCCGGTGCGGAACCAGTCGCCGTCGAAGGCAGCGGCATTGGCCTCGGGCCGGTTCCAGTAGCCGGCAAACAGCGATGTGCCGCGCACCAGCAGCTCGCCGCGCTGGCCGGCGGGCAGCCCGGCGCCCTGCTCGTCCACCACTTTGAGCTGCAGCACCAGTGCACAGCGGCCGGCGCTGGCCGGGTGGTCAAGATAGTCCTGGCCGCCGATGCCGGCGCCGATGGCATTCGTCTCGGTCATGCCCCAGCCGGTGTTGGGCAGGGCCTGGCCAAAGCTGGCGCCGATCTGGCGCACCTGCTCGGGCGCGCGCGGCGCGCCGCCGCCGCCCACCACCAGCAGGCTGGTCAAATCATGGCGCCCGGCCTGCGCCACGCGCACCAGGTCGCCCGTCATCGCCGCCGGTGCCACCACCGAGCTGAGCCGCTGCTGGTCGATCAGCGCGGCCGCCGCGTCAGCGTCCCAGCGGTACATCGCCACCAGCCGGCGCTGCGCCCGGTAGCTGGAAAGATAGCTGGCATGCAGACCGGTGACGTGAAACAGCGGCACCGCCAGCAGGGTGCCGGGTTGGTCGCCCGGCGTGGCGGGCGCGCCCGGCGCCACCGGCTCGATGCCGGCCATGCGCTCGAAGATGGCCCGGTCCAGCTCCCACGACAACAGCGCCGTCAGGATGTTGCGGTGGCTGGACACCACGCCTTTCGGGCGGCCGGTGGAGCCGGAGGTGTACAGGATGGTGGCGGCATCGTCCGGGGCGATGGTGGCCGGCGGCATCGGCACATCGCCCTGGGCGTCGGTCAGGTCTTTCAACACCGCCACGCCCGGCCACGGCCGCGTCGGGCGCACTGCCAGAATCATCAAGCCCGGCAGCGCCGGCACAGCGGGGCCGGTGGGGGTACTGGTGGCGGCACCGGCGCTGGTAGCGCTGCTGGCGCCCAGCAGCCGGTCCAGCCGCTCGGCGTCGGCCAGCAGCACTTTGGCGCCGCTGTCGGTCAGGCCGTAGACCATCTCGTCGGTCTGCCAATGGGCGTTCATCGCCACCGCCATCGCGCCGATCGAGGTGATGGCGGTAAACGCCAGCACCCACTCCGGGTAGTTGCGCATCGAGATCGCCACCCGGTCCCCGGGCCGCACGCCGCCGTGCTGCACCAGCACCTGGCCGATGCGCGACGCCGCGCCCCAAGCCTGGGCAAAAGTGAATCGCTCTTGCTGGTAGACCAAAAACGGCAGGTCGCTGGCCGTGGCCTCGAACAGTGCGCGCAGCGAGCCCGGCGCCTGCTTGAACACGCGCTGCGTGCGGCCGCAGATCACCTCGTCCACCAGCGCATGCGGCTGGCCCGGGCCGGTGAGAAAGTCGATGGCCTGCTGTCGGGTGATCGCCGTCATATTGCTGGGGTTGGGTTCGGTGGGCGCCGGGCGGGTGCAAGCCGGCTGGGTAGAAGCCGGGCCGGTGCCGGCTTAGCGGCCTTTGAAAACCGGCTCGCGTTTGTCGACAAAGGCCAGCGTGGCCTCGCGGTGGTCTTCGGTCTGGCCGCAGTGGATGTGGTGGGTGGCCTCCAGGTCAAGGCAGTCGTCCACATCGCCGTGCATCGCCCGGTTCAGGTTTTCTTTCATGTAGCGGTAGGCAACAGTCGGGCCGCTGGCCAGGCGCAGCGCGATCTCGCGTGTCTTGGCGGCCAGGTCCTCAGGCGCGCACAGCCAGTTGGTCAAGCCCAGCCGCAAGGCTTCGTCAGCGCCCACCCGGTCCGACAAAAAGTACAGCTCACGCGCCTTCGCCGACCCGACGAGTTGCGTCAAAAAATAGCTGCCGCCGTAGTCACCCGAAAAGCCGACCCGGGCAAAGGCCGTGGTCAGGATGGCGTTGCTGGCCATGATGCGCAAATCGCAGGCCAGCGCCAGCGCCAGGCCGGCACCGGCCGCCGCGCCGGGCAGCGCGGCCAGCGTGGGTTTGGCCATTTTGAACAATTTGCCGGCGGTGGCGCGCTGGTTGGCGCGCTGGCGGGCAATGGCCTCGTCCACCGTGAAGGCGCCCACCGTGCCGTCGCCGGCTGCGGCCATGCCCTTCACATCACCGCCGGCGCAAAAGCCTTTGCCAGCGCCGGTGAGCACGATGCACTTGACCGCCGCGTCAAACTCGGCCGCCGCCAACTGCTGCTGCAAGGCCCCGTTCATCGCCCGCGACATCGCGTTGCGGGCCTCGGGGCGGTTCAAGGTCAGCGTCAGCACGCCGCCGTCCAGCGTGGCCAGCAGGTCGGGGGTGCCGGTGTCGATGGGCCGTGCATTCATCGCGCTTGCTCCTGGGTTGGCGCGTGGCGCGCCTTGTCGGCAGATTGTGGGCAGGCAGACGCCGCGCTGGCTGTGCCGGGGGCGACAGCCGGGCTGCCGGGCCCGCCACTACGATCACGCCAGCGCTATCTTGAGACCGACGAATGCCCGGCACTACCCGCTACCCCCACGTCTTCGCCCCGCTCGACCTGGGGTTTACCCGGCTCAAAAACCGCATCCTGATGGGCTCGATGCACACCGGGCTGGAAGAAGCCGACAACGGCTTTGAGCGCATGGCGGCGTACTTTGCCGAGCGCGCCCGCGGCGGCGTGGCCATGATCATCACCGGCGGCATCTCACCGAATGACGAAGGCGGCATCGGCAGCAAACTGTCCACCCCGGCCGAGGCCGAGCAGCACAAATTGATCACCGCTGCTGTGCATGCCGCCGATGCCGACGTGAAGATCTGCCTGCAAATCCTGCACACCGGCCCGCTGGCGCGCACGCCGCTGTGCGTGGCGCCGTCCGCCATCCAATCGCGCATCGGCAGCTTCATGCCCACGGCGCTGGACGAAGCCGGCATTGAAAAGCAGATTGCTGGTTTTGCAAACTGCGCGGCGCTGGCCCAGGCCGCTGGTTATGACGGGGTGGAGATCATCGGCTCGGCCGGTTACCTGCTCAGCACGTTCATGGTGCAAAAAACCAATCAACGCGCCGATCGCTGGGGCGGCTGCTGGCCCAACCGCATGCGCCTGGCGGTGCACGTGGTGCGGCGGGTGCGGGCCGCCGTGGGCGAGCGCTTCATCCTGATCTTCCGCATCGCGGCAATGGACATGCTGGACGGTGGCCTGGCCTGGGACGAGATCGTCGATCTGGCGCAGGCCATCGAGGCGGCCGGCGCCAACATCATCAGCACCCACTTCTGCTGGCACGAGGCCCCCGTGCCCACCATCGCGACGATGGTGCCGCGGGCCGCGTTTGCTGGCGTCACTGGCCAGCTGCGCAAGGTGGTGGGCGTGCCGGTGATCACCAGCAACCGGATCAACATGCCGGCGGTGGCCGAAGAAGTGCTGGCACGGGGCGACGCCGACCTGGTGTCTATGGCGCGGCCGATGCTGGCCGACCCGCAGATCGTGCTCAAGGCCTTGCACGGCCGCGAGGACGAGATCAACACTTGCATCGCCTGCAACCAGGCCTGCCTGGACCACACTTTTGGCGGCCGGCTGCAGGTCAGTTGCCTGGTCAACCCCCGAGCCTGCAACGAGACGCTGCTGAACTACCTGCCCACCGCTCGCCCGAAGCGCATCGCGGTGGTGGGCGCCGGGCCGGCCGGCCTGGCTTATGCCACGGTGGCGGCGCAGCGCGGCCACCGGGTCACACTGATCGACGCTGGGTCGGAAGTCGGCGGCCAATTCAATCTGGCCCGGCGGATTCCGGGCAAGGAGGAGTTTGCCGAGACGCTGCGCTACTACCGCC
Source organism: Betaproteobacteria bacterium (assembly GCA_031366635.1). Taxonomy (GTDB): domain Bacteria; phylum Pseudomonadota; class Gammaproteobacteria; order Burkholderiales; family Burkholderiaceae_C; genus Pseudaquabacterium. The sequence continues at coordinate 2,587 of JANLOP010000149.1, read as the reverse complement.
GCATGATCGAGTTGCACGGCATCACGCTGCGTTTGAACAGCCGCGCCAGCGCGGCCCTGCTGCAGGCCGAGGGGTTCGACGAGGTGGTCGTGGCCACCGGCATCGCGCCGCGCACACCCGACCTGCCCGGCATCGACCACCCCAAGGTGGTTAGCTACATCGACGTGATCCTGGGGCGCAAGACCGTGGGCCAGCGGGTGGCGATCATGGGTGCGGGTGGCATCGGCTTTGATGTGGCCGAGCTGGTGACGCACCAGGGCACCTCGGCATCCCTGGACATCGGCGTGTTTGCGCGGGAATGGGGTATCGACTTTGCGGGCCACCCGCGCGGCGGCGTGACCGGCGTGACGCCGCAGGTGGCCCGATCCGACCGCCATGTCACGCTGCTGCAACGCAAGGCCGACGCACTGGGCAAAACCCTGGGCCGCACCACCGGCTGGACCCACCGGCTGACACTGAACCGCCGCGGCGTGCAGATGGTGGGCGGGGTGGAGTACCTCGCCATCGACGACGCCGGCCTGCACACCCGGGTCAACGGCGAGCCGCGCTTGTTCGCGGTCGATACCGTCATCGTCTGTGCCGGCCAGACGCCGCTGCGCGGCCTGTTCGACGACTTGCAAGTGCTGGGCATCAAGGCCAGCCTGGTGGGCGGCGCCTTCGAGGCGTCCGAACTGGACGCCAAGCGCGCCATCGACCAGGCCAGCCGGCTGGCGGCTGAAGTGTGATCTCTGACAACGGCATGAGCCACACCCCCAAGCTCGATTTCACCCTGGCCAATGGCATCACGCTGGCCAGCTGGGAATGGCGCGCCGTCCTGCGCGGCCAGGCCCCCACGCTGCTGCTGGTGCACGCCACCGGCTTCCACGGCCGGGTCTGGGACCAGGTCATCCACCACCTGCCCCATCGCCATGTGATTGCCGTCGAGCTGCGCGGCCACGGCCGCAGCGAGGTGGCTGACTTTGACGACTGGCGGCCGTTTGGCCAAGACCTGGCCGGTTTTGCAGCAGCAATGAATTTGCAGGGCGCAGTGGGCGTTGGCCACAGCATGGGTGCACATGCGCTGGTGCAGGCGGCGGCATTGCAGCCCGGCCGGTTTTCGCAACTGGTGCTGGCCGATCCGGTGATACTGGCACCGGCCGACTACCACCTGCCCGCACCCCCGCCCGGCACGCTGCACCCGGCGGCCGGTCGCAAGAACCAGTTTGAATCGGCGCAAGCGATGTTTGAGCGCTTTGCCGACCGACCGCCCTATTCGGTGTTCGACCCACAGGCGCTGCGCGACTACTGCGAACACGGCCTGCGCCCGGCCGACGACGGTGTGGGCTTTCAGCTGGCCTGCGCACCGCGCTTTGAGGGCAAGGTCTACCCACTGGCACGGCAGAACCCGGGCATCTACGCCAGCATCCGCGCGCTGCACATCCCCGTGCGTGTGGTTCGGGCCCGGCCGCAAGACCCCAGCATCCTCCCCTGGGACCCACTGGGCTCGCCCACCTGGCCGGGGCTGGCGGCAGAGTTCCGCTTTGGCCAAGACCTGCTGCGGATCGACAAGACCCATTTTCTGCCAATGGAAGACCCGGCGTTGATGGCGCAGCTGATCGAGGGCGCGCTGGCCCCGGCCCCAGGCTGAGGGGTGAACGCCGCACCCGCCGTGTCCACCCGCACGCTCACCCTGGTGGTGGCGTCAGCGTTGTTCATGGAGGCGCTGGTCAGCACGGTGATTGCCACCTCGCTGGCCGCGATGGCGGCCGACCTGCAGGTTGATCCGCTGGCGCTTAAGCTGGCCTTCACGGCCTACTACGTGGCCTTGGCGATCTTCATCCCGGTCAGCGGTTGGTGCGCCGACCGCTACGGCGCCAAGACGGTGTTCGCCAGCTCGATTGCGGTTTTTACCGCCGCCTCGGTGGCCTGCGCGCTGGCGGGCGACCTGCACAGCCTGATCGCTGGCCGCTTTTGCCAGGGCCTGGGCGGCGCGATGATGCTGCCGGTGGGCCGGCTGATCCTGCTGCGGGTGATCCCCCGGCGCGACATGGTCTCGGCGATGGCCTGGCTCAGCATCCCGACGCTGATGGCGCCGATCATGGGCCCGCCGATCGGCGGCTTCATCACCACCTACTTCCACTGGCGTGGCATCTTTTGGCTCAACGTGCCGGTGGGCCTGCTTGGGCTGGCGCTGGCGGTTCGGCTGGTGCCGCAGGTGCGGGCCGCGGTGCTGCGGGCGCTGGACTGGCGCGGTTTTGTGCTGACCGGGCTGGGCTTGTCGATGCTGATCTTTGGCCTGACGCTGGCCGGCAGCCAGGCCGGCAACCTCGGGCTGGCGGCCGGCATGATGACTGGCGGTACGGCGCTGCTGGCGCTCTACGTCTGGCATGCCCGCCGCACCGCACACCCGATCATCGACCTGGACCTGCTGCGCATTGCCAGCTTTCGGATCACGCTGCTGGGCGGGGTGCTGTTCCGGCTGTCGGTGGGTGCCATTCCGTTTTTGTTGCCGCTGATGCTGCAGGTCGGGTTTGGCCTGTCGGCGTTTGCCTCGGGCTCGCTGACTTTTGCATCGGCGGTGGGTGCGGTGACGATGAAGCTGACCGCC
>JANLOP010000134.1:0-19948 GCA_031366635.1 Betaproteobacteria bacterium | reverse complement strand
CTTTTCATTGTACGGACGGCCCCCGGCCGCAGCCGGGCAGGGCGAGCCCTGTGGTGTAATTCTGCGCATGGCCCGCCGATTTCATCATGCTGCGCTGGTTGGCAAGTACCAGGCCGATGGCATCCGGCCGCTGCTCGAAGAAATCGCCCATTTCTTGGTGCGCCTGGGGCTGGAGGTGAGTTTTGAGCACCAGACCGCGCTCAACACCGGTGTCACCGATTACGACGCGCTCACGCTGGACCAGATCGGCGCGCAGTGCGATCTGGCGGTGGTGGTGGGCGGCGACGGCACGATGCTGGGCATCGCCCGCGAGCTGGCCCGCTTCGACCTGCCGCTGGTGGGCATCAACCAGGGCCGGCTGGGCTTCATCACCGATGTGCCACTGGGCCAGTACCGCGATGCGCTGGCGCCGATGATTGGCGGTGACTATGAAGAAGACGTGCGCGCCATGCTGGAAGGCGAGATCTGGCGCGACGGCGAGTGCATCTTCGAGGGCCTGTCGATGAACGATGTGGTCGTCAGCCGGGGCGCCACCGCCAGCATGGTCGAGTTGCGCATCGACATCGGCGATGAGTTTGTGGCCAATATGCGGGCCGATGGCCTGATCGTCGCCTCACCCACCGGCTCCACCGCTTACGCGCTGTCGGCCGGCGGGCCGATCTTGCACCCGGGCATCGCCGGCTGGGTGGTGGTGCCGATTGCCTCACACACGTTGAGCAACCGGCCCATCGTGCTGCCCGACAGCGCTGCGGTGCGCATCACCGTGGTGGCCGGGCGCGATGCGTCGGCCAACTTCGACATGCAGGGCCTGGCCAGCCTGCTGCACGGTGACCAGGTGCGGGTGCAGCGCTCAGCGCACAAGGTGCGGTTTTTGCACCCGCGCGGCTGGAGCTACTACGCCACGCTGCGCCGCAAGCTGCGCTGGTACGAGGGTGTCGTGTGAGGCCCCCCCGGGGGGGCCGAGCCAGGACGAACGACAGTCCCTGCGGACTGTTGTTCGCCTGCGAGGGCCGACCGGCATGCTTGCCGTTCGGCGCCGCCAGCGGACCGGCAGAGCCGGCTCCGCGGCGTTCGCTTGAAGAAGCCGTCGCGCTGGCGCGCTGGGCTGTTGCGATTTGTCGTGGGGGGGCCTGACATGTTGCGCCGCCTAGCCCTGCGCGATTTTGTGATCGTGCCGGCCCTGGAGCTGGAGTTCCATGCCGGCTTCTCGGTGCTGACCGGGGAGACGGGCGCCGGCAAATCCATCCTGGTCGATGCGCTGCAACTGGCCCTGGGCAGCCGGGCCGACGCCGCCGTGGTGCGCGAGGGCGCGGCCCGGGCCGATGTGAGTGCCGAGTTCGACAGCCCGCTGTCGCTGGCCGGCTGGCTGGACGAGGGCGGTTTCAGCGCCGCGCCCGATGCCAATGCCGATTTCGATGCCGACCCCGATGCCGAACCCACCGAGACGAGCTTGCTGCTGCGCCGCAGCATCGACGCCCACGGCAAGAGCCGGGCCTGGATCAACGGCAGCCCGGCCACCGCCGGCCAATTGCGTGAGGCCGCCGATCACCTGCTCGACATCCACGGCCAGCATGCCTGGCAACGCCTGACCCGCCCGGCCGCCGCCCGGGCGCTGCTGGACGCCCAGGCCGGGCTGGCCAGCGCCGGCTTGGCGGCCTGTTTTGCAGCCCGCAAAACCGCCGCCGACGCGCTGGCCCAAGCCCAGGCGCGTGGTGACGACAACTTGCGTGAGCGTGAGCGCCTGGCCTGGCAGATCAGCGAGCTGGACAAACTGGCGCCTGCCGACGGCGAATGGGCCGAGATGTCGGCCGAGCACCAGCGCCTGGCCCACGCCCAGGCGCTGATGGACGCGGCCCGCAGCGCGCTTGACGGCGTGGCGGACGGGATGGCGGACGGGATGGCTGACTCTCATCGCGCCCAGGCGCAAGTCTCGGCCGACGCGCTGACGCACCGCGCCGTCGCGGCGCTGGCCACTGTGGCCCACCACGACGCCCGCATCGCGCCCATCATCGAGGCGCTGCAAGGCGCACTGGCGCAGTTGCAAGACGCCGCGCACAGTCTGAACGCCTACCTCGGCCGCGCCGATCTTGATCCGGCGCGCCTGGCCGAGCTGGACAACCGCTTGTCGGCCTGGATGGGCCTGGCCCGGCGCTACCACCGCCCGCCCGACCAACTGCCCGCGCTGCTGGCGCAGTGGCAAGCCGAATTGCGGGCACTCGACGCCGCCACCGACACCGCCGCACTGCAAGCTGCCCTGGACCAGGCCGAGCGCCAGTTTCAGGCCGAAGCGCAGCGCGTCAGCGCCCAGCGGGCGCGCGCCGCCGGCCCGCTGGCGGGCGCCGTCACCCAGGCGATGCAGGGCCTGGGCCTGGCCGGTGGCCGGTTCGAGGTGGCGCTGCTGCCGCTGGCCCAGCCGCAATCGCACGGGTTGGAGTCGGTGGAGTTTCTGATCGCCGGCCATGCCGGCAGCACGCCCCGGCCGCTGGCCCGGGTGGCGTCGGGGGGTGAGCTGTCGCGGCTGGCGCTGGCCATCGTGGTGTGCACGCTGTCCACCGGGCCTGTTGCCGGTCAGGCCAGTCAGGCCGGGTTGGTTGAGCAAGGCAGCGCCGGGCCGGCCCCGCCCGGGCAGGGCGACGGCCCACCCGGCGCCGGCACGCTGATCTTCGATGAGATCGACGCCGGCATCGGCGGTGCGGTGGGCGACACCGTGGGTGCGCTGATGAAGCAGTTGGGCCGCCAGCGCCAGGTGTTGGCCGTCACCCACCTAGCCCAGGTGGCTGCCTGCGCCGACCACCACTACCTGGTGAGCAAGGCCAGCCAGGCCGACGGCGCCACCACCAGCACGGTGCAGCCGGTGGCCGGCGCGGCGCGGGTGGCCGAGGTGGCGCGCATGCTGGGCGGTGAGCGCCTGGCCGGCACCCGGCTGGCCCATGCCCAGGCCATGCTGCAGCAGACGGTGCCGTGGCCAGGCGCCGCCGACCCGGTCGCCGACCCGGCCGTCAACCCGGCAACCGACCCGGCCGCCGACCCGTCTGCCCTGCCGTCCAAGCAGCGCAAGCACAGCCGAGCATGATCACCATCGCCACCCCGGCCCCGGCCGGCCCGCCGATCCGCGAGCTGGTGCTGATCACCGGCATTTCGGGCTCGGGCAAGTCGGTGGCGCTGCACGCGCTGGAGGATGCCGGCTTCTTCTGCGTGGACAACCTGCCGCCCGAGTTGCTGCGCGACTACATGCGGCTGACCCACCCGCGCTACACCCAGCGGGTGGCGATTGCGGTGGATGTGCGCGCGGCCGGCTCTTTGCCGGCGCTGCTGCCGCTGATCGATGAGTTGCGCGCTGACGGCGTGACGATCCGCCCGCTGTTTCTCGACGCCAGCACCGACACCTTGTTGCGCCGCTTCTCCGAGACCCGCCGCCCCCACCCGCTTAGCCAGCCCGACGCCGCCGGCAGCGTGCAGCCCGCGCTGATCGAGGCCATCGAGCTGGAGCGGCTGATGCTGGCCGACCTGCGCGAGGTGTCCACCGTCATCGACACCAGCACCCTGCGCCCGGCCGGCCTGCGCAACCATGTGCGTGAGCTGGTGGCCACGTCCACTGGCCGGCTGACGCTGGTGTTTGAGAGCTTTGCCTTCAAATACGGTGTGCCACTGGACGCCGACTATGTGTTTGACGTGCGGGTGCTGCCCAACCCGCACTACATCCGAGAGCTGCGCCCGCTGTCGGGCCGCGACGGCCCGGTGGCGCAGTTTTTGGCCGCCCAGCCCGATGCCGCCGAGATGCTGGACCAGATCGAGGCCTTCATCCGGCGCTGGCTGTCGGCGCTGGCCACTGACCAGCGCGGCTACGTCACCGTGGCCCTGGGCTGCACCGGCGGCCAGCACCGCTCTGTTTACATGGTGGAGCAACTGGGCCGGCGTTTTGCCGACCACGGCGCCACCGTGATCCGCCACCGTGAACTGGATGCCTTCGATTGAACGACGACCCAAGCCCCTCGCCCGCCGACACCGGCACCGCTACGGCGCAGCAGCCCGGCGCTGCGCCCGAAAACCGCGCTGAACTGCCGCTGTTTCCGCTGCAGATGGTGCTGTTCCCCGGCGGCCTGCTGCAACTCAAGGTGTTCGAGGCGCGCTACCTCGACCTGATGAGCCACTGCCTGCGCAACCAGGCGCCGTTTGGCGTGGTCTGCCTGAGCGAGGGCGCCGAGGTGCGGCGCGGCGGGCGCGACAAGCCCGGCGACAAGGCGGCCGACAAAGTGGCCGACAAAGCGCGGTTCGAGTCGGTGGCCGTGCTGGCCCACCTGCAAGAGCTGGATTCTGACCACGCCGGCATCCTGCGCGCCCGTTGCCTGGGTGGCCAGCGGGTGCGGCTGGGCGTGGCACGCCAGCGGGCGGATGGCTTGTGGCTGGCGCCGGCCGAGCCCTGTGCCGACGACGAGGCCAGCGCCGTCTCAGCCGATTTGCAACAGGCCGCCGACGCGCTGGGCCAGGCCATCGGCGCGCTGGCCGCGCAAGACCAGACGCCGTTTGCCCGGCCCTACCAACTGGACGATGCCGGCTGGGTGGCCAACCGCTGGTGCGAGATCCTGCCCATCTCACTGGCCGCCAAATACCGGCTGATGGTGCTGGACGAGCCGCTGCTGCGGCTCAAGCTGGTGGACGAGTTCTTGCGGGGCAAGGGCGTGGTGTAACGGCGCTAAACAGGCGCCCCCGCCTCCAGCAGGCGCCGGATCGGCGCCGGCAGCCCCAGCGCCAGCGCCTGCTCACGCGGCACCCAGCGCCCGGCCGGCAAGCCGGCCTGCACCGCCCGCAGGCCGGGCGGCGCCAGCCCGGCCGGCAAGGCCCAGAAGCAGGGCCGCAAAGTCCAGTCAAAGTGCGTCAACGCATGCTGCACCAGCGGCAGCGGCCGGCCGTCGCCCGGCCAGCCGGCGGCGCCGGCCCACAGCGCGTCCATCGATGCCCACTCGGGCAAACTCCACAGCCCCGCCCAGACGCCGGTCTGCGGCCGCTGCACCAGCCAGACGCTGCCGCCGTGGTCCAGCCACAGCAGCGCGTGATCCCGCTGGCTGCGTTTGAGTTTGCGGGTCTTCACCGGATACGCCTCGGGCCGGCCCTCGGCCCGCGCCACGCACAGCCCCGCCAGCGGGCAGGCATCGCAAGCCGGCCGGCGCGTGCTGCACAACGACGCACCCAGGTCCATCAAGCCCTGGGTGTAGGCCGCCATCTGTGGCGCCTCGGGCAACAGGGCTTCGGCTTTCAACCACAGCGCCCGCTCGTGGCGCAGCTCGGCCAGGTCATCGGCAAAGCCCAGCGCCCGGGTCAGCACCCGTTTGACATTGCCGTCCAGGATGGCGCAGCGCTCGTCAAAGCAAAAGGCGGCAATCGCCGCCGCCGTGGACCGGCCGATGCCGGGCAAGCTGGCCAGCGCCGCGCTGTTGCCCGGAAACACCCCACCGTGCTGCTGCACCACCACCTGCGCGCAGCGGTGCAAATGACGCGCCCGGCTGTAGTAGCCCAGCCCGCTCCACAGCGCCAGCACATCGTCCTGGTGGGCGGCGGCCAGCGCCGCCACATCCGGGAAGCGCTGCAAAAACCGCCCGTAATAGCCCAGCACGGTGCTCACCTGGGTCTGCTGCAACATGATTTCTGACAGCCACACCCGGTACGGATCGCGGCTGCCGACCCAGGGCAGGCCGTGGCGGCCGTGCTGGCGCTGCCAGGCGATCAGCAGGGTGGGCAGGCCGGGAACTGCGGGCCGAACTGTGGGCAGCCGCAGGCGGCGCGCCGTCATGCCGCGCCGCGCGCGGGCACCAGCAGCGGCGTCGGCACCAGTTGCAAATGCGACGGGCGCGGGGCGCTGTCAGCCACGGGCGGGGTGGCGGCCAGAATGCGCAGGCGGTTGATGTCAGCCTGCAGCCGCCGGGTGAGGCTTTGCAGTTGCGCGTCTTGCGCCAGCAGCGCGGCGATGCCGTGCTCCAGCCCGCCCTCGGCCGAGACGATGCGGTCATGCGCCTGGCGCCGCTGCCGCACATTGGCGCGGCGCTCACGCAACTGCTCGTCGATCTGGCTGCTGGCCTGCCGGGCCCACTGCTCGATCTCGTTGGCCGCGCCCTCAAACACCATGCGCAGCCGCGCCAACAGCATGTGCGAAAAACGCGCCAAGAAACCGGGCTGGGCCAAATGCCAGAGCTGGCTGGCGCCCACATACCGGCTGTGGCTGTGCTCGATGCGGCCCAGCTCGCGCTCAAAACGGTCGAGTGTGGGGCGCGGCCCGGCCACCAGTGCCAGGCCAAACTCGGCATTCAGCGTGCGCTGGCTGGCCAGCAGCATCTGCTCGATCTCGGCCACGCCGTGCTCGGCGCTGGCCAGGTTATGCCTGAGTTGCTGGCCCAGCACGGCAAAAGCCCGCGCCGCGCCCAGCTTGAGCAGGCTGGCGTCGCTGTCATCGCGCATTCGGTGCACTGCGTCGCGCAGCGGGTCACTCGACAAACCATCCAGCACCGCTTGCAACTGCCGCAACAGCACCGACCGCAGGGCGGCCAGCCTGGGCGCGCAGCGCTCAAAGTCAGTCGCTTCGGCCTCCAGCCGGCCGCGCATCAATTTGAGCCGGGCCGCGCCCTTGCCACGAAGCTGGCGCAGATCCGTCAATTGCTCGGTGGTCTGGCGCTGGCGCTCGGCCAGCCGGCGCAGCGCTGTGTGCTGCAGCGCCAGCACGCCGGCATCCACGATGCGGCCCACCACCTGGCCGCGCTGTGGCAGCAATTGCGCCAGCAGCGCCGCCTCCAGCGCCGGCAGCCGGCTGGCGGCCAGCGCGGCATCATCGCCCTGCACCCGGGCGGCCAGCGCCTGGCGCGCCGACAGCGCAAACACCTGCGCCGGCGCCACGCCCAGTGTGTGCGCCGCCAACGCGCACTGGCGCTGCACCTGGGCCTCGATCTGCGCGGCGCTCAGCAGTGGGTCGGCCAGGGTGTCGATCTTGTTCAGCACCACAAAGCGCTCAACGCCGCGGTCGCCCAGATGATCGCGCCACAGCGCCAGGTCACTGCGGCTGACGCCGGTATCGGCCGCCAGCAAAAAAACCACCGCGTGCGCCGATGGCAGCAGCGCCAAGGTGAGTTCGGGCTCGGCGCCGATGGCGTTCAGCCCGGGTGTATCGACCACCACCAGGCCGCGTTTGAGCAGCGGGTGCGGGTAGTTGATCAGCGCGTGGCGCCAGGCCGGCACCTCCACCCGGCCCAGTGCGTCGCACGGCGGGTTGTCCTCGGGCCGGTCGTCATGCCAGAAGCCCAGCGCGCGTGCCTCGTCCAGCGGCACCTGCACCGTGCGCATCACTTGTTGCAGGGCCAGCGCCATCGCGTCGGCATCGTCGGCCAGCAGCGGCAGGCGGTGCCACAGCGCGGGTTGCTCGCGCAGCGCGGTAACGGTGAGGCCGCCGCTGCGGGTGCTGATCGGCAGCAGCGCCAGCGTGGCCGGCTGCAAGCCGTCCCAGGCCAGCTCCACCGGGCACATCGTGGTGCGGCCCGGCGTGGCCGGCAGCACCCGGCGGCCGGTGTCGGCAAAAAACAGCGCGTTGATCAGCTCGGATTTGCCGCGTGAATACTCGGCCACAAACGCCAATACCAGCCGGTCAGAGGCCAGGCGCTGGCGCATCGAGCTGATCTGCGCCTGGCCTGGCGCGTCGAGCAGGCCGCTGTCGGCCAGCAAGGTGCCCAGTTGGTCGATGCCGCGATCCAGCCCGCGCCGCCAGGTGGCGGTGGCATCAAGGCTGGCAAGAAGTGACGCTGACATCGGGGGTTGGCAAAAGCTCGAATTGATCGTAACGCAGGCCGGGATGGGCCGGCAGCGGGCCAGCGGCTGCCCGGTCCAGCCAGCGCCGGGCGGTGTGAATTTGTTGTCAGCGCGGATGACTGCCGCCGATCAAGCCCGCAGGTCAACGCCGCCGATCAGCGCTGCCGATCAACGCCGCTGACAGCCCGCGCAGAAGTAGCTGGCGCGCTGGCCCTGCACGATGCGCCGCACCGTGCCGCCGCAGCGGGCGCAAGCCTGGCCCTCGCGGCCGTAGACCAGCGCCTCATGCTGAAAAGCCCCGCTGATGCCGTGGGCGTCCCGAAAATCGCGCAAGGTCGAGCCGCCCAGCTCGATGGCCCGGGCCAGCGTGAAGCGCAGCGCCGCCAGCAGCCGCTCGCAGCGCGGCCGGCTCAGTTGGTCGCAGCGGGCTCGCGGGTCGATGCCGGCGCGGTGCAGCGCCTCGCTGGCGTAGATGTTGCCGGCGCCCACCACGATGTCGCCCGCCAGCAGCGCGGCTTTGACCGTGCTGCGCCGGCCGTGTAGCGCGGCATGCAACACGGCCGGCGTCAGCGCGGCATCAAACGGCTCGGCGCCCAGCCGGGCAAGCAGGCGGGCGGCGGGGTTCTGGTCCAGGCCGGGCGACCAGACCACGGCGCCAAAGCGGCGCGGATCGGTCAGCCGCAGCAGGCCCCGGCTGGTGGCCAGCTCAAAATGGTCATGCGGCCCGGCCGGGCCTGGCTGGTCGGCCAGCGCCAGTGAGCCCGACATGCCCAGGTGCAGCAGCAGCCCGCCGTGCGGGGTGGGGTCTTCGACAAAGCCGTCCAGAATCCCGTTCAGCGCCCCGTCCAGCGGCCGGCGCAACGGCCCGGCCAGCGGCATCCACAGGTATTTGCCGCGCCGCAGCAAGGTGCCGATGCGCCGGCCGCGCAGTGACTCGGCGGCGATGCCCAGCGGCCAGCGCAAAGGCTTGCCCAGACGTGCAGCGTGCACCTCGGCGCCAAGTAAACGATCGGCCAGGCCGGCACGGGTGACTTCAACTTCAGGCAATTCGGGCATCAGAGGGAATTATGGGCGCGCCCTAGAATCTGTCCTGTTTCCAGGAGTGTTCATGACCGGCTTTGCAGCCCGCCCACGCGGCATCCGCCTGCCCTCGATCCGGGCCGCCGCCCTGGCTGCTGCTGCCGCCTGCGCCGCCGTGCTGGCCCAGCCGGTCGACCCGCCCATCGCAGCCGCCGCGCCCGCTGCGACTGCCACTGCCACTGCGCCGGTGGTCAATTCCTCACTTGACACGCTGCTGTTCTACCAATTGCTGATCGGCGAGTTGGAGTTGAACGCCGGCCGCGCCGGCAACGCCTTCGGCGTGATCCTGGACGCCGCCCGCCGCAACGGTGACGACGCGCTGTTCCAGCGGGCGGTCGAGATCGCGCTGCAAGCCCGCGCCGGTGACCAGGCGCTGGAGGCGGCGCGCGCCTGGCGCACCGCCAAGCCCGGCTCGGTGGCGCCGCTGCGCTACCAGGCGCAGATTCTGCTGGCCATCAACCGGCCCGATGACGCTGTCGAGCCGCTGGCCGCCTGGCTGGTGGCCGTGCCCACGATGGAGCGCCCGGGCCTGATCGCCGGCCTGCCGCAACTGCTCAAGACCTTGCCCGACCGCCAGCAGGCGCTGGCCATCGTCGAGAAACTGGTGCTGCCCTACCTGGACGGCACGGGCACCCGCACCGCCAGCCGGGTCACGCTGGGCCGCGCCCACCTGGCCGCCGGCAACGGGCCTCAAGCGCTTGGCCTGGCCCGGGCGGCGCTGGCCGACGACCCGGCAGCGCCCGGCCCGGTGCTGCTGGCACTCGACATGCTGCCCGCCACGCCGGCCGCCGAGGCCCTGGTCACCGAGCATCTGGCCCGGGCCGATGCCGAGCCCGTGGTGCGCCTGGCTTATGTGCGCCTGCTCACCCAATCGCAGCGCTACGCCGACGCCGGCCGGCAGTTGGAGCGGCTCACGCAAGACCGGCCGCAGTTGCTGGAGCCCTGGCTGACGCTGGGCGCGCTGCGCCTGGAGCTCAAGCAGCCGCGCGAGGCCGAGGTGGCGCTGCTGCGCTTTGTCGAGCTGGCCGGCAACCCTGCTGCGGCAGCGGTGCCAAATCCGTCCCAGGCCGCCGCCGAAGCGGCGGCCCAAAACGCCGCCAGCCCCACCACCGACAGCGAAGACGACGACGACCACCCCACCGACGGCGCCGCGCCCGGCCACGACCTGACCCCCGCCTGGCTGCTGCTGGCCCAGGCCGCCGAGCAGCGCGGCGATGTCAAGGCCGCCGAGGCCTGGTTGGCCAAGGTGGACAACCCGCAGCGCGCACTCGAGGTGCAGTCGCGCCGGGCGTCGCTGCTGGCGCGCCAGGGCCGGGTCAAAGAGGCCCGGGCGCTGATCCAGGCCGTGCCCGAGCGCACCGGCGACGACGCCCGCGCCAAGCTGATGGCCGAAGCCCAGATGCTGCGCGACATCAAACGCTGGCCTGAGGCCGCCGAGGTGCTGGCCGTCGGCGCGCAGCGCTTCTCGGACGACACCGACCTGGTCTACGAGCAGGCGATGGTCGAAGAAAAGCTCGACCACCTGCCCGAGATGGAGCGCCTGCTGCGCCGGGTGATCGCCCTCAAGCCCGACCATCCGCATGCCCACAACGCGCTCGGCTACTCGCTGGCCGATCGCGGTGTGCGCCTGCCCGAAGCGCGGGATTTGATCGCCCGGGCCCTTGAGCTGTCGCCCGGCGACCCGTTCATCACCGACAGCCTGGGCTGGGTCGAGTTCCGTCTCGGCAACCGCGACGCCGCGCTTCGCCTGCTGCGCCAGGCGCACAGCGCCCGGCCCGACACCGAGATCGCCGCCCACCTGGGCGAGGTGCTGTGGGCCATGGGCCAGCAAGACGAGGCCCGGGGCGTCTGGCAGGAAGCGCGCAGCCGCGACGCCGCCAACGAGGTGTTGCGCGAAACCCTGGCCCGGCTGAAAGTGGGCCTGTGATCCTGGGCGCCCGGGCGCTGGTTTGGCGGCCGGTGTGGCGGCTGGTTTGGCGGCCATCGTGGCAGGCCTTGTGGCTGGCCTGGTGGCGGGTGCGGCCACCGGTTTGGCGACCGATTTGCGGCGCGTTGCTGGCATTGGCGATGCTGGGTTTGTCCGGCTGTGCGCTCGGGCCGGTGGCCCCGGCCGACCCCGATCAGCCGCTCACCGGCCGGCTGTCGGTGCGCGTCGACGGCCAGCCCGAGCGCTCGGTCAGCGCTGGTTTTGAGTTGTCCGGCACGGCCGACAGCGGGTCGCTACAACTGAACGGCCCGCTCGGCACCACGGCGGCGCAGGCGCGCTGGTCGGCCGGCCAGGCCGTGCTGGCCCGTGCCGGCAGCGACGACGCCCGGTTTGCCAGCCTGGACGCGCTGGCCGCCGCCGCGCTGGGCGAGGCCATCCCGATGGCCGCATTGTTTGACTGGCTGCGCGGCCGCGCCTGGCCCGGCGCGCCGGCCAGCGCGCGCGCCGACGGCGGGCCTGGCTTTGAGCAGCTCGGCTGGCAGATCAACCTGGCGCGCTGGGCCGACGGCTGGGTGGACGCCCACCGCGCCGCGCCACCGGCGGTGACGGTGCAGGTTCGGCTGGACAGTTGACGATGGGTCTGGCCGCGATCTACGACGTGCCGGCCCCCGCCAAGCTCAACCTGTTCCTGCACGTGGTGGGCCGGCGGCCGGACGGCTACCACCTGCTTCAATCGGTGATGGTGCTGATCGACTGGTGCGACACGCTGCACTTTGAGTGCCGCGACGACGGCCGCCTGCAGCGCCACGACCTGGGCCCGGCCCTGCCCACCGATGACCTGAGCCTGCGCGCCGCCCGCGCCCTGCAGCAGGCCAGCGGCACGGCGCTGGGCGCCGATGTGTCGGTGGACAAGCGCGTGCCCTGGGGCGCTGGCCTGGGCGGCGGCAGCTCGGATGCCGCCAGCACCCTGCTGGCGCTGAACCGCCTGTGGGGCTTGAACTGGCCGCGTGCGCGTTTGCAACAACTCGCGCTGCCGCTGGGCGCCGACGTGCCGTTTTTCGTCGGCGGGCACAACGCTTTTGTCGGCGGCATTGGCGAGCAACTCACGCCGTTGCCAACGCCGGCAGCGCAGGTGCTGGCCAAGCAGTGTTATGCCGTGGTCAAACCGGCGCCATCCATCGCCACCGCGCTGATTTTTGCCAGCCCCGCTTTGGCCCGCAATACCGAAGCTGTTATAGTCATGAGCTTTCTTGCAGGCGCTGGATTGCCTGAAAAGCTGTCTGCGGGCAACAACGTGGGCTACGGCCGCAATGATTTGCAGCCACCGGCCGAAGCCGCCTACCCAGAAGTGGCGCAAGTGGCCGCTTGGCTGAAAGCCCGCCACGGCAACAGCCGGATGTCGGGTTCGGGCAGTGCGGTGTTTGCAAGAGTGAACAAGATTCAAGCGTTGGTTCAAGGCACAGAGGTAGACGCAAAGGCAGAGGCAAGTGCGCAGCCACCGGCGGCAAGTGCGCAGCCACCGGCGGCAAGTGCGCAGCCACCGGCGGCAAGTGCGCAGCCACCGGCGGCAAGTGCGGTGGCCGACCTGCCAGCTAGCCTGCCACCCGGCTGGACGGGCAGGATGTGCCAGGGCCTGGCCCACCACCCGCTGGTGGGCTGGGCCGACTGAACCCGCGTTGCAGGCAGGCAGGTCAAGCAAGTCAAGCAGGTACAGGGGCGAGGCGCAAGCCGCGTCCTGTGTAGGGGAGTCGCCAAGTTGGTCAAGGCATCGGATTTTGATTCCGACATGCGAGGGTTCGAGTCCTTCCTCCCCTGCCAAAAACACAGCGATCATTCGTCCCCATCCTCGTCAACGGAGAACGTACTGTGCTGTTCAACACCGTGCTGTTCACCGGCAACGCCAACCCCGCGCTGGCGCATGAAATGGCCAAAAGCCTGGGCGTTGAGCTGGGCAAGGCCACGGTGGGCCGGTTCTCCGACGGTGAAGTGACGGTGGAAGTGCACCAGAACGTGCGCGCCCGCGATGTGTTTGTGGTGCAGAGCACCTGCTCGCCCACGAATGAGAACCTGATGGAGCTGCTGATCATGGTCGATGCGTTGAAGCGCGCCAGCGCGCGCCGCATCACCGCCGTGATCCCGTATTACGGCTATGCCCGGCAAGACCGCCGGCCACGCTCGATGCGGGTGGCCATCTCGGCCAAGGTGGTGGCCAACCTGCTGGAGACGGTGGGCGTAGAGCGGCTGCTGACAATGGACCTGCATGCCGACCAGATCCAGGGCTTTTTTGACATCCCGGTGGACAACATCTACGCCAGCCCGGTGCTGCTGTCCGATCTCAAAAGCAAGGCCTACCCCGACCTGGTGGTGGTCAGCCCCGATGTGGGTGGCGTGGTGCGCGCCCGGGCACTGGCCAAGCAGATGGGTTGCGATCTGGCGATCATCGACAAGCGCCGGCCCAAGGCCAATGTGTCCGAGGTGATGCATGTGATCGGCGAGATCGACGGCCGCAACTGCGTGATCATGGACGACATGATCGACACCGCCGGCACCCTGGTCAAAGCCGCCGAGGTCTTGAAGGAACGTGGCGCCAGGCGGGTATTCGCCTACTGCACCCACCCGATCTTGTCGGGCCCGGCGGTTGACCGCATCGCCGGCAGCCAGCTCGACGAGGTGGTGATCACCAACACCATCCCCTTGGCCGACGCCGCCCGCGCCTGCAAGAAGATCCGCCAGTTGTCGGTGGCCTTCTTGTTTGCCGAGACCATCCGCCGCATCTCCGACGGCGAATCGGTCACCTCACTTTTTGCCGAGCAGAACAACAACTTCTGAGCGGCTTTTCTGGCGCCGCCGGTTGACGGCAGCGCACCCACCCTGGTCGCCTGGTCGCGGGCGCCACACATGGAGCAACCATGAACTTCACCGCTTTTGAGCGCAATCTGCAGGGGACCGGAGCGAGCCGCCGCCTGCGCATCTCAGGCAAGGTACCGGGCATCGTGTTCGGCGCCGGCGAGCCCAGGATGATCGAGCTGGACCACAACGCGCTTTACTTCGCCCTCAAGAAAGAGGCCTTCCACTCGTCGATCCTGGAGATGGACCTGGCCGGCGCCAAGCAGAAAGTGCTGCTGCGCGACTTCCAGATGCACCCCTGGAAACAGCAGGTGCTGCATGTGGACTTCCAGCGCGTGGACGACACCACCCGCATCCGCAAGAAGGTGCCGCTGCACTTCTCGGGCGAAGAAAACTCGGTGGCCGTCAAGACCGACAAATGCCTGGTGGCGCATGTCAGCACCGAGCTGGAGATCGAGTGCCTGGCTACCGCGCTGCCCGAGTTCATCGCGGTCGAGCTCTCCAGCCTGGTCAAGGGCCAGTCACTGCATGCGTCCGACATCGTGCTGGCCGAGGGCATCAAGGTCGTCAAGCATGGCAAGAACAACCCGGTGATCGTGGCCGCCACCGCGCCCAAGATCGAGGAAGAAGCCGCACCGGTCGAGGCCGTTGCGGCGGCTGCGCCGGCCAAGAAGGCGGCTGCCAAGAAGGCCCCGGCCAAGACGGCGGCGCCGAAGAAGTAAGCCAACGCCCAGGTCGCCCGTCTGGGGCGCCTGTGCTGCAGCCAAGCCCTGCCCCGGCAGGGCTTTTTTGCGTCTGGTCCAAGGCCATCGTCTGCGCGGTGCAAACGGCAGCAGGGCCGGCCGGGAGTTCAGGCGCGTTACGCGGCGGTGCCGGTCGCCCCGCCCAGCAAGCGCGACACCATGAAGCCGGACGCCTGCGTGATGTGCTGGCGGGCCAGCGACTCGGCAAGCTCAGCATTGGCGCGGCAAATCGCGTCAAGGATTTGCGCATGCTGGTCCCAGATGTCGCGGGGCTTCTCGTCGCGCAGCAGCACCTCGCCCATCACCCGCTGGGTGTAGGTGAGGTGGGTTACCAGCGCGGGGCCGACCAGCGGGTTGCCCGACAGCAGGTAGAGAAACTCGTGGAACTTCATGTCGGCGGCGATCATCTTGGCGACCGAGCCGCCGGCCACCGCCTTGCGCCCGGCCTCGATCAGGGCCGGGCCCTGCTTGGCGGCGCGCTCGGCATTGGTCTGCGCCGCGCGGCGGCAGGCCAGGCCCTCGATCACGGCGCGCATGTCGTACATATGGCCGACATGCTCAGGGTCGAGCGACGCCACGATCAGGCCGCGGCCCGGCGCGTCCTGCAGCACGCCCTGGTTGCGCAGCAGCATCAGGGCCTGCTGCACCGGCTGGCGCGACACCCCCAGGGTCTGCGCGATCTGCTCCTGGATGATGCGTTCGCCAGGCGCCAGTTGGCCCGAGGTGATCTCGTCGAGCACCGCATCGCGGACCTGGTCCACGAGGTTGGGCTGGGTCGTCAGGGCTTTCATGCAGGGGCGGTGGGTGCCGGCAGGTGGGCGGGACAGGCCCGCATTTTGGCGCCATCGCGGCCTGGCCGGCTGCTGGCCGCAGACGCGGCCATCAGCCCAGTGCCTGCGCGGTCATGCGGTCGCGCAACACGCGGTGCAGGATCTTGCCGGTGGCCGTGCGCGGCATGTCGGCGTCGGCCATGAAGACGACGGTCTGCGGCCGCTTGTAGCCGGCCATGCGGCTGCGGCACCAGTCCAGCAGGTCGGCCGCGCTGGCCTGCTGCTCGGCGTGCAGTACCACCACCGCCTGGACCGCCTCGCCCCATTTGTCGTGCGGCACGCCGATCACGGCCACGTCCTTGATCTGGGGGTGGGCGCCCAGGATGCTTTCGACCTCCGACGGATAGATGTTCTCGCCGCCGCTGATGATCATGTTGCTCTTGCGGTCCACCAGGGTGATGTAGCCGTCGGCGCCGCGGCGCGCCATGTCGCCCACCGAGCACCAGTCGCCCCGGAAGCATTCGGCCGTCTTCTCGGGGTTCTTCCAGTAGCCGTCGAAGACATAGGGGGTGCGCGAATGCAGTTCGCCGACCTCGCCGTCCGGCACCTCGTGGCCGTCGGCATCGAGCATGCGGATGGCGCCCGAGCCGGCCCATTCGCGGCCCACCGAGCCCAGCTTGTCAATCTGCTCCTCGGGGCGCAGCAGCGTCACCCAGCCCGCCTCGGTGGAGCCATACAGCTCGAAGAGCCGGCCGTTGCGGAAGTGATCCAGGATCGCCAGCTTGGTGTCCTTGCGCGCCGGGGCCGACGAGATCATCAGCTTCTCCACCGCCGCCACGTCGTACTTGGCCTTGGTGGCATCGGGCAGCCCCAGCATCATGATGTAGTGGGTGGGCACCAGCGAAGTGAAGGTGACCCTCTCGCGCGCCAAGGTGGCCAGCAAGGCCTCGGGGTCGAAGCTCTTGCGGTCGTCGATCACGCAGGTGGCGCCCAGGTGCACAAAGGTGTGGCTGAAGTACAGCGAGTTGGCATGGCACATCGGCATCACCAGCAGCGCGGTGTCCTGGCGCGTGAAGCCCATCTCCAGCGCGGTGGCCAGCGCGATCAAGGTGTTGCCCTGGTGGCTGCGGACAGCGCCCTTGGGCCGGCCGGTGGTGCCCGAGGTGTACATCAGCGCACAGGGGTCGGCCGGCCGCACGGGCTCGGCTGGGGGTTCATTGCCGGCGGCCTCGATCAGCGCCTCGTAGTCCTGCCAGCCGATGGTGACGCGTGGGTCGATGCTGACGTAGGCCTGCGGCTCGATCGCCAGACCGGCACGTATTGAATCGACGCGATCCCGCAACTCGCCCTGGGCGATGAAGGCGCGCGCTTCGCAGTGCGAGGCGATGTAGGCAACTTCCGGCGCTGTGAGGCGAAAGTTGATCGGCACCGCCACCAGGCCGGCGCGTGCCAGCGCGACGTACATCTCCATCCATTCAACACAGTTGTAGGCCAGCAGCGCCACCCGGTCGCCCTTGGCCAGGCCGAGTGCGAGCAGGCCGTTGGCCAACCGGCTGGCGCGCTCGTGCCACTGCGCAAAGCTCAATGCGCGCCGCGAATCACGGGCGCCGATCTTGTGCGGCTGCAGCCGCGCATGCGCTGCCACGGCGTCGGCCACGGTGAGCAGATGGTTCATGGGGGGGCTCCTTGAGGGAAATTGCCAGGCCTTGCGGCGCGCGCAACCGGCTCGTTCAAGGGCGCGCTGCCGGTCGCTTTAGATGTTTGAATTTTAGAACTCTGAATTCAGAGTTCGACTAGGGATAGCCCTGATAGTGGAACTCTGAATTCAGAATACCATCACCTCCATTGCCGATCAAGACGCTTGCACACCACCCCTTCCAGGAGACGACGATGCCCTTCACCCGCAGACATTTCCTTGCCACCGGCGCGCTGGCCGGCAGCGCCGCGCTGCCCGGCCTGGCCTTGGCGCAAGCCAAGCCGCCGGAATTCAAGCTCAAGCTGGGCACCGACCTGCCGGTCACGCACTCGGTCAACCTGCGCCTGAAAGAGGCCGTCGCGGCCATCACGGCTGAGTCCGGTGGCCGGGTGGTGATCGATTTGTTCCCCAACAACCAGCTGGGTGGCGACGCCGACATGATGTCGCAGCTGCGCTCGGGCGCGCTGGAGATGGCCACCTTCCCGGGCACGGTGATGTCAACGCTGGTCCCGGTCACGTCCATCACCGGCGTGGGCTTTGCCTTCTCGGGCTACGACAAGGTCTGGGCGGCGATGGACGGTGCGCTGGGCAACCACATCCGCGCGGCCATCGAGAAGATCAACCTGGTGCCCTTTGCCACGGTCTGGGACAACGGCTTCCGCCAGATCACCACCAGCACCAAGCCGATCCGCACGCCTGAGGACTTGAAGAACTTCAAGATCCGGGTGCCGGTGGTGCCGCTGTGGGTGCAGATGTTCAAGACCCTGGGCGCGGCGCCGGTCAGCCTGCCGCTGGCCGAGGCCTACCAGGCGCTGCAAACCAAGGTGGCCGACGGCCAGGAGAACCCGCTGGCGCTGATCGAGTCGGCCAAGTTCTTTGAGGTGCAGAAGTTCTGCTCGCTCACCAACCATTCCTGGGACGGCTTCTGGTTCCTGGCCGGCGGCAAGGCCTGGAAATCGCTGCCGGCCGACCTGCAGCAGGTGATCACCAAGCACATGAACGGCGCCGCCCGCAAGCAGCGTGAGGACATCGCCCGCGCCAATGTCGACCTGCAAAAGCTGCTGGAGAGCAAGGGCCTGGCCTTCAACAACGTCGACAACAGCGCCTTCCGGCGGGTGCTGAGCAGCGGTGGCTTCTACAGCCAGGCCAAGGAGAAATTCGGCGCCGAAGCCTGGGCCCTGTTGCAGCAATACGCTGGCGAAATCGCCTGAGCGGCCATGCACGCTCCGACCGACGACTTCGGCAGCGTGTTGCCGCCCGCCACCGGCCGCAGCGGCGCCAGCGCCTGGGTGCTGGCGCTGGACCGCCACATCGGCGGCGCGCTGGAGTGCCTGGTGGCCGGGCTGATCGTGGCCGAGATCGCGATCCTGTTCATGGGCGTGGTCAGCCGCTACTTTCTGCAGACGCCGCTGGTGTGGACCGACGAGGTGGCCTCGCTGCTGTTCCTGTGGCTGGTCAGCCTGGGCGCTGCGGTGGCCTTCCGCCGCGGCGAGCACATGCGCATGACGGCGCTGGTGGCCAAGGCCCCGCCCCGGCTGCGGGCCTTTCTCGACACCCTGGCCATCACCGCTGCGCTGGCCTTCCTGCTGCTGAACCTGTGGCCGGCCTACGAGCATGTGTTGGACGAAGCCGCCGTGACCACCCCGGCGCTCGACATCTCCGCCGCCTGGCGCGCTGCGGCGCTGCCGGTGGGCCTGGCTTTGATGGCGCTGATGTCGTTGTTGCGTTTGTGCAAGACCACCGACTGGCGCCTGTCTGCCGCCGCTGCCCTGGCGGTGCTGGTGGCTGGCGGGCTGCTGTGGGCATTGCAGCCGCTGCTGCCCGGGCTGGGCAAGCTCAACCTGGTGATCTTCTTCGTCGGCATCACCGGCGTCACGGTGTTGATCGGCGTGCCGATTGCGGTGTCCTTCGGCCTGGCCACCTTCGGCTTCCTGGCGCTGACCACCACCCTGCCGGTGGGCGTGATCGTCGGCCGCATGGACGAGGGCATGTCGCACATCATCTTGCTGGCGGTGCCGCTGTTTGTATTTTTGGGCCTGCTGATCGAGGCCACCGGCATGGCGCGCGCGATGGTCGCCTTGCTGGCCAGCCTGCTGGGCCATGTGCGCGGCGGGCTGTCCTATGTGTTGATCGGCGCGATGTACCTGGTGTCGGGCATCTCGGGCTCCAAGGTGGCCGACATGGCCGCCGTGGCGCCGGTGCTGTTCCCCGAGATGCGCAATCGCGGCGCCAAGCCGGGTGACCTGGTGGCGCTGCTGGCCACCAGCGGCGCGCAGACCGAGACCATCCCGCCCAGCCTGGTGCTGATCACCATCGGCTCGGTGACGGGGGTCTCGATTGCCGCGCTGTTCACTGGCGGCATGCTGCCGGGGGTGGTGATGGGGATTGCGCTGTGCGCGGTGGTCGGCTGGCGCTACCGCAATGAGGACCTGTCGCAGGTCAAGCGCGCCACGGGCCGCCAGATCGGCCAGGCCCTGCTGGTCGCGCTGCCCGCCGTGGCACTGCCCTTCGTCATCCGCGCGGCGGTGGTGCACGGCGTGGCCACCGCCACCGAGGTCTCCACCCTGGGCATTGCCTACGCGCTGGTCGCCGGGCTGCTGATCTACCGCCAGACGCAGTGGAGCCGGATGCTGCCGATGCTGGTGGAGACCGCCGCGCTGTCGGGCGCGATCCTGTTCATCATCGGCACCGCCACCGGCATGGCTTGGTCCTTGACGCAGTCGGGCTTCTCCAACAGCCTGGCGGGCGCGATGGGCGCATTGCCCGGCGGCGTGCCCATGTTCCTCTTCGTGTCGGTGCTGGCCTTCATCGTGCTGGGCAGCGTGCTCGAAGGCATCCCGGCCATCGTGCTGTTCGGGCCGCTGCTGTTCCCCATCGCCCGCCAGGTGGGGGTGCACGAGGTGCACTATGCGATGGTGGTGGTGCTGGCGATGGGCGTGGGCCTGTTCGCGCCGCCCTTTGGCGTGGGCTACTACGCCGCCTGCGCCATCGGCCGGGTCGACCCCAAGGACGGCATGAAGCCCATCGTCGGCTATGTGCTGGCGCTGCTGGTCGGCCTGGCCGTCGTCACCGCCGTGCCGTGGATCTCCACCGGCTTTCT
>JANLOP010000330.1:0-5917 GCA_031366635.1 Betaproteobacteria bacterium | reverse complement strand
AGCTTCGCACCACGTCGCTGGTGGCTATGCCAGACCCACTGCCTACCGGAGCAGCCTCATCAATGCGCTTGAACTGCGCGCCCAGCGCGCCGAGCAAGTGCCCCACTAGCGCCAAACCGGCAACCGGCGTGAGATCGTAGGAAAGCTGCTGAACTTTGAATTTGGCCATGATGGAACAAGCTATGCCGCCATACCCCTGCGCAAAGCTGCACAGCAGCACCCGCAGGGTGAATTGGCATCGCAGTTAAAACCGGTATTTTATCAATCAAATCAACAAGTTGCAATCAACTTTGACGCTGGTGAGCACGGATTCAGGTTGCAGGAATTATTCAACTCGATGACTGTGTGACGAACGTCTTGCTCCTTGAGTACGCAAAGAAGCAAGGCCTGAAGAAGGTGCAAGCCGCGATCAAGAAGCGGACGGCGTTGCTGAAAGCGGACGACGGGCGCGAGCGAGACAGGCACTGGCTCTTGATATATCAAACATGGTCGATCGCGGAGCTAAAGGGAAATGGGCAGGGGTTTCTTGCCAAGCTCAAAGGCAAAGGCTTCGAGTTCTTTGCGATGCCAGGCAAGGTGCCGGAGAAGGCCTCAATCGAAGCGGTCGCGATTCAATCGACACCTCCGTAAGATCCGGCCCGATGGTTGCTGGCGGGTGCGAAACCCGCGCCGAGCGCATCGACCACGCGCCTTCAGCGCGTCGGCTGGGGCGCGGCCGAAGGCGGCCGCGTGAAGCGCGAGCACGGCATCACGCTGGGCTGGCAGCCGGGCGTCGATGGCAAGGGTGGGCGGCACCCGATGGCCAAGGCCGAGTTCGCCGACCATGTGCTCGTCCACCGCAATACCAAGCTGACCGTCATCGAGGCCAACGTCGTCAGCAGCCCTATGACCCTGCGACGGTAAGCTGTCGATTGGGTTTTGTGTACACATCTGGCATGATTCGAAATCCGGGCGCTGCCGCCCCGAAGGACCTCCCATGAAACTCCCCGCCACAGAAGCTCCCAGCGTCGGCATTCGTGAGTTCCGGGCCGCCTTGGCGGAGTACATCGACGCCGACACGCCGGTCACCGTCACCCGTCACGGCCAGGCCGTTGGCTTGTTCGTGCCGTTGCGCCGGCCTAGCGTTGAGGATCTACAGCGCCTGCAGGCGGCTGCGGCCAACTTTCGCAAGGCGATGCCGCTGAGCGACGATGAGGTCGAGGAGATGGTCGCCGACTTCGACGCCTTGCGGCGCGGCCGGCCTTTGCCCAGCGGCGGCGCCAAGTGATGCCGGCCCGTCCGATCATCCTGGACGCGAACATCCTGATCCGCTACGTCATCGGTGCGAAGGTGCTGGCCTTGCTGGCAGCGCACTCGGCCATGATCGACTTTCTGGCGCCCGACACGGCCTTTGAAGAGGCCCGCAAGCACCTGCCTGTGATCCATCGCGCGCGCGGTGACGACGGCACCGGCGAGGCAGCCGCGCTGGCTGCGCTTGATGCTGTGACGGGCATCGTCACGCCAGTGCCTGCCAGCAGCTATGAGCCGATGCGCGCGAATGCGGTGGCGCGCATCGGCCCACGCGATCCCGATGACTGGCCGGTGCTGGCCTGTGCGCTGCTGCTGAGCTGCCCCCTCTGGACCGAGAACAGGGATTTTTTTGGCACCGGCGTCGCCACCTGGACGACGGCCCTGGTCGAGCTGTACTTCACCGAGGCAGACCCGGGGTCGGCAGAACACTGACCCGCACGCCATGAACGAAGCCGAAACCCGCGCCGAGCGCATTGACCCCGCCTTGAAGGCCGCCGGCTGGGGCGTGGTCGAAGGCAGCCGCGTGCTGCGCGAGCACGGCATCACGCTGGGCCGGTTGCAATGCGGCGGCAAGCGCGGGCAGGGCCTGAGGGCCAAGGCCGCCGACCAGCAGACTGGGGCTGAGACATGAACCCCGCCCGAGACATTGCCCTGATCGACCAGCTGCGTGCCGAGCCGGCGGAAACGCCATGGTTGGAGTTCAAGGGCAACTACAGCGATCCGGAGATGATCGGCAAGCGCTGCTCGGCGCTGGCCAATGCCGCCCGCATCGACGGCCGCGATATCGCCTACATGGTGTGGGGCATCGCTGATGAAACGCATGCGGTGGTCGGCACCGACTTCAACCCCGATACCAAGAAGGCAGGCAACCAGGTGCTGCCGCTGTGGCTGGCCAACAGCCTGCAGCCCAGCATTGCTTTCAGCTTTCGCCGTGTGGCGCACCCTGAGGGGCGCGTGGTGCTGCTGGAAATTCCGGCCGCTACAGGCGCTCCGGTGGCGTTCAATGCCGTGCCCTACATCCGCATCGGAAGTGCCACCCCCAGGCTCACCGACTACCCTGACAGTTACCAACGCCTGATTGAGCGTCTGCAACCCTACCGCTGGGAGCAGGGCATTGCGCGCCAGTTTGCAAGCGGCGACGACGTGTTGACTTTGCTGGACTACAGCCAGTACTTCAGGCTGACCCAGCAGCCCTTGCCTGACAACCGCACCGGCATCTTTGACAAACTGGAGGCCGACCGGTTGATCGTGCGCGATGTGGGCGAGCGCTGGAACATCAGCAACCTGGGCGCCATCCTGTTTGCCACCCGCCTGAGTGACTTTGAGGCCAGCCTGGCTCGCAAGGCGGTGCGCTTTGTGGCCTACGCTGGCAAGAACCGGGCGGCCATGGTGACGCACCGGCTCGACGGGCAAAAGGGCTACGCGGTCGGCTTCGAAGGGCTGGTGGCTTACCTCAACGACCTGTTGCCCAAGAACGAGCACATCGGTACCGCCCTGCGTGAGGCTCAGCCGCTGTTTCCTGTGCTGGCCATCCGTGAGTTGGTGGCCAATGCCTTGATCCACCAGGACATGACCGTCACGGGCGCGGGGCCGCAGATCGAGCTGTTCGAAGACAGGTTGGAGGTCAGCAACCCCGGTGCGCCACTTGTGAAGCCCGAGCGGATGATCGACCTGCCGCCGCGCTCGCGCAACGAGGCGCTGGCGGCGCTGATGCGCCGCATGCGGATGTGCGAAGAACAGGGCAGCGGCCTGGACAAGGTGGTTCAAGCCTGTGAGGTCTACCAGTTGCCGCCGCCGCTGTTCCGGGCGGCCGACAACTCAACCCAGGCAGTGCTGTACGGGCCGCGCAGCTTTGCCGCGATGACACCAGAGGAGCGGGTTCGTGCTTGCTACTTTCATGCGGTGCTGAAGTTTCTGAGCGGGGACAAGATGAAGAACGCATCACTTTGCGCACGGCTCGGCATTGCAGCGAAGAACGCGGCGCAGGCCACCGCCGTGATCAACAAAGCGCTGGAGGCCGGTCGGATTCGCGTGGCAGACCCCGAGCACCCAAGGGCGGGCTATGTACCGCACTGGGCTTGATTTTCTTGATCGGGTTTTGATCCAAACGGGGTCTGGCGGGGCTTTGGTGAGTCAAAACCCTTGTGAATCAACAACTTGAGACGCTTGAGCAGTGCGCCAAATTCTTGATCCGGTTTTGATTGGGCGGGCTGCACCTGCACTGGCGTCAGGAAAGAGCGGCGCAGAGCCGACGCGCCGGCCGCGCATCCTGTTCCTGGCCGACCGCAATATCCTGGCCGACCAGGCCTACAACGCCTTCTCGGCCTTCCCCGACGATGCCCTGGTGCGCATCGCCCCCGACGACATCCGCAAGCAGGGCCGGGTGCCGACCAACGGCAGCATCTTCTTCACCATTTTCCAGACCTTCATGAGCGGCCCGGCTGTGGATGGCAGCCCCGCGCCTTACTTTGGCGACTACCCGGCCGATGGCGAGCCGGTGTTTGTGTACTCGCTGAAGGATGGCATCAACGACGGCTTCCTGACGCCGTTCAAGGTCAGGCAGATCGCCACCACGCTGGACGACTATGTCTACACGCCCGACGACCTGGTGCTGCAAGGCGACATCGAGGCCGGCAGGCGCTACGAAGAGAAGGACTTCAACAAGATCATCGAGATCAAGGCGCGCGAGGCCTACCGGGTCACGCTGCTGATGGGCTTGATCGACCCG
This sequence comes from Betaproteobacteria bacterium, assembly GCA_031366635.1. Classification (GTDB taxonomy): domain Bacteria; phylum Pseudomonadota; class Gammaproteobacteria; order Burkholderiales; family Burkholderiaceae_C; genus Pseudaquabacterium. The sequence continues at coordinate 1,899 of JANLOP010000330.1, read as the reverse complement.
CGTGAGAAGACCCTCGTTTTCTGCGCCACCCAGGCCCATGCGCTGGCGGTGCGCGACCTGATCAACCAGTCCAAGACCAGCGCAGACCCGCTCTACTGCGTGCGGGTGACGGCCAACGATGGCGCGCTGGGTGACCAGCACCTGCGCGACTTCCAGGACAACGAGAAGACCATCCCGACGGTGCTGACCACCTCGCAGAAGCTGTCCACCGGCGTGGACGCGCGCAATGTGCGCAACATCGTGCTGATGCGGCCGGTGGCGTCGATGATCGAGTTCAAGCAGATCATCGGTCGCGGCACGCGCCTGTATGACGGCAAGGACCACTTCACGATCTACGACTTCGTGAAGGCCCACCACCACTTCAACGACCGGGAATGGGACGGCGAGCCACTGGCGCCGGACGCGCCTGAGCCACGGCCGCCGCGCACCGGCAACGGCGCGACCGACGTGCCGGCCGGCGAACCCATGCCACCGCCGCTGACCGACCCGCCGCCGGCCAGGATCCAGGTCAGGCTGGCCGACGGCAAGGACCGCAAGATTCAGCACATGACAGCCACCACCTTCTGGAGCGCCGACGGGCGCCCGATGTCGGCGGCGCAGTTTTTGCAAGTGCTGTACGGCGCGCTGCCCGAGTTTTTCAAGGACGAGGACGAATTGCGGCGCCTCTGGGGCGCGCCCGACACCCGCAAGGCGCTGCTGGCCGGCCTGGCCGACAAGGGCTTCGGCCGCGAGCCGCTGGCCGAGATGCAGAAGATCATCGAGGCCGAAAACAGCGATCTTTTCGATGTGCTGGCCTATGTGGCCTTTGCGGCCGAGCCGGTGACGCCGGCAGACCGCGCTGCGGCGGCGAAGGCAGCGACGGCCGCCGCGTTCACCGACAAACAACGGGCCTTTGTCGACTTTGTGTTGGCGCAGTATGTCCAGCAGGGCGTGGACGAACAGGGTGCCGACAAGCTGTCGCCGTTGCTCAAGCTCAAATACCACAACGCGATTGCCGACGCGCTGGCCGATCTGGGCAGGCCCGACCAGGTGCGGCGGGTGTTTGTGGGATTCCAGCGGCATCTCTATACGCGGCCACCCTTGCCATCCAGCCATCCGACACCACCTGCATAGAATCTTCGTCCACGATTCCTGACCTCAGGCTGCCCCATGGTTCCCCACCTCATCACCGCACTGACCGGCCCGATCAACGAGCTGGAGGCGCGCATCCTGGAGTCGATGCCGGTCATCGAGCGCTGGTTCCGGCTGGAGTGGATGGAGCACACCCCGCCGTTCTACTCGTCGGTGGACCTGCGCAACGCCGGCTTCAAGCTGGCGCCGGTGGATACCAACCTGTACCCAGGCGGCTTCAACAACCTCACCCCCGAGATGCTGCCGCTGGCGGTGCAGGCCGCGATGGCGGCCATCGAGAAAATCTGCCCCGAGGCCAAGAACCTGCTGCTGATCCCCGAGCGCCATACCCGCAACACCTTCTACCTGAGCAACCTGCAGCGCTTGGTGCGCATCTTCACCCAGGCCGGCCTGAACGTCCGCCTGGGCACCCTGGACGAGGGCGTGAGCGCGCCGTCCAGGCTGGCCCTGCCCGACGGCAGTGAGTTGCTGCTGGAACCGCTGGTACGCACCCGCGGCCGCCTGGGGCTGAAGGATTTCGACCCCTGCACCATCCTGCTCAACAACAGCCTGTCAGCCGGTGTGCCCAAGGTGCTGGAGAACCTGCACGAGCAATACTTGCTGCCGCCGCTGCATGCCGGCTGGGCAGCGCGCCGCAAGCACCAGCACTACCAGGCCTACGAGGAGGTGGCCAAGAAGTTCGCCAAGCTGCTGGGCATGGACCCCTGGCTGATCAACCCGATGTTCAGCGCCTGCGGCCCGGTGGACCTGGCCGACCCCAAGAGCCTG
>JANLOP010000094.1:0-10921 GCA_031366635.1 Betaproteobacteria bacterium | reverse complement strand
CGTCACCAGTATCAAGCCCTGGCTCACCGCCACCGCCGCAATCTCCCCATCGGTGCGCGGCGCCGGCCGGACCAGGCCAGCCAGGCGTGCCCGCTCGGCGCCCAGCCAGGCGGCGGCAAGCTGATCGAAGGGCAACACCGGCAGCCGCGCCGGCAGGCCTTGCAGCCAGCGCAGCAACCAATCGCGCCGCGCACCTGGCACCAGGCGATGGCAGCCGAAGACCAGCTCTTCCAGCGTGGGCGCGCTGATGGCGCACACCGCCTCATGTTGGGCCAAGGCCTGCAGCACGCCCAGGTTGGGATGCGGCTTGGTCAGCTCAGACACCACATGGGTGTCGAGCAAAAAGCGCAAGGCCATCGCTGCCGCCGGGGTCAGGCCAGGTCAGGCGCGGGCCGCTCGCTCTGGTCGCGCAAGCCGGCCCAGTCGTCGTCAGCGAACAGCGCCAAGCCATCCCTGCTGGCCTGCGTTCGCAAGGCCTGGGTATAGGCCAACAGGCCCTCACGCGGGCTGCTCAGGCGGACAAATGCGGCCTCGGACACCAACACCGCCACCGCGCGGCCACGGCGCGTGATGCGCATCGGCTGGCCGGCTTCGGCCTGGTGCACCAGCTCGGCAAACCGGGATTTGGCCTCGGCAATCGAGAAATCAGCCATCGCCAACTCCATATGACCATCAAGATGGTCATCTTAGGCGCTGGTCGGCGTGGGCGTCACGCCCTGCCCGGTGCTCGGCGCAGGCCAGGTAGGCGCTGTCCCACCCGATGACCACCGTTTGGCCGGCAGCCAGTGGCGGGCCGCCGGCCAAGACTTGCATCGCCTTCAAACCCACGACTGGACCTGCCATGACCCCCGAACCCACTGCCCACATCGAGCCTTCACGCCATTCGACGGCCGAGGTGGATGAATTCCTGAAACACGTTGAAGGCCATGTCGACGCCGCACCAGGCGCCGGTTCACCGGCCATCAAGCCCAACCCCGCGCTGGGCGAAGACGGCAAGCCGACCACCGACGCGCCAAGCCAGCCTGCCGCCTGACGGCCCGGCGCCATCGCGGCCCGCCAGGGCCGCACCCACCCGGCGGCTATTCGGGCGTGGCGGGGTCACCATCCCCGCCGCCATCGGCCAGCGCCTGGCGGGTCAACTCCTCGTCGCTCAGGGCTGGCGCGGCCTGCAGCGCCGACAGCTCGTCCAGCATCTCGGCCGACGGCACGGCATTGCCCAGCAGCACGTCCTCGAAGTTGGGGTGGCTGGCCTTCACTTCGTCATGGTCCACCGGCGACGGATGCACCGCCTCGGGCGCCAGTGCGGGCAGGCGCGATGCGGCCAACTCCAGTTGCTGGTCGATCAACTTGGCGAACTCGCCGTCTTGCTGGGGGGTATCGGGATGGGTCATGGTCGGTGCTCCTGGAAGAGCCCGATCTTGCGGCGGCTGGCGGCGCTGCGCCAGCCCCCGGCATGCTGGATGCGGGGCGGCAGCATGCGTTGCCCAGCTGCATCACCCCATCCCAGCTCAGGTCGCAGGCGCGGCGGTGCAGAGCGTTTTCAAGCTATCGGGCGCGGCGGCCATCACCGGCAAGCCCAGCGCGGCGGTGTCGAGCTTGGCGGCGCCAAAGCGGGGGGCCCAGGCCTGCAGGGCCTTGTCGGGCTCGGCGCTCAGCCAGTCCACCAGGGCCTGCACCCGCTGGCCGGCGGCGTTGGCATTGGCCAGCGCGGTCTGCAGCTTGAGCGCAGCCTTGATGCGCGCGGCCTCGTCCTTGGGCGCTAGCTGGGCGCCGAACTGGGCTTCGGCCAGCTCGGTGCCTGGCCGCACCACCGCTGCCGTGCAATCAGCCACCGGCAGCGGCTTGGCGGCGGCGTCGATGGCGGTGGCCAGCAGTTCAGACACCGTCGGCGCCAGGTCGGTCGCCGCCTGGTCGGCCTTGGCCAGCTTGGCCTGGGCCTGGCGGTAGAGCACCACTGCGCGCGCCAGCACGGCGGCCTTCTCGGCCGCCAGGCGCTGCTGGGCCTGGCTGGCCAGCACCAGGTCGACCTGCTGGGCGCTGGCGCTGCCGCTATTGGGCCGCGACGACGCCACCACCAGCGGCGAGCTGACGATAGAGCTTTGCCGCAGCATCCTGGCCAGCTTGCCGCTCTCGGCCAGCTCGCTCACCTTCTCGGCATTGGCGATCTCGTTCATCACCCGCACGCCGGCCATCACCTCGGCGGCACGGGCCAGGCCGGGGTTGTTGGATTCCTTGATCGCGTCGGCCGCCTCCAGCAGGCCCACCACGGTGGAGCAGGTGCCGTCCATCACGATGGCATCGTTGATCGCGGCCTCCATCGAGTAGGCGTCGATGGTCAGGTCGCGGCGCGACTGCACCAGCTCTTTCTGCAAGCGGGCCTGGCGCAACTCGATGCCCTGGACGATCACATGCGCGGCCAGGTTGCTGTAGTAGGCGCTGTTGTATTCGGCCTGGGTGCCCGAAAACAGGCCGGCCATACCCGCCAGATTGCGCGACGCGGTGGCCCCCGGCAGCACCGCGCCCAGCACGCCGGCCGCCGTGGTGGCGCTGCCCAGCAGGAAGTTGACATCGCTCTGCTGGCGCCGCAGAAAGGTCTTGAAGACATTGCAGCGCGAGACTGAGACCGCCAGCATCTTGTCCTGCACGCTGTTGCGCTGCAGTTGCTTGTCCTGCTTGGTGATCTCCTGGGTCGAGCGGAACCAGGCCAGGGCCAGGTCGTAGCGCACGCCGTAGTTGCGCGGGTCGGCTTTGTCGGCAGCGTCGGTCGGCTTCCCGCTGGCGTCGCTGTGGGCCTTGGTGCGGCCCAAGGGGTCGATCATCTCCACCAGGTTGACCTGCTCGAAGGCCGTGCGCCGCACTGCGGGGAAGGTGCTGTGGCGGTCCACCCCGGTGATCTGCTCGCTGGCCTCCTTCTGGTTTTCCCAATCGGGCCGCAGCTGGGCGCAGCCCGCCAGCATCAAGGGGCCGGCCAGCACGGCAAGCCAACGCAGGTGGGGGGTTTGGCAGGCAGGCATGGCGGGCTCCGTACGGCGGTTGAAGTGCCTGCGGTTGTACCGCAGCGGCGCGGCGGCTTCGTCGTCAAAGATGGCGATGGGCGCGACTTGCCAGCGCCGTCAGGGCCGCCCGGCGCGCCAGAAGGCAATCACCGACGCCACGCCCAGCCCCGACAGCACCAGCAGCAGCTCGCGGTAGCCCGGCAGCAGCCCCAGCAGCGCGCTGGCGGCCAGCGGCGCGGTGGCCCGGCTGAGCAGGCCGATGCCCGACATCAGCCCGCCGATGCGGCCAACATGCGAGCGGCCAAAGTACAGCGGAACCAGCCCGCCGCGCACTATGGTGACCAGGCCGTTGGCGACGCCAAACAAGGCGGCAAACAGCAGCAGCGCCGGCAGGCTCTGGCCGAGTGCAAACAACACCATCGACAGCGGCAGCCCGCTGAGCACCAGCGCGCCCACCACCCGCAAATGCCAGGCCCGCCAGGCCCGGCCGAGCCAGACGTACAACAAGCGGCCCGCCACCTGGGCCGGGCCGATGCTCATCAGCACGAGCAGGGTTTCGGCCTCGGTCACCGGCTTGGACGCAAACACTGGCATCACGTGGGCCCACAGCGCGGCCTGCACAAAGGCATGCAGCGTGAAGCACAGCGTCAACAGCCAGAAGCTGGATTGGTGCAGCGCCTGGCGCAGCGTGGCATCGGCCAGTGCGTCGGCGTGGTGCGGGCCGGCCACCAGCGCCGGGCCGCGCAGCGCCCAGGCATGCAAGGCTGCCACGCCCAGCAGCACCGCGCCGATCACTTGCAGCGCCTGGCGCCAGTCCAGCCCGGCGCGCAACAGCGCGGCGATGGCCGGCTCGTACAGCGTGGCGGCCATCGCCGCGCCGAGGCCCGCCCACACCGCGTACAGCATCCACGGCGCGCTGACTTGCGACCAGGCCAGAAAGCCCAGCCCGGCCAGCAGTGAGCCCCCGGTCATCACCGCCCGGCCCCGGCCGGCATCGATGGCCGCGCCCACCGCGTAGGTGGCCGCACCCCACACCGCCAGGCCGAGCGTGAATGCGCCCATCAAGGTGGGCTTGCTCCAGCCCAGCGCGCGCTGCATCGGCAGCACAAAGCTGGAAAAAGCGTAGTACAGCGCGGCCCAGCTCAACACCTGGCCCAGCGCCAGTGCCGACACGGTGGCGCGGTAGCCGGGCCCGCTGGTGGGCGTTGCTGGCGCCAAGTCGAGCGCCGAATGTTGATCGATCATCCGGCTCGATTATCCTGAGCCGGCCTTGTCGCAGCAGGGACAAAACCGAATCGAACGGTCGTGCTAAAAACTTGGATCGGCGCAAGCCCGCGCCCGCCCGCAGCCCCGGAGACGCCCCCATCATGGACCTGAACTTCACCCCGGACGAGCTGGCATTTCGCGCCGAGATCCGGCAGTGGGTGGCCGACAGCCTGCCCAGCGACATCAGCCACAAGGTGCTCAATGCGCTGCGCCAGTCGCGCGACGACATGCAGCGCTGGGCCAAGATTTTGGGCGCCAAAGGCTGGCTGGGCTACCACTGGCCGACCCAGTTTGGCGGCCCGGGCTGGACGTCCATCCAGCGCCATTTGTTTGAAGAGGAATGCGCGCTGGCCGGCGCGCCGCGCATCGTGCCGTTTGGCCCGGTGATGGTGGCCCCGGTGATCATGGCCTTTGGCACGCCCGAGCAGCAACAGCGCTTTTTGCCCGGCATTGCCAGCGGTGAGGTGTGGTGGAGCCAGGGCTACAGCGAGCCCGGGTCGGGCTCGGACCTGGCATCGCTGAAGTGCCGGGCGGTGCGTACCGTCACCAGTTCGGGCAACCACTTCATCGTCAACGGCCAGAAAACCTGGACCACGCTGGGCCAGTACGGCGAGTGGATTTTTTGCCTGGTGCGCACCAGCAGCGACGGCAAACCACAGACCGGCATCAGCTTTTTGCTGATCGACATGAAAAGCCCGGGCGTCAGCGTGCGGCCCATCATCACGATGGACGGCGAGCATGAGGTCAACGAGGTGTGGTTTGACAATGTCGAGGTGCCGGCCGAGAACCTGATCGGCGAAGAGAACAAGGGCTGGACTTACGCCAAATTCTTGTTGTCGCATGAGCGCACCGGCATCGCCGACGTGAACCGGTCGAAGCGCGAACTGGAGCGTTTGAAGCGCATCGCCAAAGCCGAAGGCGTTTACGACGACCCGCGCTTCCGCGACCAGATCGCCCAGGTGGAGGTGGACATCGTGGCACTGGAGATGATGGTGCTGCGCGTGCTGTCGGCTGAGAAATCAGGCCGGCAATCACTGGATGTGGCCGGGCTGTTGAAGATTCGCGGCAGCGAGATCCAGCAGCGCTACACCGAGCTGATGATGCTGGCCGCCGGGCCGGCCAGCTTGCCGTTCCAGCATGAGGCGATGGAGGCCGGCTGGCAGGGCGACTTTGCCGGCGCCGCCGTCTGCGCGCCGCTGGCCGGCAGCTACTTCAACATGCGCAAGACGACGATTTACGGCGGATCGAACGAGGTCCAACGCAACATCGTGTCGCAGACGGTTTTAGGGGCCTGACATGGACTTCAACTTCTCCGACGACCAGAACTCGCTGCGCGACGCTGTTTACCGCTGGGTGGAAAAAGGCTTTGACTTCCCGCGCCGCCATGCGCTGGCCAAGGCCGGCGGCCACAGCCGCGCCGTCTACGCCGAGCTGGCCGAACTGGGCCTGACGGCGCTGGCCGTGCCCGAGGCCCACGGCGGCATGGGTTTTGGCGCCACCGAAGCGATGGTGGTGATGGAAGAGCTGGGCCGCGGCCTGGTCAACGCGCCGTTTGCGGCGGCCGCGCTGGTGGTGCCCACCTTGCTGTCGGCCGCACCGGCCGATGTGCAAGCCGCCTGGTATCCGAAGATCGCGTCGGGCGCGGCGCTGGTGGTGCCGGCATTGCAAGAGCGCGGCGCGCGTTACCAGCTCAGCCAGGTGGCCAGCACCGCCACGCCGGGCGCGGGCGGCTGGACATTGACGGGCCAGAAGATCACCGTGCCGGCCGCCGACGAGGCCGATGCCTTCATCGTGCCGGCGCGCATCTCGGGTGCAGCGGGCGACGAGGCCGGTATCGGCCTGTTCCTGGTCGAAAAAGGCGCCGCCGGCAGCAAAACCACCGGCTACCCGACGCAAGACGGTGGCCGGGCCGGTGAGTTGATGCTCAACCACACCGCCGCCACGCTGATCAGCGACGACGGCCTTGCGTTGATCCAGCAGGCGGTGGACGTGGGCATTGCCGCCGTCTGTGCCGAGGGCGTGGGCCTGATGGACAAGCTGCTGCTCATCACCGTCGAATACATGAACACCCGCAAGCAGTTTGGCAGCACGCTGGCGGGCTTTCAGGCGCTGCGCCACCGCATTGCCGACGTGAAGATGGCGCTGGAGCTGGGCCGCTCGATGAGCTTTTACGCCAGCATGAAGCTGGGCGAGGCACCGGCGCAACGCCGCCGCGCGCTCAGCCAGGCCAAGGTGCAACTGGGCCAGAGCATGCGCTACGTGGGTCAGCAATGCACCCAGTTGCACGGCGGCATCGGCGTGACAGACGAGTACATCAGCAGCCACTACTTCAAGCGCCTGACGATGCTGGAGATGGCCTACGGCGACACGATGCACCACCTGGGCGAGGTCTCGGCCGGCATGCAGGACACGGCTGGCGTGTTTGCCTGAGGCACCGGTGCCTGAAGCCCCGGTGCTAGGCTCGCGCTGATCCCACCCTGAACGGGCCGGCAACACCGGCCCGTTTTCATTGCCATGTTCCCAGGCGCCATCACCGACATTGCCGGCCTGCAAGTGGGCCACTTCACCGACGCCCGGCGCCCCACTGGCTGCACCGTGCTGCTGTGCCCGCAGGGCGTGCTGGCCGGGGTGGATGTGCGCGGCGCCGCGCCTGGCACGCGCGAAACCGACTTGCTGCACCCGCTGGCCACCATCGAGGTGGTGCATGCGCTGCTGCTCACCGGCGGCAGCGCGTTTGGCCTGGCCGCCGCCGACGGTGTGATGCGCTGGCTCGAAGAACGCGGCCACGGCGTGCGCGTGGGGCCTGCCTGCATCCCCATCGTGCCGGCGGCGGTGCTGTTCGATCTGGGGCTGGGCGATGCGGCCATCCGGCCCGACGCCGCTGCGGGTTATGCCGCCTGCGAGGCCGCCTGCGAGGCCGCCAGCCAATCCGCCAGTCAATCCGCCCACCGCGCCGCCCCGGCCCAAGGCAACGTGGGCGCCGGCGCCGGTGCCTCGGTGGGCAAGCTGTTTGGCATCGACCGGGCGATGAAGGGCGGCATCGGCACGGCGTCGCTCAAGGTGGGCGCGATCACGGTCGGGGCGTTGGTGGCGGTCAACGCCATCGGCGATGTCGTCGATCCGGCAACCGGCCGGGTGATTGCCGGCGCCCGCAGCGATGACGGCCGCACCACGCTCAACACGATGGCCGCACTGTGCGCCGGCCGGCTGCCGGCGGCGCTGATGGCCGGCATGGCCACCACCATCGGCATCGTGGCCACCGACGCCCGGCTCAGCAAGGCGCAGACCAACAAGCTGGCGTCGATGGCGCATGACGGCCTGGCCCGGGCCATCAACCCGGTGCACACCGCCAGCGACGGCGATGCGCTGTTTGCGCTGGCCACCGGCGGCGCCGGCCTGGCCGACCACGGCCCGGCCACCTTGACCGTGCTGGGCGCGCTGGCGGCCGAGGTGACGGCCCGCGCCGTGCTCAATGCCGTGCGCGCCGCCCACGGCCTGGCGCTGCCCGGCGGGCCGGATCTGCCCTACCTACCATCCGCCCGCGACCTGGGCCTGGCTTGAACCGGCTCGGCCGCGCCACCTCAAAACCCACGCGACAGCCGAACAAAAACGACACCGGAGACACGCGATGACCCTTTTGCCCAATTTGTCATGGCCACTGCGCCGCCGCGCGCTGGCGCCGCTGCTGGCCGCTGGCCTGCTGGCCGCCTGCGCCAGCCCGCTGCCGCCGGCCAACAGCCTGCCGCCCATCGTTTTTGTGCACGGCAACGGCGACACCGCCGCGCTGTGGACGCCCACGCTGTGGCGCTGGCAAAGCAACGGCTGGCCGCGTGAGCGGCTGCACGCGGTGGATTTCAGTTATCCCTTGGCCCGCGACGACAATACCGCAGCGCAAGAGGGCCGCAGTTCCACCGACGACCAACTGCGCCAACTGGCGGCCGAGATCGACCAGGTGCTGGCCGCCACTGGCGCCTCAAAAGTGGTGCTGATCGGCAACTCACGCGGCGGCAATGCCATCCGCAACTACATCGCCGGCGGCAGCGGCAGCAACGGCGGCGCGGCCAAGGTGTCGCACGCCATCCTGGGCGGCACGCCCAACCACGGCGTGCAGGCGAATCCAGACAGCCGGCCGAACAATGAGTTCAATGGCGCCGGGCCTTTTTTGCGCGGGCTGAATGCGCCAAAAGGGCCAGATGGCAAGCCGCTGCCTGCGGGATCACCCGGCAATGAGGTGACACCCGGCGTGCGCTGGCTGACCGTGCGGTCCGACAACAACGACAAATACGCCCAGCCCGACGGGCTGTGGATCGGCGCCAAGGGCACGCCCACCCACGTCACCTTTGACGGGCCGGCGCTCAAAGGCGCTGACAACGGGGTGCTGCCGGGCCGCGACCACCGCGAGCTGAGCTACCACCCCGAGGCGTTTGCGGCGGCTTACCGGTTTGTCACCGGCCGCGCGCCGATCACCGACAACGCCCGCCACATCACGGCCGAGGCGGTGGTGCAGCTCAGTGGCAAGGTCACCGGCGTGACGGCAGCCGGGCCCACCAACCTGCCGGCGCCCGGCGCCCGGCTGGCGGTGTACGCGGTGGACGCCAGCACCGGCGTGCGCACTGCCACGCTGTGGCCCGACCAGGCCGTGCGCGCCGACGGCGGCTGGGGCCCCATCAGCACCGACGCCCGCACGCCACTGGAGTTTGTCGTGCAGGCACCGGGCTTTGCGCTGGCCCATGTCTACCGCGCGCCGTTTTTGCGCTCGGCCGACACGGTGCACCTGCGGCCCGAGCGCATTGCCGACGCCGACCGGGCCGCCGGTGCCATCGTCAGCTTCACCCGGCCGCGCGCCTACTTTGGCAAGCCGCGCGACACGATCACACTGGACGGCCAGCCGGCGCCCGGCATCCCGGTGGGCGTGGCCGGTGTGGCGGTGAGCAAGATCTTGCCGGCCGACGGCGCCAGCCGGCCAGTGGTGGGAGAGTTCCGCTCGGGCGTGATCAATGAGCGCATCGTCGGCCGCGTCTGGCCGGCGCGGGACAACCACCTCACCGTGCTGGAGCTGCACGAGTGACGCACGAGCCCACGAATGACGCACGAATGACGCTCCAGCCCGCCACCCCGCCCTGCGCCCACCATGCGGCTTGACGACATGCTGTTCAGCCAGGGCTTTGGCAGCCGGCGTGAATGCCCGGGCCTGGTTGCCGCCCATCAAGTGCGGGTGGCCGGCCAACTGGCCACCGACCCGGCCGCCGACCTCGATACCCGCGACCTGGCCTTCGAGGTGGAGGGCCAGCCGTATCTGTACCAGGCCACCGCGCTGCTGCTGCTGCACAAGCCCGCCGGCTACGAGTGCTCACAAAAGCCCACCACCTGGCCGAGTGTGATGCTGCTGCTGCCGGCGCCGCTGCGCCGACGCGGCGTGCAGCCGGTGGGCCGGCTCGACCAGGACAGCACCGGCCTGCTGCTGCTGAGCGACGACGGCAAGCTGATCCACCGGCTCACCTCCCCCAAACACCATGTGCCCAAGGTCTATGAGATCAGCACCGCCCGGCCGCTGGACGCTGAACAAGTGCGCCAGTTGCTGCACGGCGTGGTGCTGGACGACGACCCGCTGCCGGTGCGCGCCGAAGGCTGCCAGATCACCGGTGACTTTGCCCTGCGGCTGACGCTGGTTCAGGGCAAATACCACCAGGTCAAGCGCATGCTGGCGGCGGTGGGCAACCACTGCGATGCGCTGCACCGCAGCGCGTTTGGCGCGCTGACCCTGGCCGACGGGCCGGCGCCGGGCCAGTGGCGGTTTGTCAGCGATGCCGAGCGAGCGGCGCTGATGGCCAAGGCGCCAGCGGCGGCCGGCCGGTAGTCCATCGCCAATCGCCGTTCTGCAATCGCCATTCGCCATTCGCCATTCGCCATTCGCCTGCCCTCGGCTGGCGCAGGCGCAGGCGGCTTCGATCTGCCCGCACCGTGCCGACACCGACGGGACAGCCACAACCCACTGTTCGACAGCACGGTGCCGGCGGTTTGCCCACCCACCGGCCCCAAGCGGGCCGGGCAACACGCCCTCGGCCTGCTGTGCAGCGCGACGCGGCCGAGCCGGCAGCGCGCAGCCACCGGCGCCGCTGGCCCCAACCGCATCGCGATAATCTTGTGATGCAGATTTTTCGTGGTTTCCACGGGGTGGCCCTGGCCAATAGCCGCACCCCGGCAGCGGCCGATGCTGCGCCGCCTCGCCGCAGCGGCTGCGCCGTGACGATCGGCAACTTCGACGGCGTGCACCGGGGCCACCAGGCCATGCTGGCCTTGCTGATCAGCGAGGCCCGGCACCGCAACGTGCCGTCCTGTGTGCTGACCTTCGAACCCCATCCGCGCGACTACTTTGCCCGGCTGGCCGGCCAGCCCGCAGCGGCGCCAGCGCGCATCGCCACGCTGCGCGACAAGCTGGGCGAGTTGGCGCGCTGCGGCATTGACCAGGCCGTGGTGCTGCGCTTTGATGCCCGGTTTGCAGCCCAGACGCCGCGGGCCTTTATCACCGACGTGCTGGTGCGCGGCCTGCAAGCGCGCTATGTGCTGGTCGGTGACGACTTCCGCTTTGGTGTCAAACGCGGCGGTGATTACACGATGCTGGACGCCGCCGGCCAGGCCCAAGGCTTTGACGTGGCCCG
>JANLOP010000009.1:0-2445 GCA_031366635.1 Betaproteobacteria bacterium | reverse complement strand
CGATCATGCCCGCTCATCACGCCAAAAGTCGCTCGCTCGTCGTTGCAAATGCGCGCCATAGCCCGGGCTATGGCTGTGCTTTGCGCCTAGATCGAACGCCTTTTGCCGCGCCGCTCGGTCACGCTCGAAATCCTCTCAGCTTCTGAGCGCTGCCACGGCGCACGGCGCTGCAACGCCGGCCGGCGCGCTGGCCCAGCCCTGTCGGGCGGCGGTATGTGCTGATTGCCCGCTTCACGCCCCGCCGGAGCCGTCGCCATGAAACGCGTATTGATCGTCGAAGACCAGGCCGACATCCGCAAGCTGATCCGCATGACGCTGGAGTTCGAGCCCTACGAACTGCACGAGGCGGCCGACGGTGCCGGGGGCTTGCGCAAGGCGCTTGAAGTGGCCCCTGACCTGATGTTGCTCGACGTGATGATGCCCGGTGAGCTGGACGGTTTGCAGGTGTGCGCGCTGGTCCGGGCCAACCCGGCGTTGCGCCACATTCGCGTGGTGCTGCTCACCGCGCGCGGCCATGTCAAAGACCGTGACGCCGGCCATCAGGCGGGTGCCGATGAATACCTGATCAAGCCGTTCAGCCCGCTGCAATTGGTCGAAACCATCGCCCGGCTGCTGCCCGCCGCCTGATCGTCGCGCCCGCCGCTGCGGGCCATTCGGCGCTGGTGACGATGCCATAATTCTTCGGCTTTGTCGAAGGCGCACCCTGCTGGGCCTCTGCCGCCCTCGGTGACCGCCACCCCAGGCTGGGTTGAAGGGTGCGCCGGTTTGCAGGCCCGACCATCCCCGGTATCACCGCCGGTTGCCGCACCCGGCTGACCGCCCCGCGCTGGAGATTTGCATGCTCAATGTGTTCACGCTGGCCCAGGGCCGGCTGGTGCAGCAGGAAATCGACGGCCCCGCCCGCCTGGCCGGGGCGCAGCCGGTGTGGGTGGATCTGGAGTCACCGCTGGCGGTGGAGAAGGGCTGGATTGCCGCCCGCTTCGGCCTGACGATCCCGGACAACATCGTCGATGACGACCTCGAAGAGTCGGCCCGCTTTTACGAAGAAGACAACGGCGAGCTGCACATCCGGTCTGATTTCCTGATCGACGACGACGTGACGCCGCGCAATGTGCGGGTGGCCTTCATCCTGAAAGAAGGCGTGCTGTTTTCAGTGCACGGTGAAGACCTGCCGGTATTCCGCCTGCTGCGGCTGCGGGCGCGCCGCGTGCCGGCGCTGATCGGCGACGCCAAAGATGTGCTGCTCAAGCTGTACGACGCCGATGCCGAATACTCGGCCGACGCGCTGGAAGGCATTTACGACAGCCTGGAGAAAGTCAGCACCCGGGTGCTGAAGCAGGATGTGGACGACCAGGCGGCGGGCGCCGCGTTGAGCGCGATTGCCAAGGAAGAAGACCTGAACGGCCGCATCCGGCGCAATGTGATGGACACCCGGCGCGCGGTGAGCTTCATGATGCGCAGCCGCATGCTGGGCGCCGAGCAGTTTGAGGAGGCGCGGCAAATCTTGCGCGACATCGACTCGCTCGACTCGCACACCGCTTTTGTGTTTGACAAGATCAACTTCCTGATGAGTGCCACGGTCGGCTTCATCAACATCAACCAGAACAAGGTGATCAAGTTTTTCTCGGTGGCCAGCGTGGCACTGCTGCCGCCCACCTTGATCGCCAGCATTTACGGCATGAACTTCAAAGGCATGCCCGAGCTGGACCAGCCCTGGGGCTACCCGTATGCGCTGGCGCTGATGGTGGCGTCGGTGGCCGCACCGTTCATCTACTTCCGGCGCAAAGGCTGGTTGCGTTAACAGTCGCGCCCGCGCTGCCAGGGCGCAACAAAAATCAGGCCCGTTGGACGGCGGCAGTTCGCCCGTTCAGGCCCTGCAAGCCCGCCCTACACTGCTGCCCAACATGCCCACTGCACTGCGATTTCCCCGGCTCTTTGTGCTGTCCGCCGTCTGCCTGGCCGGCTGGACGGGCCTTGCGCCGGCCTGGGCCCAGTTTGCGATGGTGCCGTCGCCGCTGGCCGCAGCCGCCACTGCCAGCGAGGCCGACTCCGACCTGGGCTACAAGCGCGACGCCGCCAGACACCTGTACGCCAGCTACCCGATGCGCATCTACAAGGGCCGCATGCCGCCGCTGCTGTACGGCGTGGCGATTGTCGAGACCGATGTCGATGGCGACGGCACGGTGACCGATGTGCGCATGCGCCGCCCGCCCGGCGCGGCCGAGGTGGGGCCGTGGATCGTGCAGATGATCCGCAAGGCCGGGCCGTTCCCGCCGCCGGCCAGGCTGGGCAAAGCCACTTATATCGACATCTGGCTGGTGCACAAAGGCGGCAACTTCCAGCTCGACACGCTGACCGAAGGCCAGAACTGAGTTATTGGCCGGGCGCGGCTGCCCGTCGGCCGGCCCCGGCCTCCCACATTCCAGCACCCTCAAGCCCGCAGCA
>JANLOP010000372.1:0-1775 GCA_031366635.1 Betaproteobacteria bacterium | reverse complement strand
CTGATGGCTCTGGGCCTGTTCGCTCGCTTGAGATCGGGCCCCTTGATCTCGCGCCTGGTCGCATCAGATACGGCACAACCCGGCCGTCTCTGCCATCAGCACCTCACCGCCAAGGGGCGCAGATCTCCCGAGGTAAGAGTCGCGAACTGTCGGTGCACAAGCGCCGCATTTACCGTCGGCTGCGTACCGGTCGGCTTTGCTGGCTCACGCCCATGCTGGGCGCACACCGTCCGCAAGGACTGTTTCTTGTCCCGGGTCAGCCCCCTGGGGGCCGAAGCCGGACACAAACGGCGTGCCGTTTGTGCCTGCCGAGGGGCCGGGCCTGTGGCCCAGCGCAGCCTGCAAGGACGCCGAAGGCGCTTCGGGGGGGTTATTGCTGCGGGCGCAGTTTTTTTACCTCGGCATCGCTCGGCTGGTAGTTGGCGCCATCGAGATAAACATAGTCCACCATCGTGCCCTTGCCTTTCTCGTTCCTGGTCTTGCCCACGTAAGCGCCCATCGTGCTTTGGTTGTCCTGGGCGCGGAAGGTGGTCTTGCCAAACGGCGTCATCAGCGCCAGCCCTTTGAAGGCCGCAACCAGCTTGTCGGTCTCGCTGCTCTTGGCTTTGCGGATGCCTGCCGCTATCGCGTGGATCGCCGTGTAGCCCACCACCGAGCCGAGCCGCGGATAGTCGTTGTACTTGCGGTGGTAGGCCAGGAAAAACGCCTTGTGCTCGGGCGTCTGGATGCCGTACCACGGGTAACCGGTGACGATCCAGCCGTTGGGTGATTCATCTTTCAGCGGGTCAAGATACTCGGGCTCACCGGTCAGCATGCTCACCACCTCGCGGCCCTGAAACAAGCCCCGGGTATTGCCCTCGCGCACAAACTTGGCCAGATCCGCGCCAAACAGCACATTGAAGATCGCGTCGGGCTTGGCATCGGCCAGCGCCTGCACCACGCTGCCGGCGTCCAGTTTGCCCAGTGGCGGCGCCTGCTCAGCAACAAACTCGACATCGGGCTGCGCGGCCTTGAGCAGCGCCTTGAAGGTGGACACCGCGCTCTGGCCATACTCGTAATTGGGGTAGACCACCGCCCAGCGCTTTTTCTTCAGTTTGGCGGCCTCGGGCACCAGCATGGCACTTTGCATGTAGGTGGACGGGCGCAGGCGGTAGGTGTATTTGTTGCCGTTTTGCCAGACGATTTTGTCGGTCAGCGGCTCACTGGCCAGATAGAAAAACTTTTTCTGCTTGGCAAAGTCGGCCAGCGCCAGGCCGATATTGCTCAAGAAGCCGCCGGTGAGCACGTCCACCTGCTCACGCGAGACCAGCTCTTCAGCGGCGCGCACCGCATCGCCCGGTGCGCCGTTGTCGTCGCGGGTAATCAGTTGCACCTTTTTGCCGATCAGGCCGCCGGCGGCATTGATCTCTTCCACCGCCAGCTCCATGCCTTTCTTGTACGGCTCCAGAAAAGCCGGCTGCACCTTGTAGCTGTTGACCTCGCCGATCTTGATCACCCCCTGGGCCTGGGCGGCGGTGAAAGGGGCGGCAGCCAGCAGCAACAGCGTGGCGGCCAGGCGGGTTCGGGTCATGGGCTCGTCCTTCAAGAGAGAAATTGGGGTGGACGATAGCGCGTCGGCAGCGCCGTCATCTCAGGCCGTCATCGCCCTTGATTTCATGCACCTGCAGCCCGCCGATGCGGGCCAGCGGCCGGCCGCTGTCGGTGATGGCCACGGCCACCACGATCTCGTCGGCACGCGGCGCGTCGCTCACCCGAGCCTCGATGGCGTCAAAGTG
>JANLOP010000317.1:0-1696 GCA_031366635.1 Betaproteobacteria bacterium | reverse complement strand
GCCGGGATGTAGCGCTGCAGGCCGCCGATAAACCAGTAAAACTCGTTGCTCGGCGTGCCGTCTTCATTGCTGAAGATGTTCAGCCCGCTGACCGCATCGACCACGCTCTGGTGGATGTGCATCGCGCTGCCGGGCTCACCGGCAATCGGCTTGGCCATGAAGGTGGCGTACATGTCGTGGCGCAGCGCCGCCTCTCGCACCGTGCGCTTGAACAAGAACACCTCGTCGGCCAGGCCCAGCGGGTGGTCGTGGAAGAAGTTGATCTCCATCTGGCCGGCGCCCACCTCATGGATCAGGGTGTCCACGTTCAGCCCCATCTTGGCGCAGTAGGCGTAGACATCCTCGAACAGCGGGTCGAACTCATTCACCGCGTCGATGCTGTAGGCCTGGCGCGATGTCTCGGCCCGGCCGCTGCGGCCGATGGGCGGTTTGAGCGGCATGTCGGGGTCGGTGTTGCGGGCCACCAGGTAGAACTCCAATTCGGGTGCCACGACGGGCTTCCAGCCTTTTGCAGCGTACAAGTCGCACACCCGGCGCAGCACCGACCGGGGCGCAAACGGCACCAGCTTGCCGTCTTTGTCGTAACAGTCGTGGATCACCTGCGCGGTCGGGTCAACTGCCCAGGGCACGATGCGGGCGGTGGTGGGGTCGGGCTGCAGGTGCATGTCCTTGTCGGTCGAGCTGATGACGTCGTAATACGGCCCAGCCTCCGGAAACTCACCCGTCACGCCCATCGCCACCACCGCCTCGGGCAGGCGCATGCCGCGGTCCTCGGTGAACTTTTCGCGCGGCAATATCTTGCCGCGCGCCACGCCCGTCAAATCAGGCACCAAACATTCGATCTCGGTCACGCGCTGCTGGTTGAGCCAGTTCTCCAAATCCTGGAAGCTGAAGTTTTCTCGGTTCACCATGTCGCGGGCCTTGGGATGGTTGGGGCGGCGTGTTCGGGCTGCGCTTGTTCGGGCTGGCTTGCGCGGGGCGGCTGGCCATCCCGGTAAGCCCGAGCGGCCTGACCAAAAGCTTGCAGCAGCAGCATCGACACCGGGTTGCTGGCCGCCTGCCACTCCGGGTGCCACTGCACGCAGAGGTTAAAGCCGGGTGCGTCGGCCACCGAGAACGCCTCCACCAGGCCGTCGGGCGCCAGCGCCTCTACCCGCAAACCGGGCGCCAGTTGATCCACCGCCTGGCCGTGCAGCGAGTTGACGTTGAACTGCGGCCGGCCGACGATGGCCGCCAACCGGCCGCCCGCCACCACCTGCACCGGGTGCACATCGGCATATTGCACCTCGGGCGGCTGGCCGTCGGGTGCGCGGTGGTCGTTGAACGGTGGCACCTGCTGCACGGCCTGGTGCAATGTGCCGCCCAAGGCCACATTGGCCTCTTGCGCACCCCGGCAAATGGCCAGCAGCGGCAGGCCCCGGGCGATGGCCAGCGGGACCAGCGGCAGGGTCCAGGCGTCGCGGTCTGGGTCGAGCGGCAGTGATGCGTCCAGCACCGCCTGGTTGAAATGGCGCGGATGCACATTGCTTTTGGAGCCGGTAAGCAGCACGCCGTGGGCGATGGCCAGCAGTGCGGCCAGCTCTTCGGGCTCGGCGGTGGGCACGATCAGCGGCGTGCAGCCGGCCAGGCGCACCGCATCCACATACTTTTTGCCGGCCATGTGAAAGGGGTGGTCACCCGACAGCCGGTTGCAGGC